>DAOUEC010000114.1:0-23292 GCA_034430655.1 Anaerolineae bacterium
TGCAGAACTTCCCCTACGTCGCCAGAGGCTTCGCCCGTTGGGTGGAGACCCTGGCACGCGGCGAGGTCATCGCCGGTGCAGTCGCTGACTTTCCGGCAGAAGAACGGGCAGTGCTCGCAGCCCAAGACATCTGCTCCATCCTGGTGCTCCCTCTCTTCGTCTCTGGCAACTGGTACGGCTTCATCGGCTTCACCGTCTGCGACCGGGTGCGGAAGTGGCAGCAGGTAGAGATAGACCTGTTGCGGGCCGCTGCCAATGACATTGCCAGCGCCATCGAGCGGGAGCAGGCCAGGCGTCAGACACAGGCGATAGCCGAGGCGGCCGCTGCGGTCACCGCTACCCTTGACTTCGAACAGGTGCTGGACCGCATCCTGGAGCAGGTCAGCCGCGTCGTCCCCAGCGACGCCGCCAACGTCATGCTCGTCGAGGGCGACCAGGTGCACATCGTCCGCTGGCGGGGATACGAGCATTTCGGTACGGAAGAGTTTATATCCACAGTCATCTTCCACATCTCCGAGTTACCCGACTTGCAGCAGATGGTGGACACCAGGGAGCCAATGGTCATCCCCGATACCACCACCTACCCCACCTGGGTCCGCCAGCCGGAGATGGCATGGCTGTGCTCCTGGGCGGCCGCGCCCATCGTCGTGCGCGGTGAGGTGATCGGTTTCCTCAACGTGGATAGCGCCATACCCGGCTTCTTCACCCAGGCCCACATCGAACCTTTGCGCACCTTCGCCGGCCACGCCGCTGCCGCCATCGAGAACGCACGGCTGTTCGAGCAGGCCCAGCACCGCCTGGAGAGCCTGGCCAACCTCAACCAGGCCTCGAAGGTCATCACCTCCTCCCTGAACGTGAGAGAGGTGCTGGAGCAGATCGTGGGCCTGGCGGGCTCCGTGGTCAACTCGGACTACACCAGCGTGGTGCTGCTGGACGAGGAGGGAGAGCCAGTGCTGGGGACTGAGGACTTCCGGGGCGTGTCTCCCGTGGCACGGCGTATCCGCAGCGACGGCGTCCACCGCTACATGCTGGATAACGGGCAGCCGGTGGTCGTGGACGCCATCTCCGACGAGGGGGCGATGAGCCCTCCGCTCCGACGGCCCGATGGGGAGTTGATGGAAGCCAACCCCGATATCGTCGCGGCCGGCATCCGTTCCTTCGCTACCGTGCCCATCCAGGCCAGGGGGAAGATACTGGGCGTAGCGTTCGTGCACAGCCGCAAGCCGCGCGCTTTTCAGGGGCAACTTCCGCTGCTGACCACCTTCGCCAACCAGGCCGCCGTGGCCATCGAGAATGCGCGATTGTTCGAAGCAGCCCAACGGCGCGTTGCCGAACTGGAGGCTCTGCGCCAGGCAAGCCTCAGTCTGACCTCCAGCCTGGAACTCGAGGCGGTGCTGGAGACTATTCTGGAGAGCACACTGACGCTCTTAGCCGGGGTGCAGAACGCCCACATTTTTCTCTACCAGGCTGGTCGCCTGACTTTTGGCGCTGCATTGTGGGCCGACGGCCGCAAGGGCCAACCCCTGGCCCAACCCCGCCCCCACGGCCTGACCTACACCGTTGCCCGGCAGGGTCAGCCTGTCGTCGTGCCCAATATGCGCACCCATCCCCTGTTCGCCGATGCGCCTCCTGATTGGGAGGGCGCTATAGTTGGCCTGCCGCTCAAGATCGGCCGGCGCGTGGTAGGAGTGATGAGCGTCGCCTACCAGCAACCCCGCGCCTTCCCCGAAACCGAGTTGCGCGTGCTGCGCCTGCTGGCCGACCAGGCCGCCATCGCCATCGAGAACGCCCATCTCTATAAAGAGGCCCAACGCCGCGTGCGCGAATTGACGCTCCTCAACAGTATCTCCGCCGGATTTGGGGCGGCGCTGAACGTGGACACCACAATCGGCAGTGCCCTGGAGGGACTGCAGGAACTGGTGGGGGCCGACCGCACCTACTTCATCACCGCCGACCCCGAGACCTGCATCTTGGAGACGACCCACCAAATGGTCGCTCCGGGCACTGAGCCGGGCATCGGGCTGAGCGTTACTTTCGACGACGTGACGGTCGAACTGGAGACGCTCCTGGCCGGCCAGCCCTTCGCCGTCTCCGACATCGCCACCGATCTCCGGGTCGAGGCCACGCGAAAGATGTACCACTCGCTGGGTATGCAATCTATGCTGCTGGTGCCGGTGCAGGTTGGGAGGCGGCTCCACGGCGTGCTAGGCTTTGACTACTGTCGCCAGAAACACGTCTGGCAGCCCGACGAGATTCGCCTCCTGGAGGCGGTGGCCCGCCAACTGGGGCTGGCGCTGGATAACGTGCGCCTCTTCCGGGAGGCACGCCTGCGAGCCGAGGAACTGGCGGCGGCGCTGGCCCGGCAGGAGGAATTGGACCGTCTCAAGAACCAGTTCATCCAAAACGTCTCTCACGAACTGCGCTCACCGCTGGCCCTCATCCTGGGCTACGCCGAGATGCTGAACACGGGCGAATTGGGGGAGTTACGGCCCGAGCAGCAGAAACCGGCGGCTGTCATCGCACGCCGCGCGCGCATGCTGGGCGACCTGGTGCAAGACATCACGCTCATCCTGGAGGCCGAAGTCAGTCCCCCCAAGCCGAAGCCGGTGCCGCTGGATGAACTGACGCGGGCTGCCGTGGAGGACTTCCAGGTGGCAACCGAGCAGGCCGAATTGACGCTGCACGCAGAGATCGCGCCCCAACTCCCCCCTGTGAGCGGCTCCCAGGGCTACCTGCGGCGGGTGCTGGATAACTTGATCGGCAACGCGGTCAAATTCACTCCCGCGGGAGGAACGATCACCGTGCGGCTGCGGCAAGAAGGGGAGCAGATCGCCCTGGAGGTAAGCGATACAGGCGTCGGCATCCCGCCTGACCAGTTAGAGCGCATCTTCGAGCGCTTCTACCAGGTGGACGGCTCCGCCCGGCGACGATACGGCGGCGTGGGACTGGGGTTAGCATTGGTCAAGGAAATCGTCGCGGCTTATGGCGGGAATGTGACGGTGGAGAGTCAGGTCGGCGAGGGGACTACCTTCACCGTCTCGCTCCCCACCGCCGCCGGTGCGAACAAGTAGGAAACAAACAACCATCCAGCGAATCTTCGCCTCAAACCGACGAGTTGACGAGAAGCAGATACACACAGGTTTTCGCAGATAAAATAAAAAATCGGCGCGCATCCGCCCGGCACGGATGATGCCCGGCGCACGCTTGCCCCTATCTTCAACCCGCTGTACTTGATGGCCGAAGGTCTCCCGACCGAGCTCTTTACGCCTCGGTCAGAGACCTTCGGCGAACGATGAGACGTGATTCACTCCGGGTCTCCGGGAATCCCTGTGGACAGCGCACCGGAGTCCCGAACTTGTTCGGGTTCATTGCGCTGCCCTCCAACGGCCCCCCCCTGGACAGGGGCAGGGGAAGAAATCGAGATGGGCAGAATCATCGGTGTACTAAACTACAAAGGAGGCACCGGCAAGACGACCACAGTGGTAAACCTGGGCGTCGGCCTGGCCTTGCGCGGAGCGCGCGTTCTGTGTGTTGACCTGGACGCCCAGGGCAGCCTGGCGACGTACCTGGGCGTGTCCTATACCTATTCTCTTGCTCACCTGTTGCTAGGGCAAGCAGAATCGCGGGCCTGCATCGTCCAGGCACGGGACAATCTCGATCTCATCGCCAGCGACGAGAAACTGCTCCGGGCTGAAGGGGAACTGTGGCGCATGGACGACAGCCGGAAGGCCCGGCAGGCACTGGTCAACAAACTGTGGGGCCTGGAAGAGGACTATGACTACATAGTCCTCGACTTCTCGCCTTCGGCCAGCCTCTTGAGCGAGAGCGGCCTGCTATACGTCCAAGAACTCATCGTGCCAGTCTCAATGGGCTACATGGCCCTGGTAGGTACCCGGCAAGTGATCCAGACACTCAAGACCATCGGCCGGACACCCGAACATCGCGTCCGGCTTTACCTGATCGTGCCCACGCTCTACTCCGCCCAGTTGCGACAGGATCGCGAGGTTATGGGGATCTTACGGCGACACTTTGCTGACAAGGTGGCCGATCCGATCCGGACGAACGTCAGGCTTTCCGAAGCGCCTAGCCACCGGATGAGCATCTACGAATATGCACCAAAAAGTCCCGGCGCGACCGACTATGCGCGCCTGGTAGAGAGAGTTTTCCGCGATGGTTAAAAGAAAGAAAAAGTCCAACAAGGTCCTGGGCCATGATCCGTTCGAAGGCATGGATATGGAATGGATGGACTGGGAGGAAGATGAACGCCCCCTCAGGCCGGACCAGGAAGAGGCCAAGGGCGCACCTGGCGCAGCCGACAGCCTCGCTGCAAGAGAAGAACCATCTATGCCCCAAGCCACGTTCCACTTTCCCGCCGACTTCAAATGGGGCGTCGCCACCGCTGCCCATCAAGTTGAGGGCAACAACACCAACAACGACTGGTGGGCCTGGGAGCAGCAGGAGGGCCACATCAAAGATGGACATGAGTCTGGGCTGGCCTGCAACTGGTGGGAGAAGGCCGAAGCCGACTTCGACCGCGCCGCCGAACTGGGCCTGAACGCGCTCCGCCTCTCAGTCGAATGGTCGCGCATTGAGCCCCGCGCCGGCGAGTTCGACGATTCCGCGCTGGAACGATACGGCGAGATGCTGCAGGGCTTGCGCGCGCGGAACATCGAGCCGATGGTCACCCTCCACCACTTCACCAACCCCTGCTGGCTGGCCGAGCGGGGCGGTTGGGAGAACCCGGAGACCATCGCGCTCTTCACCCGTTTCGCGCACCGGGTCGTCGAGGCACTGGGTGAGCACTGCGACCTGTGGTGCACCATCAACGAGCCCAACGTCTACGGCACTCTGGGCCACCTGGAGGGTGTCTTCCCCCCCGGCGCATCCGATTTCCAAGCGGCGATGCGCGTCATCCGCCACCTCCTTGCAGGCCACGCCGCCGCCTACCGGGAGATCCACATCCTCCAGCCCCGGGCGCGCGTCGGCTTCGCTCACAACGTGCGCATCTTCGACCCGTACAACCCCCGCTCCCTGCTGGACCGGCGCGTCGCCCGGATGGTGGACAGGGCCTACAACCAGGCCATCCTTACCGCGTTAACCCGGGGGCGCTGGACGCTCCCGCTGGGCTTCGGCCTGGCCTGGAAACTGCGACGCACCCTCGATTGGATCGGCCTCAACTACTACACCCGTGACCTGGTCGCCTTCGACCGCACGCAGCGTCAGGCGCTCTTCGGCCACCGGCTGCACGCCGACGACGCCGAGTTGCTCGATGGTGGCTACGGCGAGTTCTACCCCCATGGGATGCTCCGCAGCCTCCAGCGGCTGGCACGCCTGGGCCTCCCCATCTACGTCACGGAGAACGGCATCCCCGACGATGACGACGACCAGCGGCCCCGCTATCTCCTGACCCACCTGCACCAGATGTGGCACGCGATCCAGTTGTGCTATCCGGTGATGGGCTACTACCACTGGACGCTGGTGGACAACTTTGAGTGGGCCGATGGGTGGACACTGCGCTTCGGTCTCATCGCGCTCGATCCCAAGACCCAGGCCCGCACGCCGCGCCGCAGCGCCGACCTCTACGCCGATGTCATCCGGGCCAACAGCATCAACCCCCAGATCATTGACACCTACGCGCCGGAACTGCGCGCCGAACTATTGCCAGGGGTGAGAGATGGGAAACAATAGCGCGACTTACTGTCCCCGCTGCGGGATGGCGATGGAGACAGCCGACGTCGGCGGGCGCGTGCGCGAGGTCTGCCCCACCTGTGGCTTCATCCTGTACCGCAACCCGGTGCCCGGCGCCGGCGTGCTGGTGGAGATGGAGAGAGGCATTGTGCTGGTCCAGCGGGGCCAGCCGCCGTTCGTGGGCTGGTGGGCCCTCCCGGCCGGCTACATTGAGGCCGACGAAAGCGTCGAGCAGGCAGCGGTGCGGGAGTGCAAGGAGGAGACCGGGCTCGACGTCGAACTCCTGGAACTGTTCGGCGTCTACTCCTTCCCGGAGGGGCCGGTGCAGAGCGGCATCATTATTTTCTACCGCGCCCGGCCGGTGGGCGGGGACCTGCGGGCTGGTGACGATGCCCAGGACGTGGGCGTTTTCCCGCCCGACGGGCTGCCCGAGCCGCTGGCCTTCCGCACCCACCGGGAGGTGATCGCCCGCTGGGTCCGCAGTCGCTCGCCTGAATTCCGCACCGAGGTGCCCGGCGTCGTCATCCGCGAGGCCCGCTCCGAGGACGCGGGCCGGGTGCTGGAACTGCTGCCGCTGATCCCCGCGAACGCAAGCATGAGCCCTGCCGAGATACAGGCCGCGGCCCAGCGATTCCGCGAGAGCCTGGCGATGGATGTGCTGGTCGCAGAGGTGGATGGAGAAGTGGTGGGCTTTCTCGTCCTTTCGTTCGTCCCCGCCATCTCTGGGCTGCGGGCCTTGATTGACGACCTGGCTGTGGACCCGACGTACCGGCGGCAAGGGATCGGCGCGGCGCTGGTGGAGGCGGCAGTGCAACAGGCCGACCGGCGGGGAGCGACCCACCTGCTGGTGGACACCTCCCGGGGCGATCCCGTTGCCCAGGAGTTCTACCAGGCCTGCGGGTTCGAGGCCGATGGTATCGCACCTCTGCACATCCGGTAGAACGGCGGTAGAACAGCGGATTGCAGGACATCAACAGAGATAGCCTCGGCGTCATCAGGCGTGGCACGACGGATCATTACCTGCATCGGCATCCTCCCGCAGAAGGGGGCGACCCCTGAGTGGGGCCGCCCCGTGGTGGCGGAGAGGGCGGGATTTGAACCCGCGGAGCATTACTGCTCACGCGCTCTCCAGGCGCGCGCGTTCGGCCGGACTACGCTACCTCTCCGCGCTTACTACGGCCCAGATTATACCATCCTGCGGCGTGGTTGACAAGGACAGGATCAACTGAACTCTCCGTTGATATAAGCGCACGTGCGAGGCTCCCTGGGGTGCTCAAAGAGCTCCCGCGCTAGGCCATGCTCGACGATCTCGCCCATGTAAAGGAAGACGACATAGTCAGCCAGCCGCTGGGCTTGCCGCAGGATGTGGGTGACGATGACCACGGTGTAGTTCTGCTTGAGTTCCTGAAAGCAGCGCTCGATCCGCAGGGCCGAGATCGGGTCCAGCGCCGAGGTGGGCTCGTCGCCCAGCAGCACCTCCGGCTCCACCGCCAACCCTCGCGCCAGGCAGAGCCGTTGCTGCTGGCCCATGGAAAGATTCGAGGCTGGAGCGTCGAGCCGGTCCTTTACCTCGTCCCACAGGCCAACTACCCGCAGGTAGTGCTCTACCGTCTGGTCCAGGTTCCGCCCACCGCGTAAGCCGTGGACGCGCGGCCCGAAGGCCACGTTCTCGTAGATGGACATCGGCAAGGGGTAGGGCCGCTGGGAGAGCAATCCCACCTTCTGTCGCACCTCAATGACATCCACCCGTGAATCGAGAACCTGGACGCCGTCTACCGTGATCTCCCCCGACACCCGCGCCCCGTCAGTCAGGTCAATCAGGCGGTTAATGCACTTGAGGAACGTCGTTTTGCCGCATCCTGAGGGGCCGATGATAGCCGTGATCTGGTTGGCCGGAATGTCCACCGAGATACCCTTCAGGGCGTGAAGGGCTCCATAGGTAACGTCGAGGTCCCGAACGGAGATATGAGTTTGGTGCTGAGTCATAGCGCAACTCCTCGATTATTTCACCACGTACCTGGATAGTCTCTCCGATGCCAGGCGGGAGAGGACGCTGATGATGAGCACGATAGCCGTGAGCACCAGCGCCGAGGCGTAGGCCCGCTGTTGCACCGCCGGGAAGGGCGTGCCCAATTGGAAGAAGACCGCCAGAGGGAGCGAGGCGGCCGGGCGCAGCAACGAGGTGGGCAGGTTATCGGTGTAGCCGGCGGTGAACAGCACCGAGGCCGCGTCCCCGATCCCCCGCCCGAAGGCCAGCAACGTCGCGGAGGTGATCCCCGGCAACCCCTGGCGCACCATTACTTTCCAGGCCACTTCCCAGCGCGTGGCTCCCAGGGCATACGCCGACTCCGTCAGTTCGAAGGGCACCATTTTCAGCACCTCTTCGATGGCCCGGCACATGATGGGCAATTCCACTAATGAGAGAGCGATGATTCCCCCCAGCAGCGAGGCGCGCATCCCCAGGAAGAGCATCAGGCTGAAGCCGAAGGCGCCATAGACGATGGACGGTATCCCCCACAGCACATCCAGCGAAAGACGCACCGCCTCGACCAGCCGCGAATGGCCTGCATACACCTGCAGGTAGAGGGCGATGGGCAGACCGAGGAGAAAGGCCACCAGCGTAGCCCCCACGGCCAGGTAGAGCGAGCCCAGTATGGCGTTGAGGATGCCCCCCTCAGCGCCGGTGTAATAGCCGCCTTGGGGGGCCTGGATGAGCATCGTCAGGTTCATCGCTGGCAGCCCCTTCCACAGCACCGTGCTCAGGATGAGGAGCAGGCATCCCAACACGACCACCAGCGCGCCGATCATCAGCCCCCTCATCACCGCTTCTTCGATCTTCCACAGCAGGCTTCGTTTCATCTACCGCCACCCCCTTCCCGGTCGCTTCCAATCACATCGCCCTCCTTGTTGCCCGCCGTAAGATGAGCCGTGCCAGCAGGTTGAACCCCAGCACGACCAGCAACAGGAACAGGCCGGCTCCCATCAGCGCCGCGTCATACAGGGGCACCGACATCATCTCCCCGTAGTTGTTGGCGATGAGCGCGGTGAGCGGGTAGGCGGCGTCGAAGATGGAGCGAGGCGCCTGGGGCACGTTGCCCACCACCATCAGCACGGCCATCGTCTCCCCGAAGGCCCGGGAGAAGCCCAGCACCACGGCGGCGATGACCCCCGGCAGCGCCCGGCGCAGGACCACTTTGCGCACCATGATCCAGCGCGTGACGCCCAGGGCCAGGGTTGCCTCGCGCAGCCCATCGGGCACCGAGCACAGCACTTCCTCCATCACCGAGATGATGATGGGGAAGACCATCACCGCCAGGACGATGCCGCCGGCCAGCACCCCATAGCCGGTGGGGTTGGCTGCCGTGGAGAAGAAGGGGACGTGTCCCAGGTGCCGGTCGGCCCAGGGGCCGACGTGCTCGCGGATCAGGGGCACCACGGTCAGCATGCCCCATACGCCGTAGACCACCGAGGGGATCCCGGCGAGCAGGTCAATCAGCGGCTTCGCCGCCCGCTGTACCTTCGGGCGGGCGTATTCGGCCAGGCAGATGGCGCACAGCGTGCACAGCGGCACGGCGATGACCATTGCTAAAGCGGTCACCCACAGGGTACCCACGATGAACGGCCTGAAGCCGAATGCCCCCTTGAGGGGGTGCCACGAAGTGCCCAGCAACAATTCGCCCAGGGGCTTGCAGCGCAGGATGGGCCAGGCCCGCACCAGCAGCGCAGCAACCATCACCAGCACCAGCAACGCCGCGCCTGCTGCCATCACAGCCATCACCCGGCCGCCCAGACGGTCCTGCAATCGTCGCCACCCTGTCCGCGACACGATAGGCGGACTCCCCTTCCCCCGTGGCATCTGCCATCTCTCCCTCAACCATCCCCCTTCCATGAACACACCCCGTCACAAACCGGCTGATTACGGATCGTCAGATCCCGGCCGCCCTCAACTGGTTCCTGGCCCTTACTTCAACTTAGACAGCCCTTCATCGAGCTGCTCCTGGGTCAACTGAATGTAGCCCACTTCCCCCAGGTACTGCTGTCCAGCGGTCATCACCCACTCGATGAAGGCTTTGACCAGGCCGTCGGGCTTGCCTTTGGTGACCAGGTTCAGCGCACGGGATGGCGGAGAGGGGTAACGCCCCTCAGCGATGGCGTTCATCAGGTCAGCCTTGGAAGCGTAAAAGCCTTCCTCGGGGTCAATCCGCCCGTTCTCGTTGAGGTCGAGGGGAACGACCTGGAGGCCGGATACCGGCCTGCCTGTGTCCGCGTCGTAGGCGAAGTTGAGGTTGTTGTAGCCGGTGCCCAGAGGGTCCTGGCGCACCGCCTCGGCCAGGCCGGGGTCGGCTTGCACGCCGATGCCCAGCAAATCCTCCTGACTGTATCCGCCCAGGTAATTGGCCCAGGTCTTGGCCGCACCACAGGCGTCGGCACGGGTATAGACGTGAATCTCATCCCCTGCCTCGCTGCTGACCACCTGTCCCCAGGTAGTGACCTCTCCGGTGATCCAGATGTGCTCGCAAGTGGCGCGGGTGATCCCCCGGGCCAGGAGTTGCTCCAGCACTGGGTTTTGCACGTTGACCATGCACACTACTGCGTCCTTGGCTACCGCTACCCAGAAGGCCCCCTTCTCGATTTCCTCGTCAAAGATGGGACGCGAGACCATGCCAATGTCTACCGCGTTGGCCAGGGCATCAGCCATCCCTTTGCCCGCGCCGCCGGCTGAGATGTCGAAGGTGACGCCGGGGTGGAGACTGTGGAATTCTTCGCCCCAGCGAATCATCATAGGGTACAGGGCGAAGGCTCCGGAGACGGTGATGGTGCCTTCCAGTTCACCCGATGCAGGCTGGTTGTCCTCCTTCGGGCTGCAACTGACCAGCAACGTGCTTAACAGGAGCAGGACGAGCACCCAGGCGTGGCACCGCTTTCGAGTTGTCGTTGACATTTCTACCTCCTTTAAGGAATACTACGGAATTTCTAGTGGTATTATCGGGAAAATGACAAAAATATAAAATCGGCTTCAGGGGGGAATTTGCCCGGCGACCAGATCGGCCAGGGTGGTGCGCTCCATAATCCCGGCCACGGCATCGCGCACTTCTTTCATCACCCGCCGCAAACCGCAGGTCTCCATATCGGGACAGCCGCAGGGCTCGTAGGCCGTCTCGCTCACGCAACTGATGGGGGCCAGCGGCCCATCCAGCAGGCGCACAACTTCTGCCAGGCTGATCTGGTGTGGGGGATGAGCCAGGTAGTATCCTCCCTGGGGCCCTTTGTGACTGTGCACGATGCGGCCGTACTTGAGTATGAGCATATGGAGAGTTTCATCGCGTCTCTTTAACCTATAAAGTCTATAAGTTCAATCGTTTTAATTATACTCCATGTAGCCAGGATGTCAAGTGCGGGGGGAGTCTTTGGGAGGTAACCCTTGCGAAGGTTTGTGAGCAGATTTCAGGCCAGAAGCGTCTCTGCTCACCAGCGTCCCCCTCGTTGTCGAGGCTATTCACAACCTTCGCAAGGGTGGGTCACCGGCAGCGAACTTCTCGATCTGAGCACGCCATTCGGCCTTGAGTTCGCCGGTGCGGAGGCGGCCGTAGCGCCGAAGCAACCGCGTGCCGTCACGAAAGCGGCCCTCAGTGTCCACCAGCGAGCCCACCCGCTCCGGCGGGAGGATAGTATCCTCGTAGGCTCATCCCCGAGTACACCCAGGCGTTCTTCCAGAAGGCGCTGGAGGCCGCTGGCGGCAAGGTCCGTGACCGTGGAGGTAGATTCCTCGCTGTGGATGCCATCCCCTACGAAGTGCGTCGCATCGCCCAGGAGAACGGCTTCAAGAAGCGTCACGGCCACCTCCAGCGGCGCTATCCGATAGTCGCCTTTGACAAGGACATCGCCCGCTGGCAGACGCACGCTGAGCGACGCGGCGCGGGACGAGGCCCGCAACCAGCGCGTCGATACGCTGGGCGCGCTCAAACTGGCCTGCCTCTACCTGCTGGAGCGGGCCGAGGCCGACGCACGTGGCGACGATCTGGCCTGGGCCCTGGCCGGCCTCAGCCGTCGCGAACTGCTCGACCTGATCGGCGAGTTCGTCGCGCAACTCGATCCTCTGGCCCGCCGCCAGTTCCTGGCCCGCTTCCGGCCCACCGAACAACCCCCAGCCGAGCCGGTGGCCCCCGACGCCGAGGACTTTCTTGACGAGATTGACGACTTCGCCGCCGCCTGCCAGAGACGCCTCTTCTACGAGGAGGAAGAGGTCTGGGCCTGGGAGGAGGATCACACCGACACCTACGAGCCGGAACTGGAGGCCTTTGACATCCTGGACGATTTCTTCAGTCAGGCCGATCGCTACCATCAGGCCGGCGAGCACACCGTGGCCGCTGCCGCCTATGAGAAGCTGTTCGACGTCGTATGGGGCGACACGTATGACTGGTTTGGCTTCGAGGAGATCGGTGGCTGGCTGGCGACCGACGTGAAGGCAGTCGTGGGACACTACCTGGTCTCCCTGGGGCAGGTCTGCCCACCGGAGGAGTACGTCGAGCGCGCCTGGGAGCACATGGCTCTGTACTACATGGAGTACCTGGTGACGGAAAGCACGCCCGAGCAACTGGCAGCGCTGGAAGCCCATCTCCTGAACGAACTGGAGGAATGGACTGAGCGGGAAGGCTTCACACCTTTCTCATTGCACATGCTGCGTCGCCTTTACGAGCACCAGGAACGTGCCGAGGATGACCTGGCGCTGTGTCGTCGCCTGCGCCGGCAGCATCCCATGCTTTTTATCCCGCTGCTGGACCACGCCGAGGCGACCTGCGACTGGGAGCAGGTGGAGGTATTGGCCCGCGAGGCGCTGGCCCTGGCGGAAACCTGGTCGGAGCATCGGTGGCCCCACGACCCGGCGCGGCCTCAACTGGAGCGCCGGCTGAGCCGGGCGTTGGAGCAGCGCGGCGACCTGTCCGCAGCGTTGACAGCCGCGCAGTCTGCCTTCTACGCCCAGCCCGACTTCGCTGGCTACCAACGTCTGCGCGACCTGGCCGGGCGAATTGACAATGGGCGGCGTGTGGAGGTGGTGGAAGAGGTCATCTCCTTCCTGCGAGACAAAGCGGTAAGCCACCGGCCTTCCCTGTACTACGACTGGCCCTCGCCGGAGGCCGAGTTGCTGATCCAGGTTCTGCTGGCCGAGAGCCGTCACGCCGAGGCCTACGAATACGCTCTGGCCGAGCAAGGCGCGACTCGGAATAGCTTGCTTGGCCTGCTGGGCGGCTTCTACCTGACCGTCGGTTGGGGGGAGGAGCCGGCCGCCGGGAGCGAGGTGGAACGGCTGTTGGCCGGCAGCACGCCCCAGGCTGTCTTCCTGCGCTCCCTGGCGCCAGCACCGTTCAGTGGCACAACTCGTGATGAAGCGTTGGACCGGGCCACTGAATGCTATCGCCGCCTGATGCAGGCGCGCATTGACGCGCGGGGGCGGGATAACTACGCGGTCGCGGCAGGCTACGCCGCCGTGCTGCGGGAAATCTACGCCCACCAGGACCGCCGCGCCGAGTTCGACCGCTGGTACGTTGAACTGATGGAGACCTACCGCCGCTTCCGGGCGTTGAAGGACGAGTTTCGCCAGCGGCTGGGCGTGTGGGGCGCGTGACGAGGCGCGGCGGGAGATGAGACATTGCCTATGCCCGGGACACCGACAACGTGGTGCGGGGGGATGCGGGCCTCAGGCGGCCCGCGAGAGAGCGGCGTCAGCCGGGCCTGCCCTGAGCCTGTCGAACGGGTGGAGGTGTCGTAGTTTGCGGGCTCGTACAAGTTGACGACTGGCGCTGTCTGTGATGGAATAAGCCACATATCTCTTATGCTAATCTGCCGGTGGCTTATTTGAAGGTGCCCCAGCAGATTTGACTGACGACCCGTTCTGATTTATAATCTAAGCAGTTTATAATAAGCAGTTTATGAAGGAGTAGCGATGGCTAAGTTTGTCGGTCGTCAGCGTGAACTGGCCGAGTTGAACGATGTTCTAGCCCAGGGCGGCTCTCAGTTCATCCTGGTCTACGGTAGGCGGCGGGTGGGCAAGACGACGTTGATCCTGCGGTGGGCCAGGCAGACGGGCCGACCGGTCATCTACTGGGTCGCCACCCGCGATACACCGGCCCAGGTTCGCCTGGGCTTTGTGCAGGCACTGTGGGACTGGGCCTACCCGGACAGCCGCGCCGTACCCCGCTTTGACACCTGGACCGAGGCGTTTGAGACGGCGGCCAACCTCATCGGCGATCAGCCGGTCATCCTGATCTACGGTAGGCGGCGGGTGGGCAAGGCAACGCTGATCCTGCGGTGGGCCAGGCAGACGGGCCGACCGGTCATCTACTGGGTCGCTACCCGCGATACACCGGCCCAGGTTCGCCTGGGCTTCACCCAGGCACTGTGGGACTGGGCCTATCCCGATAGCCGAGCGGTGCCCCGCTTTGGCACCTGGGCCGAATCGTTTGAGATGGCGGCCAACCTCACCGGCGACCAGCCAGTGATCCTGATTATGGACGAGTTCTCCTACGCCGCCGAGTCGGACCCATCCTTGCCGTCCAACTTGCAGGCAGCCTGGGATCACCTTTTCAAAGAAAGCAATGCGACGCTGGTACTGGCGGGCTCTCACACCGGAATGATGGTGAATTTGATGAGGTATGACGCACCGCTGCCTGCCCTGAGCTTGTCGAAGGGGTACGGGCGCTTTACCGCGCAGTTGCCGGTTGACCCGCTGCCTTTCTCCGCCCTGCGCGATTTTGTGCCTCGTTACACGGCTGCGGAACGGGTCGCCGTCTATGCCGTGGCCGGAGGAATCCCGGCTTATCTGGAGCGGTTCAACGACACTCAGAAGTTAGGGGCCAACATCCAACGCCTGTTCATGCGGCGCACCGGGATGTTTCGCAGCGAGCCGTTCATCCTGGTGGGGGACGTGATCCGCCGCGAGACGCAGACGTATGAGGCCGTGTTGAAGGCAATAGCGGCCGGCCGACGGACACCGCAGGAGATCGGTGCTATGCTGGGCCTGACAAGCTCCTACCTGAGCCCCTACCTCAAGCAGTTGGAGGCGCTGCACCTGATCGAACGCCGTCTGCCGGCGACAATTCCCCCTGAGCGACGGCGAACCAGCCGGAACAGTCTCTATCACCTGGCCGATCCCTACCTGCGCTTTTACTTCCGTTTCATCCAGCCCAACCTGGGTTTGGTGGAGCAGGAGTTGACGGGGGTCCTCTGGCAGCGCATCGCCGAACAGTTCCGCGCCTTTGTGGGTCTGACGGCGTTTGAGGAATTGTGCCGCGAGTGGACGTTGGTCCAGGCCCGCGCCGGACGATTGCCTTTCCCGCCGGAGATCGTGGGCAGCAATTCCCCCACGTCCGTCGAGGCCAGCAGGCCAATCGGCTGCGCGTGGCCTACGTGGGCCCACCTGCCGCTTCTACATCAACGACGAGTACACCGCCAGCGTCGAGGACGACGCCTGGCTGGCGGGGGACGTGGGACTGTGGGCGCGGGGTTTCGAAGATGGGGGTGTGGCGATACGGTTCCTGAATGCCCGCGTGTGGGTGAAGGGATGATCCGGCGTTGCGGATCAGCCTGCCAGCAGCTATTCTAGAATAGCGACAAAGGATTGCCTATCACCTTGCGGTTCCGACTGAATGTGCCAGGCCATCGGCCATACGGGCAGCGACTCGTCCACCCGGGCAGCAATCCAAAGCACATCGCAGGTTTTCAGATGCGCATCCGTCGGTTCTCTTAGTTCGATGATGGTATCGCAGCCGTCACTTTGGATCGTTATCAGGGCAGGAGAATCGAAATTCGAGGGAAAGTCACGGTAACCTTCTCGGGTAGATGCCGCTTTCAGCGCCACCCTACCCGCGGCACGATAGTCCTTGATTTCTAGGCTGCTGTCCAGGCCTGGCACCCGGTACCGAACGCTGTCTTCCGCGTTAGGTTGAATGGGTAATAGGGCTTCCTCTCCTTCCAGCCAAATTCGCTCCACTGTTACTTGAACCTGTTCGTCGGTCATCGACACATTCCTCTAGCATTAGGGTACTACTGGATCGGTATCTAGCCTATATTGTACCAGAACAAACGTTCTAAGTCAAGAGCTGGGAGAAGAAAAAAGTGAATTATCCCAATTTGGGAAATCTGTGGTATACTATGCTTGACTTCCTGCCTCGTCTCAATCGCTTGCACTTGCAAGCCTCTGTGTTGGAGGTACTATGGGCTGGCCATTTCGACTACCGGGCAAAAATCACGGTCCGGTCAAGGCGGTTCCGTTCAGCACGTCGCGTCGGTGCCCCCACTGTGACCGATTGATTGACCACTGCAATGTAAAGTCGCGCAAGAACAGAACAGTGTACCGATGCCCCAAGTGTGGTGGAAGTCTCTCCTCCACTTTTGTGAAGGACTAGATACATACGCGACATGGAAACGCTGCTCAAGACAGTAGGTCGCTCGTTGTTAGTCTCCTCTATGATACCGGCCATAGCGTTTGTTACTGTCACTATGGTCATTTTTGCCCCCCATCTGCCTATAGACTTGTTGGTATGGCTCAAGATTGACGAACCGGACTTTGGCGGTGTCCTGGCATTTGTGTTGGTGACCTCCTTCATAGCCGCTTACACCCTTATGATCTTGAACTGGATGTTGGTGCGCCTGTACGAAGGCTACTACTTGCCGCTCCCTGTCGCCAGACGAATTGCCAAGCGGCAGATCAAGAGGCACAACCAACTTGCCCACGACGTTAGAGACTCGAAAAAGCAGCTTGAAGGCTTGAAAAGGGACAGTGATCTCTACCGGCGGAGATGGCGCGAGTATGTGGAGAGGAAGGGGCAGCTCACGGCTCAGTTCCCCGACAATGTGACCGACTTCCTCCCCTCTCGACTCGGCAACATCTACCGCGCCTTTGAGGATTACCCTTTTGTCCGCTATGGCATGCACGGCGTCTTCTTCTGGCCTCGTCTGGCCAAGGTAATCCCTGCCGACTACGCAGCCAAGCTTGAGGAACTGAACAACGCAGTAGCATTCTTGCTCGCTTCAAGTCTTATAAGTGTGCTGATAGGAGTGGAAGTCATCATTGCGCTTATCAGCATGGAAACACTAGACCTGCGAGTATTCATTCCACTGGCTTGCTTCGTCCTGTCCCGCTTCTTCTACCACGCTGCGACCTCGACGGCCTTGACCTATGGTCACTATGTCCGTACCTGCTATGACCTTTTCCGTTTAGATCTGTTGGCTGCTTTGCGGATTGAGCCGCCTGCCAATCCGGATGATGAGAAAGAGCTATGGCGGCGGGTTCACGAGTTCCTGGTGCTTGGAGAGGATTCTCCATACCGGCGCCGCGCACCTGCCCATTCCCCCAGCATGCTCCTATGCACTGCTGGCCAACTCATACAGACTTGGGTAGCCCTAATCTTTTGGAGTGGGTTCAGTCGTGCCCTCAAATGGATCAGTGCTCCTGTGGGCAACTCCCAGATGAACATAATACCAGTCAGAGCAGGCGAAGGGTAGAGTGATCCGAGTATCAGAATCTAGGGCAATGCTGGGCAAACACGGAGAGGCAGCCAGGGCGGTGGATAGGTCCTGACAAGAGGCTATCCACACAGGGTACGCCCACCTGAAAGTGCGGCGGGCGTTGCATTGGTCACACCAACATAGGAGTAATGAATGTCCTTCGATATGATCCTCATCGTCAGTCTCTACATTGCCTGCGAGTTAATCGCGAATACCACCGCTGGCAAGTCGGTAACCCTACCAGGCAACATCACTGTGCCTGCAGCGGTCTTCATCTATGCCCTCACGTTCACCCTCATTGATCTGGTCAACGACCGGCTCGGGAAACAGGGAGCGCGGTACGTGGTGTACGCGGCCTTCCTGGCAAATCTGTTGTTGGCTGCCTATATCCAATTCACTATCTGGCTCCCGCCTGCGCCGTTCTATGGTGATGAGGGGCAGGCTGCCTTCGCTGGGGTGCTTGGCTCGACTTGGCGAATCGTGGGGGCTAGTCTGATTGCCTACCTGGTCAGTACAATGATTGATGTCCAGGTCTTTGCCTGGTGGCGGGAGCGGGTGGGGCGGTATCGGTGGGCGCGGGTGCTCATTAGCAACTCGGTGTCCACGTTGATTGATAGCGCTGTGTTCATCACCATCGCCTTCCTGGGCGTGATGCCCGTGTTGCCTCTGATCGCAGGGCAGTACGTGGTGAAGATGGCGGTGACGCTGGTCAGCATTCCGCTGATCTATGCAGTGAAGGTGCGCCGGGCCCAGGCGGTTGGGCAGGGAGTGGCGTGATGGTTTCCGACTCCCGATTGTTGATCCTGTCTTGTTCGCAACGCAAGCGTCGTGAACCAGATCTGCTGCCAGCCATTGAGCGATATGATGGCCCGGCTTTCCGTGTGCTGCGTCGCTTCCTTCGGGAGCGACCGAATGGGGCCGAGCACTTGCACGTGCGCATCCTCTCGGCAGACTATGGGCTGATTTCATCCGAGCATCCCACGGTCCACTACGATCAGATAATGACACGTCAGCGGGCTGCTGAATTGCACGACGAGGTACTTGATACCCTTGCAAACTTGCTCTGCAACAATGACTATAGCAGCCTTTGTCTGGCTATGAGCAAAGCGTACCTGGCCGCACTGGAAGGCTGGACGGCATTGGTGCCTCAAGGAGTGCAAGTGGCATTGACTGACGGGCCGCAAGGAGTGAAGTTAGCAAAGCTGAAACGCTGGCTATGGAGAGACGTGGTGCAGGATGACGTGAAAGACAAACAACGAGGAGTTGAACCACGCGGGCATGCTCGTATCCGAGGCGTGGAAGTAACGATGACGCCGGAGCAAGTGCTTGACACAGCTCGCAAGGCACTGGCGGAGAGTCGAGACATGTCCGATCGCTACTACTCGTGGTACGTACAGGTAGATGACCGGCGGGTAGCCCCTAAATGGCTGGTCAGCCAGTTGACGGGATTGCCGGTCAGCGCCTTTGTAACCAACGAGGCACGACGCTTGTTGACGCAATTGGGTATCAAGGTGATGCACGTATGAATCAGAACGACTCTCAGAATCGCAGGCTGACAGAGGATGGGATACGGGAAGAACTGCGGCGTCAGCCCCATCTGTTGATGAAGTTGGCTGAGAACGCACTGACTGTAGCCGAGAGCCTGCGCGACAACTACTTTAAGAACACGGCGTGCTTTGTGACAGCGCTACGTCGGGCGATGCATGCTGCAGATCAAGGCAAACGCTCTGATCCGATCCTGACCGCCTACAGAATCGAAAATGCTGACTGGTCGACTGTGCAAGGTGAAGTCGTGACGTTTGTTGACGGCGGCGTTGGACGGGTGCAAATCTCAAGCCAGGTGCCAATCCTCCTACGTGTCGGTTCATATTGTGTGCACACTGGCGAGCGTCGTCTAGCCGAACGGGAACAGTTTGGCTACTACCCTGTCATCCTGGGTGATCTGGAGGGAGGTAGCAAAGAGCGCAAGGACTTCCCCGACATTGTGCGTATCACAGCCGAACTCCTTGGGGGCCTATCGGCGTTGGAACGAACGCCCGATCTCAGTATCTTGATGTTCCATGGCCCGCTGGTTTACCTGATGGGAGGCTATGCGGGACATACCCCCTTCACTGAGCGAGACATTGACCTATTCTTGCGTCAGTATGCACCGAATCCTGACCGGGGCCGCCAACTCAAAGAAGGCTTTTTGCGGGAAGCGAAACTGGACATTTACCCCAAGATGACAGACCGTTCCGACGAATGGGTTAGACAGCGGGTGTTCGAGCCGCTGGCCTGGATCGCTTACCTGTATCGGCTACTGATTCGGGAAGCCCGCCAGCGCAAACCCACACCGATCATCGCCGGTGTGGTCGAGCGTGGGGAGCTGCGGGAATTCAGTGAAAGGGTGTTGCTGGAGCGCGTCTTCCGGGGATTGCGCGACAAAGAGAACGAGGACTATTTCAACCAGATGTACGGCCGATCCGACCTGACCTCACCTAAGGCCTTGCTAGACCGGCTGGGGTACACCGACACGCTCCTGTTGGCCATGCTGCTTCAGCCAGGGCAATTCTCCGAATCGTGGGAGATTGGAAAATACGAAGGTTTACGTTGGGGCAACGTCTCTCTGCCAGGCAAAGCCGGTACAGGGCGAGTCAACTTCGCGCCCTTAAAGCCGGGGAGGATCGGCTTCCCGCGTGTTCGTGGATGTTACGTTCACGTGTCGGAGACTGCGGAGCCGCTGCGAGTTGAGGTGTTCGAGGAGTTAGGGGCCGACCAAATCACAGAAGCCGCCCGCCGCACCTATTTGTACGCGCGCCTGCTCCCCGGCTATGGTTTCCCCGTGGGTCTGGATATCGCCGACAAGCACGCTCACGTTCCAGCCTGGCTGACTAATGCCTATAGCAAGCTTATCCGATACCACTTGGGCGTCAGCTTACAACGTGGTGAAATCAGCGATGCCGATATGCGCCGTATTTTAGTTCAAGCGATCTATATGACTCATCGGGACTGGTTATTCCGCCCCAAGGCTTGACAGGAGGGTGATTTGATGACAACTTCTAGTGACGCACAACAGGCTAGCCGGTATGTCGGCACGATAGTTGGAGAAAGCACCAGCAGGGAGTTCAGGCTGGCCGTGGCGCATGAGACGATCCGCGAGCAAGACATCATTGCCGTGGATGCTGAACTGCGTCAGCCAGAAGGCAATGCTCCACCTGAGAAGATCCGCGTGTGGGCCAAAGTGCAGCGCATTGAGCGGCTGAATCCTCTCTTTCCTGCTGAAGCCGGTCACGAATTGGCTGCCACTCGGACGGATCCGTTTGACACGGTCCTTTCGTTGAGCCGGGAGATGGTGACGGCAGTTTGCCAGGTGCTGGGCGCCGAGCCGCTGGAAGGCAGCGCCGGTGGCAAGTTGGATCATCTACGCTACCCGCCTCAGCCCGCTTCCAGCGCTTACCGCCCCGATTCAACGGACATCGCCCGCGTTGTCTTGGGAGAATTGCAACAAAAGCAAAAGCGCGCCCTGGATATCGCTACCCTCTCCAATCGCCCTGAAGTAGACGTGAAGGTGGATGGCCACGCCATTGTCACGCGCCACCTGGCCATCCTGGCGATGACTGGTGCCGGCAAGAGTTGGACAGCGCGCCGCATCATCGAGCAACTGGCACAGAAAAACTATCCCATTGTCATCTTCGATCCGCACGGGGACTACACCGGGCTGGCGGACATACCAGGCCTCAAAGGCCGGGTGCAGCGATACTATGCCCAGTTCCCCATCTTTGAAGAAGACAGCGAGACGGTAGCAGAGATCGTCAACTCACTAGGTTATGAACTGACCCCCACAATGAGCACTCGCTTCGGCGATGTTTTTGGTGCTGCCAGTTCGTTCATTGTAGACGAAACAGATGAGATGCAACAGCGGGTTGAATGGCTGGCGCGAACGATTGGTAAGCCCGACCTGCCCGCGTATGGCATAAGACCCAACATGTGGCTCGTCGCCAACTTGGCCGAAGCAGGTGAAATGGTACTGCGCCAAGATGACCATGTTGCCAAGCGTCAGCTTGTAGATTGGGGTTGGAACGGTTTCAACAACTATTCAGGCACTGACCGACGGACATTGGAGGGCATCAAGAAGCGAACTTATCGAGCAGCGGCTGCACTCCATCGTATGGAGCAAATCAATAGAAGAATCTCCCGCAGTGCCCAGCCCCTTCCCACCGATCGAAAAGAACTGGTACGCTATGGTCAGATTAGCATCGTGGCCCTGGGTGGCTACACCAGCGACTTTCAAGCTACAATCTACAGCATCATTGCCGACGACATCTTCGAAGCGCGGGTGAGAGACGATCTCAAGCTGCGCGTGCTTCTACTACTGGAAGAAGCACACAAGTTTGCCCCGGCCCGCGCCAGTATACCTGCCGAGCAGCGCTCCATCACTACCACCAGGCAAATCGCCCAGGAAGGGCGCAAGTTCGGCGTGGGGCTGATCCTGATTAGCCAGCGTCCGTCACAGTTGGACGAGACCACGCTTTCTCAGTGCAACTCTTCCATAATCATGCGGATGGTCAACCCGGCTGACCAGGCCTACGTCCGTCGGGTGATCGAGACCTTGGCTGAGGATGAAGCTCGTATGCTCCCAGATTTGGACGTAGGAGAGGCTATCCTGTCCGGGCAACTCATTAACTTCCCTGTGTTGGTCAAGATGAAGGAGCCTGAGTCAAAGGGCGAGCGTGAGGAGCAGGACGCCTTTGAGGCTCTTGAGAAAGCGCACGTCCGTGCCAGCAATGAAGCAAGGAGATAGGCCCTTTGGAAATCATTGCAGGTCTCAGTTTAAGGAATCTAAAACCAAAGGTATGGGACGCAGCTTCGCCCTATCACTTGTCTGGCCTGCGGGCGGTAATGGTCTCTTACGCTGACCTTGATCGGACACCAGCGCGGCGCCGTAAGGCGATGGAGAAAGGGTTGCGTGCCTACCTGGGTATCCCTGAAGGGGTTTCTATATACTTGGACAACGGGGCCTTTTATTTCCTTCGCAAGGGCGGTGAGGTGCCTCGGCAAGAGTACGAGAGCTTTGTTCGCCAGGCGCAGCCTGACTGGTACGCCATTCCCCAAGACTATATCCCCACGCCACGAATGAATGATGATGAGCAACTGGATTGTCTGCGGCGAACGATGCAAGTCAATCGAGCCTTCCAGCACGATGGCTATGTCCCCGTTGTTCACATCAGTCGGTATATTGATGAGTACCTGCGTCAGTTCCTGGCCGATGAGCGGCTGCGCGCCAAGCCAGCCGTAGCTCTGGGCGGGATCGTGCCCAACCTGCTGCGCGCACGCAAGGCTATGCCGTATAGTGACGTGCTGGACAGCGTGCGCCAGGCCCGTGTCGAACTGGCTGACAAGCAATTACATATCTTTGGCATCGGTGGTACGGCCACGTTGCATCTGGCGGCATTGCTGGACGTGGATTCGGTGGATTCATCTGGCTGGCGCAATCGGGCGGCGCGGGGCATCGTCCAGATGCCAGGCCGGGGCGACCGGATGGTCGCCAATCTGGGCAGTTGGCGCGGGCGAGAGCCGGACGAGGATGAGTGGGGCATCCTGGCTTCGTGTTCGTGCCCAGCCTGCCGACAGTTTGGCATCGAGGGGCTAAAGGCCAGTCGTATGCACGGCTTTTGCAATCGAGCCACGCATAATCTGTGGACGCTACTGGACGAAGCGCGGCAGATAGAGGCCCACTTGACCGATGGCACATACGAGACGTGGTATGATCAGCATGTGGAAAACTCGGTCTACCGGCCATTGATTGACTACGTACTGGAGCAGCGACAAGTCTAGAGCATGGGAGATGAATACTCCCTCCTACCTCCCAAACTACCTCACGCCTGAACAGCACGATGCGATTCTGCACACCGGCAGTCCGTTGTTGATCATCGCCGGCCCTGGCTCCGGTAAGACCGAGGTCATCACCTGGCGCGTGATGTACCTGGTGCGGGCAGGGCTGGTCGCGCCGGAGCACTTGCTCGTCACCACCTTCACTAACAAGGCGGCACTGGAACTCAAAGACCGCATTCAGCAAAAGCTTCCGGACGTGCACGTTGAAGCGATGCAGGTGGGCACGCT
>DAOUEC010000115.1:0-2821 GCA_034430655.1 Anaerolineae bacterium
CACGGCGACCCCCAGACCTCGATGCAATCGGGATCGAACAGGTCACCGAACTTCCAGAGGGGGCCATTATCCTTGGGGTGGTTGACCGAAAAGAGCGCGCTCCGTGCCTGCACCGCCTCCCGCACCTGAGCCATCTGGTCGTCGGTCCAGCAGCGGAACTCGACGAAGTCGTCAATGGGCCAGTTAACCGGCCAGACATTGGCGTGGCCGTGGTAAGTGCTGACCTCGACGCCAGGGATGAGGAGCAGGTCGTGTGCTGTGTGGGCAGGCAGCAAGGGCAGGTGGCTTATGGTATTGTGCTCGGTGACGGCGACGAAGTCAAGCCCCTGGGCGCGGGCGGCCGCCACCAGGTCCGCAAGTGGCGCGGAACCGTCGGAATGCCAGGTGTGGGCGTGCAGGTCGCCCCGGTACCAGCGCCTGCTCCCCTGCCCCCTGCTTCCTGCTTCCTGCCTCCTGCCTCCTGCCTCCTGCTTCCTGCCCCCTGCTCCCCTTCTCCCCTCTTCCAACGCGACCACGACCCGGTAGTCGCAGCCCTCGGGAGCAAGTTGGTAGAGGCCCAACACAACGTGCCAGATGCCAGGCTGAATGGAGCCAGGGAGGTAACCGGGCGTCGCCTCATCTGCGGTGATGGTGAACTCCTGCCGCGCCGTGCCGCTCCAGCCCCGGAACCCTTTCGCGGTCAGGAACCCGGCCCCGCGAGGGTCGAAGAGACCGATGTCCACGATGTTGCCTTCCTGCCAACCCACCTTGTCTCCGCCGAGTTGGCGGCTGACCCGGTAGCGCACGTGGAGCCGGGTGACCCCCGGTGGCACCTCGAAGGGCAACAGCGGAAACTCATCCGCGGCCCGGTCCGCAGCGTCGAAGTGGCCTTCCAACACGATCTCCGTCATTGGCGACTCCCTCCTGGCAAGCCAAAGGGCTGCCTGGCGTATTGTCTCCGTTTGGGCCGGCTTGTCAAGTGCGCCTGACTTTTCCCCCCACCCCTCCCCCAGGCAGGAAGGGGGTTGGGAGGCGGTAAACAAGCACGCTTGTTCAATTGATGCTTTCGGAGTACACTTGGACGTGGTCCGGCTATCTGGCGCTACGTCTGCCATTCCACACCTCCGGCCTATGACAGCCGTCACTTGACCTTGCAAGGAGGACATGATACTATGAGATGGCCTGAGCATTAGAATAGGGAGGACACTATGAAAGCATTGGAGTACGACCCGGAACTCTGCGTCGGCTGCTACGTCTGCGAGGAGGTCTGCTCCGAGACCTGGTTCAAAGTCACCGACGCAGAAAAATCCAGTATTCGCATCCACGACGACGGGCAGGGCAGCCTCAGCGCTGTCTTCTGCAACCAGTGCGGCGACTGCATTGAGGTCTGCCCCACCCAGGCCCTCTACCGGGACCGGAAGGGCATTGTGCGCCTGCGGAAGAAACTATGCGTGGGCTGCCTGGCCTGCGTGGGCTTCTGTCCCTATGGGGCGATGTTCTATCACCCCGACCAGACCGAGCCCTTCAAGTGCATCTCCTGCGGGAAGTGTGTCGAAGAGTGCCCCGCTGAGGCGCTGGTGATCAATGAACAATGAACGATGAATAATGAACAATGGAACAATGAAACAATGAACAAAGGGAGGAAAACTATGTCCAAAAAGAACCAGGCAAGCCACCGTGTACTGGCCGAGTACACCTACGAAGTCCTGCCCGTGGAGCGCGGCTACACGGGCCAGACGCTCTACGTCAACCTGTCCGACAACAGCATCGCTGCCCGCCCGGTCACCGACGTGATGAAAGAGAAATTCATCGGCGGCCGGGGGTTCGGCCTGTGGCTTCTGTGGCACGGCGTCAAGGACGACACGAAGTGGAACGATCCGGAGAACGAGATCGTCATCTCCTCCGGCCCCATCGGCGGCATCACCCAATACCCTGGCTGTGGCAAGTCCCTGGTGGTCGCCATCTCCCCCACCACCCACTCGGTGATGGACTGCAACGTCGGCGGGCACTATGGACCGCTCCTTAAGTTCGCCGGATGGGACGCCATTGAGATCCAGGGGAAGGCGGAGAAGGACGTCATCGTCGTGATTGACGGCCCCAACGGGCGCATCACTATCGAAGAAGCGCCTGACGCGCCGGTGGACACCCACCTGATAGGCCATTGGCTCATCGAGCAACTGGCCGAGAAGGAGGAAGATCGCTATTTTATGTCCACGGTCTCCGCCGGGACCGGGTCCGAGAACACCCTCATCGGCTGCCTGAACTTCAGCCTCTACGACCGCAAGCGGAAGGCCCCGCGCTACAAGCAGGCTGGCAGGGGTGGCATCGGCACCGTCTTCCGCGACAAGCGCATCAAGGCGCTGGTGGTGAAAAGCGATCCTGTGAAGGGCGACTCCAACCATCCAGCCGATCCGGCGCGTATCGCCCGCATCGGCGCGAAGATGCACGAGGAGATCCGCGACCACGACGACGAGCAGAACCGCATACGCCGCCAGGGCACCTCTTACCTGGTCCAAATTATGGACGACTATGATCTGCTGCCAGTCCATAACTACAAGTACGGCTCCCACCCGGACACGCCCAAGATCAACAGCGACATCTGGTTGCAGCGCTTCACCCAGGGCTTGCCCGATGGTTGCTGGTATGGCTGCACCCTGGCCTGCGCCCACGCTGTGGACGGCTACACCGTCCGCACCGGCCCG
This sequence comes from Anaerolineae bacterium, assembly GCA_034430655.1. Classification (GTDB taxonomy): domain Bacteria; phylum Chloroflexota; class Anaerolineae; order B4-G1; family B4-G1; genus JAUWNP01. The sequence continues at coordinate 2,682 of DAOUEC010000115.1, forward strand.
TACAAAGGGCAGAAGGTCATCGTGGATGGCCCCGAGTACGAGACTATCGGTGGGTGCGGCTCCAACTGCGGCATCTTCGACCCCGACGACATCCTGGAGATCAACTTCTACTGCGACACCTACGGCATGGACACCATCTC
>DAOUEC010000116.1:0-8131 GCA_034430655.1 Anaerolineae bacterium
GACGGCGAAGCGGTGCGCCTCGTCCCGCACGCGCTGCACGAGGAAAAGCCCCTGGGAACGTCGAGGCAGCAGAATGGGCCTGGTCCACCCCGGCAGGAAAATCTCCTCGCGCTGCTTGGCCAGGGCCGCCACTGGCACGCTGGCCCGGTCAGAGACCGGCCGGAGCAGATCGAACTCCTTCAGTACCTCGACCGCCACACTCAACTGCCCCTTCCCGCCATCCACGATGAGCAGGTCAGGCAATTTGGCCCAACCCCTCTCAGTCCCCCCTACGGGGGGGAGGGCCGATGTGGTCATCTGCCAGCGGCGAAAGCGGCGCTGCAAAACCTCGCGCATGCTGGCGTAGTCGTCCTGGCCCTGCACACTGCGCACGATGAAACGACGGTATTCGGACTTGCGCGGCACGCCGTGGACGAAGACGACCATACTGCCGACGATCTCCGTCCCCTGCGTCGTGGAGATGTCGTAGCACTCGATGCGCGCTGGAGGCCTGGGGAGGTCCAGCGCCTCCTGGAGTTCAGCCAGCGCCTGTTCGTGCTTGTGGGCGTCGGCCTGCCACTGGGCGCGCAGGGCGGCCAGCGTCTCGGCGGCGTTCTCGGCTGCCAGCGCCACCAACTCCCGCTTGTGACCCCGGCGGGGCACGCGCAGCGTCACCTTTGCTCCCCGCTTCCCCTTCAGCCACTGTTCGATGACCAGCGCCTCCTCAATCTGCTCCGGCAACAACACCTCCGGCGGGACGTAGGCCGCCTCCTCGTAGAACTGCTTGAGAAAGGCAGCCATCACCTCCCGCTCGTCCTCGTCCTGCGCTCCTTCCAGCACAAAGTACTCTCGTCCCAGCAGTTTGCCCCCTCGGATGAAGAAGACCTGCACGCAGGCGTCACTCTCTTCGCGGGCGAAGGCGATCACGTCCTGGTCGGCCCCGGCCGATGAGACGATCTTCTGCCGCTCGACGACGCGCTGCACGGCCTGTAGTTGATCGCGCAGGGACGCTGCCTGCTCAAAGTCCCACTCGTCAGCGGCTGCCTCCATGCGGACCTCCAGGTCGGCGATCACCTCCTCACTGCGACCTTCGAGGAAGCGGGCCAGCCCCCGGATCATCGCGCGGTACGCATCTTGCGTCACCGCGCCGATGCAGGGCCCCAGGCAGAGTTTGATGTCGTAATACAGGCAGGGGCGCTCGTCGTGACCGGTGATCTCCCGATTGCAGGTCAGGTACGGGAATGACTTGCGCAGCAGGTCGAGCGTCTGGTGGACGGCCGAAGCGGAGGTGAAGGGGCCGAAATAGCGGCTGCCGTCCTGCTCCATGCGGCGCGTGACGAGCACCCTGGGAAACGGATCGGCCCAGGTGATCTTGATGTAGGGGTAGCGCTTGTCGTCCTTGAGGCGCACGTTGTAACGGGGACGATGTTGCTTGATGAGGTTGGCTTCGAGAATCAGCGCTTCCAATTCCGAGTCGGTGACGATGAACTCCAGGTCAGCGACATCGGACACGACCGCGCGCACTTTGGGGTTCTCCCAGGCTGAGGCATGGTAGTAGGAGCGCACGCGAGCACGCAGGTCAACTGCCTTGCCCACGTAGATGACCGTGCCGCCCGCGTCGTGCATCAGATAGACGCCCGGCTTGCGGGGGAGCGTCTCAATTTGGGTCCGAATGTGCTCTGGAAACTCCACCGTTATCTTGTGGCCTCCAGCGCCGCCTGTTCACGGCGGCGCGGGTAATCGTTAACCCCATTGTAATGCAAGTGTCGGCTCAGGGCAAGGCTCCCCGACGGAGTTTCAGCGCGATTGCCAGCGCTGAGAGGATCACCAGCGACGCCAATCCCTGTGCCAGGTGCGCTGGCGGGTGAGTGCGCGGCCGGCGAACGGCGAGGGAGGCAATGTCCAACCGATCCTGCGGCAAGCGGGTCCCGTCCGCCCCCACCGCCGGCAGCCGCTCCCCGGTCCGCCAGTCGTAGAGCCCCACCGTCAGCAGGTAATTCCCCTCTGGCAGGTCCTCCGGCAGTGCCACCGTGTGCGGGTCAACGACGACCTCGCCGGGAGCCCAACTCCAGGTGGGACGGGTGCCGTGGGCGGCTGCCCCGTCCTCTTGCCAGGCCAGTTCACCGGCAGGGTCCAGCAGATGGACGAAGACGCTCAGGTCCTCCGTGACCGGCTCTGTGGCCTGCCAGTAAAGGGCCAGGGGGATGCGGTCGCCGGGGGCGGCCTCGGTCAAGCGCAGGTCGTAGCCCAGGAAGCGGTAATGGTCGCCCAGACTGGCCGGCGACGGATGTTCGGGTTGAGCGTCAGCAGGGAGGGCCGGGTAGAGCCAGGCGTAGGGCACGCTGTCGAAACTGACCTCCCGTTCCGGCGTGCGGGCGGAGTATCGCTCCCACAGATCACCCCACTGCTGGATCTTGTAGTCTCGTACAGTGTAGTTGCGGTGGAAGGCCAGGTAATCGGCTGGCCGGTCAATGTCCACCGTGATGCCCCGGAAAGTCTGGTTGAAGACGTGGCGCAGTTGTGCGGCCACCGTCAGTTGGTCCGCGTCGGGCCGGGTGTTGAGCGTTGCGGCCAGTTCCGCCAGCCCCTCCCCCTCCTCGCCGGTGATGATGGCCCGGGCGGCCGCTGGCGGGCCCCCGGCCAGCCAGTTGAAGGCCGTCCCGTAATAGGGATGGCGGGACAAGATCAGCGCGGCCTGGATCAGCAGCGGGAGCGCCATAAGCGCCAGCGCGACCCCTCTCCCACCTTCCCCCCCAACTTTGGGGGGGACCGAGGGGGGGCGGGAGGGGAGAAGCGTGACCCCTCCCCCACTTTCCCCCCCACCTTTGGGGGGGACCGAGGGGGGGCGAGAGGGGAGAAGCGTGACCCCTCCTCCACCTTCCCCCCCAACTTTGGGGGGGACCGAGGGGGGGCGGGAGGGGAGAAGCCTGGCCAGCCCGCGTGCCCAGGCGACTATGCCGGTCGCTGCCAGGACATCCAGGGCCAGCAGGGCCGGGAGGATGTAGCGGGGCATCTTCTTGGCCCCCAGGCACATCCCGGCCAGGAAGAAGACAGCATAGGCCAGAAGCAAGAGGGCATCCACCCCGGTTTCAGAGAGCCGCCTGCGGCGCCGCAGATGAGCCGTCCCCAGCACCATTGCCACGGCCAGGAAGGTCAGTTCCACCTCACTGGTGCGAAATAGCAGCGTCACTCCATAGAACAGGGGGCCGGGATCCTCCCACAACACTCGCCCCAGGAAGAAGGTCGGCGTATCGTGGGCTGTGCTGGCGTGGTGGGTCAGGCCCCACTTCACCGCCGCCAGCCCTCGTCCGGGGTCCACCCACATCACCGGCCACAGGGCGACGTAGACCAGGGCAGCAAGGAGAAGCCAGGTGAGGAAATTGCAAATTGCAAATTGCAAATTGCGGATTGCAGATTGCGAATTGCGAATTGCGTCTACCAGAAACACCGACCCGGAGAAAAGGACCAGAAACAGGGCCGGGGTCTTGACCAGGAAGGCGAGCCCGCCCAGCACCCCGGAAAGGAGCAACCAGCGGGTACGGTGCTCCCGACGATGGAGGAGCAGTGCCAGGGCGGAGAGGAGCATCAGCGTTGCCATCCAGGCATCCAGGTGGAGGATCTTGGACTGGGCCAGGTAGTAGGGGCTTAGGGCCAGGAGCAGTCCGGCGACCGCCGCCGTCGCTTCGTCGAACAGATACCGCAACATCAGGTAGGTGCTGACGATGCCCAACGCTATCAGCAGCGCCAGGGGGGCCACGGCGGCGGCGATCTCCGCCACAGGCACCGGCCCAAAGAAGTGGATGGGCTCGAAATCGGGGGGGACGGCGTGAGCGGCCGGGGTGATGCCGGAGAGAGTCCAATAGACCTTCAGACCGATCCCCACCGGCCACATCAGCGCCACGCCGGGATGCTCCGAGTAGACAGTGTTCGCCCAGTCGCCCGCCAGCACCGCCTCAATGAAGTGGGCCGAGCGCAGGTACCAGACCAGCGGCCGGGAGACCGGCTGGATGGCGCGAGGGAGGAAAGCGAGAAGGAAGAGAAGAATAACGAATAGCGAATGGCGAATTGCGAAGCGGTTCACCGGATGATTTCCTCTGGCAACCTCAACCTCAACCTTAGCCTTAGCCTTAGCCTTAATCATGGCACGTCTACTTCGCCCAACGGCAAGATCTGGCCCGCGGGTTGCCCAGACCTGGATGCTGTCAGCACCTCGCCTGACCTGGGCTCGTACACTGCAACGGCCAATTGGTATCGTCCGGCCAGCATCCCGCTCAGGTCGCACGTAACGGTGTCGCTGACCACTTCCCCGGCGTCCCACCATGTCGTCGGATAACTCCAGTCACGTGGCGCTGCGTCATTTTGCCAGACCACCCCGCCGCCTGGCGGATCAACTAGACGGGTGGACATCACGTAGTCCTGCTCCATCAGGCGGGCTGCCTGCCAGTAGAACACAAAATCCAGGTGGTCGTCATGGTGTCCAACGTCGTACCCCAACACACACAGGCGGTCACCAAAGCACCCCTCGGCGCGGAACTCGGGAGTGGGCCGTTCGTACGTTCGCGCCACCGGCTTCACCTCTAGCATCGCCACTGTGACGGGATCGCCGATCGGCTCGCCCGTCAACAGATCCACCGCGCCAAGCCGCACGCGGTATGCGCCAGGGGGAAGATGCGCGTCTACCCGTAGGCGGTAGCGCCCGATCACGATAGTATCCGACGGCCACCGAGAACTCGGCCAGTCTGGGTAAAGTGGGATCCGCTCGACCTGTGCCGCGTTTCCTGCCCGGTCTACGAACTCAACCTGGACTGCCAGGTCGCGCTCGGGTGGCTCCGCAGCCCCCCAGTAGATCTCCAGGCCCACAAACGTCCCCTGGAGCACCTCGTCCGCCGGGCTCACGCGAACTTGCAGCATTCCTGAAGTGGGCGTGAGCGCATAGGCGAACGAGTAATCGCGTCCCAATTCCAGATCGGTATGATAGGCCATGAGATACTCGTCCTCGTACGCTGGAGTCAGTGGGAGGGCTTCCTTCCACTGTTCAACCAAACCGGGATCCACCTGGTCCTTGTGCAGCACCAGATAGCGGATGTCTACCTCTGCCAGCCGGTCGAACTGACGTGAGATGTCGATGATCTCCGAGTTGACGGCCCCCGTCGTGCATAGCGACCAGATCAGGTCGTGCTCCTCCATGAACCGGGTCGCTTCCCGTGGTGTGCGCGAGACGCACCCGCCGACGGTCTTCTTGCCGTGGATGGTCTGGTAGTACATGTAATACTTGGCCGTCTGGCGCGTCGAAGGGAGCGGCGCGATGGCAAAATCCCCCGCTTCCAGCGCCAGTTGCTCGTAAAATGGCGAAACCGCAGGTGTGACCATCGGGAATGGCCAATGGCTGTAATCCAAAACGAGCAATACCAAAGCCACTATACCCCCCAGTGCGCCCCACCGAAACCGCGCCAGCCAGTTCTGGACGACAGTCCAGCCATACCCGGCCGCTCCCGCCAGGCCGAACATGACCAGCAATTGAAAGCGCAGGGTATTGCGCAAAAGTGGAATGAACACCGACGACCAGGGCAGGGTGATTGTTTCAATCGTCTCCCCGTGGATCTGTGGATGTGGCCCGATGGCGATCAGGAGAAAGAGCACGGCGCTCCCGCACCACATGCGTGCCTCTCGCCTCCCCTTCCACGCGCCAATCCCTGCCAGCAGTACCGTCACCAGACCCAGATAGCCGGCCCATTTGACTGGCTCGATCCACGGTGGCAGCACCAGGTTCCGCAGGTCCATAGGGCGCCCCTTTTCGAGGGCTGCTGGCATATAGGATCGTGACACTGTCAGTTGCTCACGCAGCAACGGCCAGAGGAAAGGCAATACAAGGAGCCCGGCCACCAGTGCAAACACCGCCAGCCTCCCAACCCGTTGCCAGAACGGTGGGCGACGCTCGCTGTTCTCTAAAATCAGATAGTATATCGCGAACACCACCAGCCACAGGGAGAAAAGGGTCATCAGGTGCCAACTCGTCAGAGCGTTCAGAAGGAAGAACAGGGCTGCCAGCACCACGTGCCGCCACTCACGCTCACGCAGCCAGCGGATGAGAAACAGCAGCGACAGGGGCATCCATTGGGCGGACACCAGCACCGGGTGGATACTCCTGAATATGTGGTAGGGATTAAAGGCAAATACAATGCCCGACACGATTCCAGCCACCGTGGATGCCGTCAGGTACTCCACGAGCAGGTACATACCAAAAGCCGACAGGAGGTAGGCCAGCAGAATGGTCACGTTGTAGGCCACGGGCTGGCCGACCCAGGGTTGCAACGCCAGGGAAATCGCAGTGTTGACGTGGCTAAACGAGTGAAAGACCAGGCTGACGCCATCGGGATAGAACAGATAGTCCGTGTAGTACAGCGACTCGCCCGGCGTGGTGAGCACGTGATGAGTCCACCAGTCCACCCAGGGATTGATGTAGTCGTCAATGTCCCCCCCGGCCAGAACCTGGCCCATTCGCAGCGGCAGCGGGCAGGTAATGACCAGAGTCAGCCCTGCGAACAGCCCCAGCACAGCCAGGTGCCTACCCTTCGACGGGCTCAGGACACCGCCTTGCCCCCGCCAGAGTCTACGCGCCCGCCTCATCACCGCCGCACTTCCACTATCCCCAGCGGGATCGCATCTGCGGAGAGCCGCGCTCCCTGCTCGTCGAAGGCCGGCAGCCGTTCCCCCGTCTGGAGGCTATAGAGCCCCACCAGCAGGGTGTAATGGCCTGAGGGGAGATCGTCCGGCAGCGCCACCGCCCGAGGATCGGCGATCACATCCCCGTAAGCCCATAGGCCGGTGGGGTAATCCCCATCCAGCGGAGGCCCGTCCCCCTGAGCCAGCGGCTGCCCCTCCTCTCCCACCAGGTGAACGAAAACGTTCAATGCCTGGCCCGGCGACGTGTCGCAGGTCCAGTAGAGGGTGAAGCGAAGCGTCTCCCCAGGCCGGGCCGGGCTGTCCCACTCAGCATCCCAGGCCAACAGCCGCACACCTTCACCCAGCCGGTAAGCCAGGGGCGTGCCGGCGGGAGCCGCCGGCTCCCGCGCTGCCAGCCTGACCGGTCCCACACTGACTGTGTCCCGCCCGTCGGCGGTGGTCAGCCTGGGACCGCCCGGCGTGTAGAGCCCCAGGTCCAGCCGTAGTGCGGCTGGAGCCGGAGCGTCCGCCGCCAGCGGCACGGGGAGCGTGTCGGCGATGACCTCGCCAGCCTGCCAGCGGCTGGTGGGATAGCGGCCCAGGCCGGGATGGGTATCCCGCTCCCCGATCTTATCCCCCTCCCGCCCGAAGACCTGCAGGAAATAGATGCAATCCTGCTCTGTCTCCCCCAGCACCTGCCAGTAGAGGGTTACCTCCAGCACGTCGCCGGGGTAGAGGGTATCAGGGGCAGTATCGTACCCCAGACGGCGGGTCAGGCCGGGGTAGGTCACGTCCACCGGGTGCTGCGGGGCGACCCCATCGAGTGATGCGTAGCGATGCGGGGGCGCGTAGGCCGGGGCCAACACTCCCACCAGCGCGTAGACCGCCAGCGCCAGCATGCCAAGGGCCAGGGTGACGGTCAGCCGGGCACGCCGGTGGGCAGGGACCCATTCGCTCAGCCCAAGTGCGTAGAGGGGGGCCAGGGCCGCCAGGGACACGAAGAGGTAGCGGCCAAAGTCGGCTGCCGCGCTCATGGTCATCCGGGCGAAGTTGACCGCGAAGGCTACCAGCGGGGCGCTGGCCAGGATCAGCAGTACGGCTGGCGGGCACTCCCAGGGAATTCGCCCGGACCAGCGGCGGACCCAGAAGAGGGCCAGTCCCACCGCCGCCGCCAGCCCCAGCAGCCGGGCCAGCCCATAGGCCGGGCGAAGCATCGGGATTTGCCCGTAGCCGAAGACCCCCCAGAGGGAATCGTGCAGGAAACCCAACTCCCGCACCGCTGCCGCCAGGTCCGGCGCGTTCTCTCGTACCCCCCATACCCCCGTTTGGCGCACCATGCTCGTCGGCTCGCCGTAGAGGAGCATATTACGGGCGAACCACCACCCACCGGTCAGGAGTGCCAGCCCCAGGACGATCCCACCCAGTCGAACCGCCTCCCGCCACTTGTGATTCCCCCCCGCGGTTGGTGAGCCTGTCGAACCATCGGGGG
>DAOUEC010000117.1:0-1598 GCA_034430655.1 Anaerolineae bacterium
TCCCGCTCCCAGCCGTAACCGATGGAGCCAAAGTGGTTTTCCAGCGTGCGGCCGGTGACCTTGTTGCCGTAGGAGTGTTCGCTGGCCAGATAATCGGCCACCTCCTTGACAATGGGAGCGTTCGGGTTGACCACGTACCTGGTTCCCTCCTTGACCACCAGGTTCAGGCCATCGGGAGGGGTGTAAAAGACCCTGGGCAGCCCGTTGAGATTGGCTGCCTTGAGGATCTCCTCTGCTTCAGTTCCCTTGAGCGGTCGAGCGCCCATCTCCAGCTTGGGGTAGAGATCGGGCACGGCATAGTCGAAGAGCGCCTTCAGAATCTCGCTCAGTGTCTTGCCCAGGGCGGCGCCATCTTTGGAGACACCGCGGAAGAAGCCCCGTCCGTCGGCCAGGGCCGTCTCCAGCCGTTCCTTGAGCCGCTCCTCCAGCCGCATGGCCTCGGTCTTTTCTGCCGCCAGACTCGACGCCTCCTCTTTGGTGATCTTGCCCTGGGCGCGGAGCTGGTCGTACTTGCCCACCATCTGCCGGGAGCGGTACAGTTCGGCCACGACCTCATCAATCCCGGCGGTCAGGCTCGTGACCCAGAACACCTCGTTGCGGTGCGACTCGGCCCGGCTGTCGTCGCGGGTCTGGTCGCACACCTCCTGGAAAGCGTCTGGCCCGTCGGCCACGCGCAGTGCCAGCGGTATCTGGGCCTCGCCGGAGGTGACGGTCCGGCCGTCCCACGCCACGCCGACGCGGAAGTTGCGCAGCTTGCCATAGCGATAGCGCGTCAGGCCCGGCTCGGCGAAGATCACCCGCAGACGGTCTTCCAGGATGTCATTCCGCTCCCGAGGATTGGGGCTGTGGGCGTTCCGCTCGGCGGTCCACGATTTCTCCTGGGCGGTCTGCAGCTTCCAGCCGTTCTCGGTCTGCCGGATGAACTGCGCCTTGTGCAGTGCGTCAATGGCCTGCTCGACGTGGGGCAGGGAGGAGTCGTCGCCGAGCCGACGATAGAGCAGCGCAGCCAGGTTGGTCTCGGTGCGGGGCAGGTCGCGCACGTACTCCAGCAGGGCGATGGCTTTGGCAGTGCGCACCGGCCAGGGGGACCTGGTCTCGGGCCAGCGTTGGGCGATGTCGGTGATGTCCTTCTGTTTTTCGCTGGACAGGTTCCCCTCGACCAAATCGAAGATGCGATCCAGGCTGACCAGGGCGCCGACGGGCGCATCGCCCAGCGCGGTACGGTCGCTGACCAACATCTCGTAGGCTTGCTTGATGATGGTGCGGTTGGAACCGCCGATGTGCCTGGGCGCGCCGGGCTGCAACCGCATGCCCGACTCGAAGTCAATGGACAGGTCAATGAACTGGGGCAGGTAGGGGTAGAACTGCACGAACTCGCCGGCGGTGACGTCGCTCCGGCGGGCCGTGCGCTCCAGCCGGGTGTGGGTCTGGAGCATAGCCTTTGCCTGATCGAAATGAACGCGCAGGATTGGCTCGGCATCGGGTTTCTTGGCCAGCACGCGCCGGGTGGCCACCTCGCGGATGTCGGCCGGGGCCATGTCTATGCGGATGGGGAAGCGGTCCTGGAGCTTGGCCAGTTCCACCCGCTTGTCGTCAAT
>DAOUEC010000118.1:0-8988 GCA_034430655.1 Anaerolineae bacterium
GCGGACCTGATCATAGTTTAGCACGGTCGTCAGATTTGAGCAACTCGCTCGTGATCTACGCTGTCCTCACTACACGAAGTATACAAACACCTGATTCCCCAGCAGCCGCCCCCGCGCCGTCAGCCGCGCCACGCGCTCGTCCCATTCCAGCAGGCCGAGTTCCCGGAGTTCCCTCAGTTCCTCCTCAAACACGTCCCCCATGGCCCGTCCGAATCGCGCCTCAAACGGGCCGGCCCTGACCCCCTCCGCCAGCCGCAGCCCCAGCATCATCGTCTCCCCCATCTCCAGACGCCGGTCAATCTCCTCCACCTCCTGGCGCAGGACAGATTGACAATCTGTCCCACAGGCCGCGATGTACTCCTGCGGATGGCGCACGTTGGCCCAACGACGCCCGCCCAGCCAGGAATGTGCCCCCGCCCCCACCCCCAACCACGGCTTGTTACGCCAGTAAGTCAGGTTGTGCCGACACACGTAGGGGCTGATCTCCTCACTCATCGTTTCAGGTCTCAGGTTCGAGGTTTCAGGTCGGGGCCACCACCTTTGGGATTGGTCGTCGGTCATTTGACATTGGTCATTCTCTTTGGCCCAATTGGAGATCTCGTAGTGAAAGAAACCCTCCCGTGCCAGAACCTCCTCCGCCAGTTCGTACATCTCCGCCGCCAGGTCCTCGTCCGGCGCTGGCAACTCGCCGCTGGCGATACACCTCCCCAGCGGTGTGCCTTCCTCAACACTCAGGCAATACAGCGACAGATGCTCCGGCTCCAGCCCCAATGCCGCCTCCAGCGTCTCCCCCCAGCGGGCCAGCGTCCGGGCCGGCAGGCCGAAGATGAAATCCAGGTTCAGATTGTCGAAGCCCGCGGCCCGCGCGGCCTGCACCGTCTCCACCGCCTGCGCCCAGGTGTGGATGCGCCCTAGCAGCCGCAACTCCTCGTCGTGGGCCGACTGCACCCCCAGGCTGAGCCGGCCCACGCCCAGTTCCCGCAGGCCACGCAGGTACGCCAGTGTCACCGTGCCAGGGTTGGCTTCCAGCGTGATTTCGGCGTCGTCTGGGACGCGAAACGTGAAACGTAAAACGCGAAGCAGTTCTGCCAGGAGGTCAAGCGGCAAGAGCGAAGGGGTGCCGCCGCCAAAGTAGACCGTCGGCACGGTCAGACGTCCCCACCGCTCGCCAGCGGCACGGACCTCCTCGCACACCGCCTCCACGTAGGCCGGCATCAGGTTCTCCAGACCGGCGTAGGTGTTGAAGTCACAGTAGGCACATCGCGCCCGGCAGAAGGGCACGTGTACGTACAGCGCCACTGGATTGCGGATTGCGGATTGCGGATTGCGGATTGTCATAGGCTACGAAATGCTCTTGGTTCCGGCAGCCCTGTTGCCAGCACGTACCCTGCCAGGCAAAGCCCCAGGGCCGCGACGAAGAGACTAGCGGGACCGAAGAGGTCCACCACGAGCCCCCCCAGGCCAGAGATCAAAACGGCGATCCCCATCAACGTGTTGGAAAGTCCCAGGTAGAGGGGCCGTTCGGCCTCGGAGACCAGTTCCAGCAGGAAGTTGCTGCCCGTCAGTATCTGGGCGGGCCGCACCGCGCCGTCCAGGAAGAAGAGGGGGAGGGCCAGGTAGGGGAGCCAGGCCCCCTGGAGCCTGAGTACCCCCCCCAGCCCCCCCGAGGCGGGGGGGAGGAACTCCACCAGTCCCATCAGAGCCAGTGCCAAGAGCGCCGTCAACCCACTGCCCAGGCTCACCAGCCGCATCACCAGCCTGTTCCCCCGCCGGTCGCTCAGGCGGCCCCAGGGCAGGTTGAACAGCAGAAGGGCCCCGACGCGGGTCGCCACGTAGACCCCCACCATCCCCTCCGGGGCACCAAGCACATTCTTGGCGTAGATGCCGTAGAAAGGAAGGGCAATATTCGCCATTACCAGGCTCAGCCGGGCGGCCATGTAGCGACGGTAGACCTGGTCAGTTCGCAGGAGCCGCCCCGCCCGCCGCAACTGCTCCCCCAGCGTCACCGGCCCGGTCACGACCGCCCCTGGGGGCTCCCGGATGAGAGTGAAGGCCACCAGCGCCGGGGCCATCACCGCGCAGTATAGGAGGAAAAGGACGGCGTGGCCACGCGGGAAGGGGAGGGCCGGGTGATTGAGGAACATCTTCACGATCCAGCCAGCCCCCAGCCCCAGAAGACCGCCCAGGAACTGCCGCGAGGAGAAGAAACTTCCCCGACGCCGGGCCGGGATCGTCTTCGCCACCACGTCGAAGAAAGTCAGTCCCCCCAGTCCGGCCGACAGGCGGGCGGCGGTGTACAGGACGAAGAAGCCGACCAGCAGAACAAGGGGATCGTCCAACAGCCAGACCGCCGCCGCCAGGAGAAGCCAGGCGACGGTGCGGATCACCGCCGCCAGGGTATAACTGGGCATCTTGCGCTGCATGCGCTGGATGCGGGCAGAGACAAATATCTGGGGCAGGAGCCAGCCCGCGTCCCCCAGCGGCACCACCAGCCCGATGAGCAGATTGGAGGCGGTCAAGTGACTCACAAACCAGGTGAGGACCAGCGGCGGGTCAATCAGCGCCTCGGCGAACCGGAAGGCTGCGCCATTGAAGACCCCCAGCGCGAAACTGCGCCGGACCTCGCGCTCTGCGACGACGTTATCCATATGAGTAATTGTACCGCGCCGACCGACAATTTGCAATCTGCAATCTGCAATCTGCAATCTGCAATCTGCAATCCGCAATTGACAGAAATCCATGCTTCGCGTATAGTAGTACTACAAGGAGAGTAATATGAAAGATGGAGATAGGGCACAGGAGCAACTCGTAAATGAATTGGCAGCAATGCGCCAACGGATTAATGAACTAGAGAGAATCTTGGAGATCAGCCGCGAACTGACCTCTGCCCTGACGTTGGAGCCTCTCCTGAAACAAATCCTTGCAACGGCGGCAGAGTTGACGGATAGCGAAGCGGCTTCCATTCTCCTGCGGGATACCCGCACTGGTGAGTTGCGCTTTTGCATGGCGTTCGGCTCTGTGTCCGGGAAACTCATGGAGGCCGACATCCGCGTGCCCATCGAGGGGTCCATCGCCGGCACAGCCCTGACGTCTGGGGAGCCGCTGATCGTTCCCGACGTCCAGGCTGATCCCCGCCACTACAGAGAGGTCGATCAGCAGACCGGCTTTGACGTCCACGCGGTGCTGGCCGTCCCGCTGCAGGTCTGGGATCGATGCATCGGCGTGCTGGAGGCGGTGAACAAGCGAGGTGACCAGGGGTTTTCCCAGAAGAATGTCGAGACGTTGACAGCCCTGGCTGCCCAGGCCGCCATCGCTATCGAGAACGCCCGGTTATATCAGGAAGTGGTAGCCCACGCCGAGCAGTTGGAGCAGCGGGTACGAGAGCGGACGGCCGAACTTAAAGCACGCAATGAGGAACTGAGCGCCTATGACCATACCGTGGCCCATGATCTCAAGGACCCCTTATCCCTTATCGTCGGCTATGCTGAGATATTGGCGATGGATTATGCCACCGCCATTGACACAGACGGGCTGTATTACCTGCGCAAGATTGCGCAGGTTGGGCGCAAGATAGGCAATATCATTGACGAATTGCTGCTGCTGACCGAACTGCGCGATGTAGAAGCACGACTCGGGCCGCTGGATATGGCCTCTGTAGTGGCCGAAGCCCAGCAACGGTTGGCCCGTATGATCGAGGAGTATCAGGCTGAGATCACGTTGCCAGACACCTGGCCGATGGCACTGGGTTACAGCCCGTGGGTCGAAGAGGTGTGGGTCAACTATCTCAGCAACGCGCTCAAGTATGGCGGCCGGCCGCCGCGCGTCGAACTGGGCGCGACAGAGCAAGCAGATGGCATGGTACGCTTTTGGGTAAGCGACAACGGCCCCGGCCTCACATCGGAGGAGCAGGCCCGCTTGTTCACTCCCTTTACGCGGCTCGACCAGGACCGTGTCAAAGGGCATGGATTGGGGCTGTCCATAGTGCAGCGCATCGTGGAGAAACTCGGCGGGCAGGTGGGGATAGAGGGTGAAGTAGGACAAGGGAGTGTCTTCACCTTTTCTTTACCGGGTATAGATAATTAGATCAAGCACAGCCAGTAGGGTAGGGACAGGTCTTGTGCCTGCCCCAGAGGGCGACCACGAGGGTTCGCCCCTACATAAGATGGTACGGAGTTTGTCTATGGAGATTGGAACCGTCCGCCAAGTGGATATTGACGCCGAGATGCAGGTGGCGTACCTGGACTACGCGATGAGCGTCATCGTCGCCCGCGCCCTGCCCGACGCCCGCGATGGCCTCAAGCCAGTCCAACGCCGTATCCTCTACGCCATGCACGACGTGGGCCTGCGGCCCGACACGCCGTACAAGAAGTCGGCCCGCATCGTCGGCGAGGTGCTGGGCAAATACCACCCTCACGGCGACGTGGCGGTGTATGATGCGATGGCACGCATGGCCCAGGACTTCAGCCTGCGCCACCCGCTGGTGGACGGGCAGGGGAACTTCGGGTCGGTGGACGGCGACAGCCCTGCCGCGATGCGCTACACCGAGGCCCGCCTGACACCCATCGCCACCGAATTGCTGGCTGACCTGGACAAGGACACGGTGGACTTCACCCCCAACTTCGACGACACCCTCCAGGAGCCCACCGCCCTCCCCGCCGCCATCCCCAACCTGCTGGTCAACGGCGCCTCCGGCATCGCCGTGGGGATGTCCACCTCCATCCCGCCCCACAACCTGGGCGAGGTGTGCGACGCGCTGATCTATATACTCGACCACTGGCGCAAACTGGACGACGTCACCGTCGAGGACCTGATGCGCTTCATCCAGGGGCCAGATTTCCCCACCGGCGGCGTGATCTACCGGCGGACGGAGGAAGGGGGCGAGGATGTCATCGCCCACGCCTACGGGCGGGGCCGGGGCAAGATCACCGTGCGTGCCTGCGTCCACGTCGAGGAGATGAGCCGCTCCCGCCACCGCATCGTCGTCACCGAACTGCCCTATCAAGTCAACAAGAGCAGCCTGACCGAGCGCATCGCTCAGTTAGTGCGCGACGGTCGCATTGAGGGCATCACCGACCTGCGCGACGAATCGGACCGGCGGGGCATGCGGCTGGTGATCGAACTGACCCGCACCGTCGAACCTGAGCAGGTGCTCGCCGACCTCTTCCGGCTCACGCCGATGGAGAGCACCTTCAGCCTGATCATGCTGGCGCTGGTGGACGGCGAGCCGCGCCTGTTGACACTCAAGAAGGCGCTGCTGACCTACCTGGAACACCGGCAGGTCATCGTCACCCGCCGCAGCCAGCATGAACTGGCCCGTGCCAGGGAACGCGCCCACATCCTCGAAGGACTGCTCACCGCGCTCGACCACCTGGACGAGGTGATCGCCACCATCCGCCGCTCCCGCACCACCGACAATGCGCGTACCAACCTGCGCCGCAAGTTCAAACTCAGCCAGGCCCAGGTCCAGGCGGTCCTCGACATGCCGCTCAAGCGGTTGGCTGCCCTGGAGCGGCGCAAGATCCAGGACGAGTATAAGGAAAAAAAACGCCTGATCCGACACTTCCAGAGCCTGTTGCGCAGCCCGAAGAAAATCCGCGCTGTCGTGCACGATGAACTTCTGACCATCAAGGAACGCTACACCGACGCCCGCCGTACGCAAGTGTTGGACGCGGGCAGGGTGCAACTGACCGCTGCCGACCTGATCCCTGACGAGCCGGTGTGGGTCGCAGTGAGCCGGGGCGGGCTGATGGCTCGTATGCCGGACGAAGGCACCCTTCCACGAGTGCCTTCCCGGCCCCAGGACGCGCCGGTCGCACTGCTGGCTGCCTCCACCCAGGACACGCTCTACCTCTTCGCCGCCGACGGCGGAGCCGCCGCCTTCCCCATCCATCAACTGCCGGAGGGAGTGGCATGGGAGGGCGAGGGCACACACTACGCCGACCTTACTCCGCTGACGCGCCGCGATACCATCGCGGCTGCGCTGGCATTACCCACCCCACCGCCGGCAGGGACACGGTTACCACGCCCCTACCTGTTCCTTGCCACGCGGCAGGGCGTCGTCAAACGGGTGGCGCTGGCCGACCTGCCCGGCGTGAGCAGCGAGCCGTTCGTCGTCATCGGGGTAGAGGAGGGAGACGCGCTCGGCTGGGCAGCAGTGACGACGGGGAAGGATCAGGTGCTGCTGGTCACCGCCGCCGGCCGGGCCATACGTTTCGGGGAAGAGGAAGTGCGGCCGATGGGACTGCCTGCCGGAGGCGTGACGGGCGTCAAACTGGATAGCAAGAAGGAGGATTGCGTGGTAGCGTTGGCCGTCGCGCGCGCTCGCTCCGATCTTTTCGTCATCGCCAGCGACGGCAGGGCCAAGCGCACACCCCTATCCGAATACCCCGCCCAGGGCCGCCATGGGCAGGGAGTGATCACCGCTCGCTTCGCCGCGCCTGGGGTGAGCCTGGCAGGGGCTGACGTGGTGCAGTCCGGCGATCCGGTGATACTGGTCACCGGGAAAAGGGCGGCCAAGACCGTCCGTACCCGCTCTGCCCCGCGAATGGGCCGGCAGGCCCAGGGGAAGCCGGTCATAGCGCTACGGGGACGAGACACCGTAGTAGATGCTTTCACGCCACTTCCCCGGCTGGGATGGATAACGACAAACGAGGAGGATTAAGAATGGCCTATCAGGACACCTGGGTAATCTGCCAGCAATGTGGGCAGAGATTCATCTTCACAGTCGAGGATCAACGCCAGCAGGCAGAGCAGGGCAAACAGATCACAGCGCCGGAGTTGTGCCCCACCTGCCGGGCCACGGCGCAACCCCACGTAGAGCGTCGCCCGCAACCGAGAATGGAACCCAGACCGAGACCACAGGCCAGGCAAAAGCCAAAGCCGTCGCTGGTGCTTGAGCCTGGGCCACACGAGGGTACCGTCAAGTGGTATGACAGCGAGAAAAGATACGGCTTCATCATCCATCCCAGCGGAGAGGAGATTTTCTTCCACCGCAGCGGCATCGCGCCGGGCGAACAGCCATACTTTCCCGACGGCACACGGGTGACCTACCTCGTTGAGCAAACCGAGAAAGGGCCCCAGGCGGTGGACGTGGCACGGATGAACACGCCGGAAGAGGAAGGCGCGTAGGCTGCCCCCAACCGGGGGGTAACCCTCCTACCCACCCGCCGGCCAGATACGCTCCAGGACAGCCCGGGCCACGTCGGCGCTGGGCACCAACGGGCTGAGCAGTAGCGCCCGTAGCGCCTTCCTCCGGTCGCACTCGGCGATCCCCTCGGCAGCCAGTATCTCATACACGCAGTTCAACTCGATCATCGCCCACACTTCAGGGGGGACCCTTCCAACGCTCAGCGGCATGGCCCCATCCGCCCCCACGATACAGGCCACCTCCACGATGGCCGGCTTGGGCAGGAAGGGCACCGTCCGCCCGTTGACCACGTTGACGATGATCTGCTCCCGCGTGTCGTTGATCAGCGCCAATAATACCGGCACGACGATTTTCTCGTACCAACTGGCTCCCCGTTGAGTCAGCGCCGGGGGTTTCGGCCCACCGGTCCAGTGAGCGTACTCGCCCAGAATGGAGTCCTGGAGTTCCAGCAGTCGCTCAGCCCGCGTTGGCTTGCCCATCTGCCGCGCCAGCATGCGGTCCGGGTGAAAGAAGTAGCGCAGGTAGGGACAGGGCACCACTCCCAGCGCCTGGATGATCTCGGCGTCAATCCCCAACTCAGGGAACCCGGCCACCCGCTCCAGCACCACGGCCATCACGTCCCGCCCCTCCCAACGCGCGCCAGTGACGAAGCCAAAGTGGTGCATGCCCACGTAATCCAGGCTCAGTTGCCCCAGCGGCACACCGAGCACCCTGGCCACGTAGTGCGCAAGGTCGAGCGGCGTGTTGCAGAGGCTGATGACGCGCACCTTTGAGTAGCGCGTGACGGCGTACTGGATGACGCTGCTGGGGTTGGTCAGGTTCAGAATCAGCGCGTCGGGCGCGACACGCTCAATGACCCGGCACTGCTCCAGCACCACCGGGATCGTGCGCAGTGCATTGCTGAAACCGCCCGGCCCGACCGTGTCCCCGCCGGGGATACCGAACTCGCGGGGAAAAGTCTCGTCAAACGCCCGCGCCTTCAACCCACCGACCCGGACCTGGTTCAGAACGTAGTCGGCCCCTTCCAGCGCCTCCTCCAGATCGGTCGTGTAACTGATCTCCAGGTCGCCCGGCCGCTCGCGGGCCATCTCCCGGCAGATGCCACCCACGATCTCCAACTTGCGGCGTGTGCGCCCGTGCAGCACTACCTCGATAGGTGGCCGCTGCCCCGCCGAGCGCAGCAGCACGTCTACCAACTCCGGGCTGGCGACGCCGCTCCCGCCCAGAACCACGAATCTGATCTTCCCAGCCACGCTCACCTCCTCTCCCGCTCCCTCCCCGGTCAGGTGGGGATAGAATACTATGCTAATATACCCGGAGGAAGTGGCTTGTCAAGCGCCGGTAACTTGCCGCAATTGTACACTTATGCTACAATACACCGCGCGGCTTATGACCACAATCTAGCGGCAAAGCCCTTCAGCCCGAGCGTGGCCCGCGTAACTACCCAGGCTCGCGGCGGATGTGCCATCCGCCGCTTGAAACGCGGGCGACACTCCCGCTCTGAGTGGTGTTTTGGTGAGTAGTCACTGGCCCGCTAGCTCAATATGGCAGAGCAGGGGACTCTTAATCCCTTGGTTACAGGTTCGAGTCCTGTGCGGGTCACTAATCGGAAAGTGGCGCTTTCCGGCGATACGATAATGGAATTCCCGATGAGACGGGTGATCACCCCTGTCTCCTGGCTAGCAGCCCCGGAATGGCTGACGGTCCGGGAGGCGTGCGACTTGTCGGGCCACGATGTGGACACCTTGCACTGGATGATCCAGGATGGGGCGCTGGACACCAGGCGCGAAGGGGATACGTGGCTGATCGAGAAGGCCAGTCTACGGGAATTCCAGGAGGCG
>DAOUEC010000119.1:0-2217 GCA_034430655.1 Anaerolineae bacterium
CCCTCCCGTTCGACGTAGACCTGCTCAAACTGGACGTGCCGTCCGACGCCACGCCAGAGACCCCCTGGCGGCTGACCCGCGTCTCGCGCCACACTTATTTTATCCCTAGCCTGGCAGACCCAGAGGCTCCCCTCCTCGTAGGGAGGACTGAGAGGGACGGAAGGGAACTCGACTACACGCCTCTCGCTCACCCCGAGCGCACCGAGCCCGATTCCGACATCTACGCCCTGGCGGTGGACCGCGTCGTCTCCATCGCGCCCCTGAGCCTGGACCTGACCCCCCGGGCCGACCTTGGGGAGGTAGAGGCGCTACTGCGCGGCACGACGGCACTTTGACCTACTGGGGCAGTGTGTTATAATGCGCAAAATGGATACAATCAATCCCACGCCTGA
This sequence comes from Anaerolineae bacterium, assembly GCA_034430655.1. Classification (GTDB taxonomy): domain Bacteria; phylum Chloroflexota; class Anaerolineae; order B4-G1; family B4-G1; genus JAUWNP01. Next base: position 393 of record DAOUEC010000119.1, read on the forward strand.
TCTTTCCATCGTACTCCCAGTCTACAACGAGGCTGGCTCCCTGCCCAGCCTGATCCCCGAACTGACGGCTACGCTGCGGCAACTGGGCCGCAGTTACGAGGTCATAGCCGTGGACGATGGCAGTTCTGACGACAGCGTGGCCGTTCTCCGCCGCCTGCAGGAACAGGAGCCACACCTGCGCATCGTTCAATTCCGCCGCAACTTTGGCCAGACGGCTGCCTTCGCCGCCGGATTTGACTATGCCCAGGGCGAGATCATCATGACGATAGACGCCGACGGTCAAAACGATCCGGCCGACATCCCCCGCCTGCTGGAAATGATGGAGGAAGGGGACTACGACCTGGTCAGCGGGTGGCGACAGAACCGCAGGGAGCCATTCCTGACCCGCAAACTGCCTTCAATGATCGCCAATTGGCTCATCGCCAGCACCAGCGATGTCCACCTGCACGACCGGGGCTGTTCACTCAAAGCCTTCCGCAGCGACCTGGTCAAGCAAATGCACCTCTACGGCGAACTGCACCGCTTCATCCCGGAGATGGCCAGTCTGATCGGGGTACGCGTGGCCGAGGTGCCGGTCAACGACCGTCCGCGCAAGGCCGGCAAGTCCAAGTACGGCACGCTCTCCCGCATCCCCCGCGTCATCCTCGACCTGGTCACCGTCTCCTTCCTGCTCAGTTACTCCAACCGCCCGATGCAACTCTTCGGCACGGTGGGGCTGTTGAGCAGCGGGCTGGGTGGGCTTACCCTTCTATATCTAGCAGCGACCAAGATAATCAACGGTCTGCTCTACGGCGAGGAGGCGTTTCGTGCCTTCCGCATCGGCACAAACCCATGGACGATGCTGGCCGTGCTGCTGATGGTAGTAGGCATCCAGTTCCTGATGATGGGGCTCCTGGGCGAGATCCTCACCCGCACCTACCACGAAGCACAGGATAAGCCCATCTACGTCGTCCGCCAGGTGCTGGAGGTTGGACAGCAGGAGGAAACATGAGTCGCGTCTTGATCATCGGAATTGATGGGGCAACCTTCGACCTGATCCAGCCCTGGGCGGAGGCAGGAGACCTGCCCAACCTGGCCCGGCTGATGGCCGAGGGTGTCCACGGCCTGCTGGAATCCACGCTCCCGCCGGTCACCTCGCCGGCCTGGCCCACCTTCGCCACCGGCAAGAACCCTGGCAAGCACAGCGTATTCGACTTCATCCGGCCAATGGCAGCCTCCCCCCACACAGGGGGGGCGGGGGGGGTAGCCATTTCGAACTGGTCAACGCCACCTCCATCCGCACCCCGACGCTGTGGCAGATCCTCTCCGAGGCCGGCCGACAGGTCGGCGTGATGAACGTCCCTGTCACCTACCCGCCCGCTCCGGTCAACGGCTTCGTCATTGCCGGGATGCTTTCGCCGGCGAGTGGTACCTTCACCTACCCGGCTGACTTGCTCGACCGCTACGCTGACCAGATGAAGCCCTACCGCATCGCCCCACGCGTTCAGTACAAACCAGGTAACGAGGCGGAGTTCGCAGCCGACCTGCTAGACCTGGTCGAGCGGCGAGGGGAGTACGCACTACGGCTGATGAGCGACTACCCCTACGACTTCCTGATGTTCCACTTCCAGGCCACCGACATCATGCAGCACGCCTTCTGGAAGTTTGTGGATCCCACCCACCCCCGCCACGATCCCCAGGCTGCCGCCCGTTTTGGCCCTGCGCTCAAGCGGATCTACCAGCGCATAGACGGCTTCATCGGTCAGATGCTCGATCACATCACGGACGATACCACCATCATCGTGATGTCCGATCACGGCTTCGGCCCGCTGCACTACGTCGTCAA
>DAOUEC010000120.1:0-58483 GCA_034430655.1 Anaerolineae bacterium
AAAGATCCTATCCGGCTGTAGGCCACGTAGTAGGCGCTCAATTTGCTGATCTCGGTCGCGTCCAGGTAGTAGGGGGCGTCGTAAGCCAGCACGACCAGGTGCGGGCCGCGTAACACATCGGCCCGCTCGGCCAGGAAACGCCGCACGGCCCCTGATTGGGGTAGGTCACCGGTCGGGTTGAGCATGGCGAAGATGATCCAGTCGGCCCCCAGCAGCGCCGCTTCTACGGGGTGAGGTTGTGAGGTTGGCGTGATGACTTCCCCGGCCGCAGGAGTCGGAGTCGGCATCGGCGTCGGGAGCAGCGACGGTGCGCTCATGTATTCTTCCAGTTGATTGAAGGTGAAATTGGTCACCCGCCATGGAGTGATCTGCCCAGTTGCATCAGGGCCATAGAGTCTTACGACTGTGTCTCGCAACGCGAGCGGGTCAATGTAGGACACAGGAGCACACACAGCGCAGGGCTGTCCCTCTCGACCGTCGGTGAAGATGACGATGTTGTCCTCAGGGGTCGGCGGGGAGGGAACCAGGTCAGGCGAGGGAGGAGAAAGCAGCGTGATGGCATCGCGGGCAATGACAGACATCTCCTCTCGATGAAGCCCTACCTGTTCGCTGACTGTCTCCACGTCCGGCTGGGTGGCAGCGAGCCCGAACGTACCGCCGTAGAGCGCAAGTTTCAGTCGCAATATGCGCGCTACAGCCGCATCCACCGATGTCTGGAACGAGGGATCACTGTCGTATTTCTCGCGGAAGAAGGCGATCGTGGACTTGACGTTGGCGATCTGGTCTTCCCAATCGTCGCTGAGTGCAAATTGGGAGAGGAGTAGGAGGTCATTGCCGGCAAGGAACGCCTCCTGCGCGATGCGACGGCTGTTGAAACTCTGTTCGCTGGGATCATAGAAGCGCCGCAGCGCGCGCAGGCCCAACCCGTCGGAGACCGTCACCCCACCCCCCTCGCGCCAGCCAGCCAGTTCCGGCAACCTCAGCAGCCGCTGGAGCACCTGGCTGTCCACGCTGATCGGGCGGGTGGTGACAAAACGACCACCCTCCAGCCCCCGGAAGCGGATGTGAGACACCATCAACCCGTCTGGGTGTGCCAGGGAGTCTTCGGCCTGGGCCACAGCGAAAAAAGGAGCCAGGTCAATCTGCCTCAGTTTCTCCAGCGTGCGTTGTACGGTGGAGACCTCTTCATTGAGCGAGCGGTCTGAGGCACCCAGACCAGGGAAGTGCTTCGCTACGACCGCCACCTGCCCCTCGGCTCCCTCGTGAACACCACGAATATATGCCTGTCCCATCTGCCCCACAAGGAACGGCTCGCCCCCGAAGGCTCTTACACCCAGGTCACCCGCACTCTCAGAACGCGGGTTTTCGAGCACATCCAGCGACGGGCCCAGCAGCATGTTCACACCCAGGGCGCGCAGTTCCTGCCCCACAATCTGGCCCACGGTCTCAGTGTGGCTCAGATTCCAGGTGGCCCCCAACGCCATCTCAGAGGGCAGAGGCGCCATGCCGTTGACGATGCTGGTGAAGGGCATGTCGTTGCCCTCGTGATTCACGGCGATAAAGAGAGGGATAAAAGGACCGAGGGGTGTTTCTTCCTCGACGAGCGTCTCGGTCACCGGCTGTGTCGCCGCCCAGGCGGCCCCTTGGAGTTGACCGACCAGCGCGGCTACCTGCGCGGGGGTATCGCCCTCGTTGACGATGTTGCCGTTATCGGGCAGAAGCACTACCCCGCCGATGTGATAATCGCGGATCAATTCCGCGATAACAGCATCCTCGGTGACCTCAGCCCCAGGGAAGGTGACCAGGAAGAGTTGCCCGACCTTGTCCGCGCTGGACATGCGTTCCATCAACCGCGTGACGTCGTCCCCTTCCTGGGCACTGGCTACCCTGAGCGGTACGAGCGGTATCAATATGGCGACCACGAGGGCCAGTGTAACCAGCCGTTCTAATTGCTTAGCCATTTCCCCCAGCCAAATCTATTGTACCCGAAATGAGGCGGAATGCAATCAAAGAACCCCGACTCCTGACAAGAGCCGGGGCCTGGCCGACCATTCACCGCGCGCCCGGTCACTAAGGAATGACGTTGATCGCAACGGGCAGGACGACGTGGTCGTCACCCGTCTCGGTCGGGACTCGCCCGCTGCCCGAATCGTACAGGCCGATTGCGATCCTCGCCGGTCCGGTGTAGCCAGTATCTTGGAAGACCATCGAGTGAAGGTCTACGATGGTCTCACTGGAGGTCCAGCCGGTGATGGGACGGGCTCCACCAGCAGGAGGGCCGTCGTGCTGTGCAACGAGGTGGCCATCCCCTGCCAGAAGATGAGTGAACACCAGGTAGTCCATCGGGCTGGTCCCTTCCAGCGCCTTCCAATATAAGGTGAGCGGCAGAGGCTGCGCCGTGGTGACCTCGGCAGCCGGCAGGCTATAGCCGACCAGCGCTGCAAAGTCGCCGAAGCGGACGTATAACTCGCCCGCAATGGCAGCCTCAGGCGTATCGGTCGGCGCTGGAGTGGGGGTCTCAATCGGCTCCGGCGGAGGAGGTGTAGGAACTGACACGGCCGTAGCCACCGACGCGGAAGTCGGTATCACGAGTTCTGGCGTGGGATTGGGAGTAGGCGTGACGCCGGGGGTGAGAGGCTCCACGCCGGCTGACGACGTAGACGTTGGGAGCGGAGTTCCCGCGTTGTAGATGGGCAAGCCAGGCAGAATAAAAGTGGTGCTGACGAAGATGGCCACTCCAATGGCGATGAAGATCAACACCATCGCCACGGCCTGTATGACTCTTGCAATGGCCGTATCCCGTTCGAGCGTGAACAGGGCCAGGTTCCGCTCCTTCTGAGCCGCCAACGCACGCACTGCATAGATGATGACGCCGATGGCGCACGCAGCGTAGAAAATCCAGGCGTGCTCTACCAGCCATTGGAAGAGGATCGTCATAGCGCCCTCAACACCCCACGAATGATGGCCTCCAGCCGTGGTACCAGCACCCGACCAACCTCCAGCACCTCTTCGTGGGTCGTCTCCACGTGCAGCGCGCCTTCGACCGGCAGAATGTTGCTGATGCCGGAAAGGCCCAACACCCGCGTACCGCCGTGCCGGGCGACGATGACCTCTGGAACAGTGGACATGCCCACAGCATCCGCCCCAATCAGGCGCAGAAACCGCAAATCGGCTGGGCTCTCGAAACTGGGACCGGCCAGGCAGACGTACACTCCTTCTCGTAGAGGCACGTCTGCCCTGGTCGCCGCCTGTTTGGCGAGCGCGCGCGACTGGGCGTCGTACGGCTCCGACATGTCAGGGAAGCGTGGCCCGAACTCGTCGAGGTTGGGACCACGCAGCGGGTTCAGCCCGCCCATCCCGATCAGATTGATGTGATCGGCGATGAGCATCACGTCTCCTGCGTGGAACTCCGGGTTGAGGCCGCCGGCCGCGTTGGTGACGATCAGAGTCTCGACCCCCAAAACCTGCATCACCCGCACTGGCAAGGTGGTTTCAGCCATCGAATAGCCCTCGTAGTAATGAACACGTCCCTGCATCACCACCACGGCTTGCCCTTCCAGCCGCCCGATGATCAGCCGGCCAACGTGTCCTTCCACAGTCACGACGGGGAAGTGCGGGATTTCGCTGTAGGGGATTGCAACACCAGCCTCGACAGCGTCGGCCAGCGGGTTGAGGCCCGAACCAAGAATCAAGCCGATCTTTGGTTCGAGTTGGGTCCGTTTTCGTATTGCCGCAGCAGCAGCCTCGAAATGCGACCGTGAAAAGAATTCGGGCATGAACGCCTCCTAAATCTTAGTCAGCAATTGCTGCTTCTTCTCTTCGAACTCCACGTCGGTAATCACGCCCTGCTGACGCAATTCATCCAGTTCGGCAATCAGTCCAGGCACATCACTGGCACTTGGCGCTTCAGTAGGGGCAGGGTCACCCTGCCCTACGCGCCCCGCCCGCTCTTCAAAAACATCCAGGCTGGCAAGCGCCTCCTTCTGATCGAGGAGTTCCTTCTTGAACTCAATGGGGTCAGCGATGCGCCGGAAGACGTCAATGCCGCTTTCGGAGCCGGAGATGATTTCGATGTCACCAAACTTGAGCATGCACCCCATCGCCGACTGCTCCATCACGATGTCGTTGATTTTCTCCAGTGAAGTATCCGACACCCGCTTGCCGAACGCCCCCGTGACCTGGAGAATACGCCGGTTGGTGACGACGTACTGGTTGTTCCCCCATGCCCAGATGCGGAGCGCGAAGTGGCCGATGGGCACAACCAGCAACAGGAGGCCAAACCACGTCAAGGGCGGAGAGAGGATGACCCCCATTACCGAGAGCCCGATGATGACGATGCTGACCGCAACGTCAACCAGAATTGTAGGCAGCAACGTGATCCAGTGGTCGCGGGCGACTCGCACGATGTGCTCGTTGCGTGCTAGCAGTTTCTCGACGTAACTCATTTGTGCCTCCTTTTGTGAGAGTGACCCGGCGATTACGCTCGCGGGTGAGCCTCGTCGTAAGCCTCTCGCTTGCGCCGGGTGGAAACCTCGGTATAAACCTGCGTGCTGGAGATGCTGGAGTGGCCCAGCAGTTGTTGGAGTTCGCGCAATCCCGCCCCGCCGTCGAGCATGTGGGTGGCGAAAGAGTGACGAAATGTGTGAGGTGTGACCTTTCGTTCGAGATCGGCGGCTGCGGCGTATTTCTTGACAATCAGCCAGAGCCCCTGCCGGGTTAAAGGCTGCCCCCGGTGATTAACAAACAAGGCTGCTGTATCTCGCCCCCCTAGCAACCTGGCACGCCCGTCCTCAAGGTAAGCACCAATCGCTTCTCGCGCACGCTCATACAGCGGCAGGATGCGTTCTTTGTTCCCCTTGCCCAGGCAGCGCACCGTGCCGGCCTCCAGGTCCACTGCGTCCACATCGAGTCCGATGACCTCACTGGCCCGCATGCCGGTCGCGTACATCAACTCGAGCAGAGCCCAATCTCGCAGCGCCCTGGGCGTATTGGACTTGGCCGGCTCTGCCAGCAGGCGAGCCATCTCCTCCGGGGCCAGAGGACGCGGAAGATGCTTATCCACCGAGGGCGAATCCACCGCAGCGGTAGGGTCGTCCTGGAGCACCCCGTCAGCAACCAGGAAATGGAAGAGCGACTTGACAGATGCAACCTTGCGGGCCACCGTCGAAGAAGCATATTCACGTCCCTTCAGGTATACAATGTAGTTCAGGATATGTGCCCGGCCCACGTCTTGCCAGGAAGAAATACCCTCGCCTGCCAGATAGGCCAGGAACTGGGTGAAGTCGTTGCGGTAGGCCGCGATGGTATGTTTCGAGTAGCCTTTCTCCACCGTCAGGAAGCGGAGGAATTCTTCAACCTGTGTCTGCATCACCTGTCCCTTTCGACACACCGATTTCCGGCTCTATTATAGTATACTTTGCATAAACTCAAAATGCAAGTCCACAAAGGAGACTCGCTAGCGGCAACTCACAATGCAGGAGATTTGACTCGGGCTGCACCTATGCTATCATATTCAGCGTTTGAATGCGTATTGCCACTTTGTCAAGGAGCAGACCTGACGTGAAGCACGGGCAAGTGAAGGCCATCACCGGCGGAACCGTCTACACGCCCGTCGAAGTCATCGCGCCGGGCGTAGTGCTCATAGAGGGCAACACCATCATGGCCGTGGGGGCGGCTGGCGTAACACCGGTGCCACCCGAAGCCGAACTCATTGAGGCAGATGGCATGGCCGTCGTGCCCGGCCTGATTGACGTGCACATGCACGGGCTGATGGGCCACGATGGGATGGGCCCCGGCCTGGCCCACGTCATCCGCGCTCTACCCGCCTTCGGCGTCACCGCGTTTCTCGCCACGACGTTGACGCTACCCCGCGACGAGACTCTCGCCAGCCTGAAGACAATGGCCGCAGTTCTGGATACACCGCCACCGGGTGCCCAATGTTTGGGGATCCACCTGGAGGGGCCGTTCCTGTCCCCGGCCCGACCCGGCATGGCGACCTCCGACTGGTTCGAGCCGCTGACGTGGGATAGGTTTCAGACATTTCAGCAGACGGCCCGGGGCCACATCCGCATGCTCACCTTCGCCCCAGAAATAGGCGAAGCCATGGCCTGCATCCCGCGCCTGGTTGAGGCGGGCGTCGTCCCCGTCATCGGCCACTCCGATGCGACCTTTGAGCAGGTAGCCCAGGCAGTGCAACTGGGGCTTTCGCACGCCACCCACACCTTCAACGCCATGCGTCCGCTTCACCACCGCGAGCCCGGCGTCGTGGGAGCGGTGATGTACTTCGACGACATCGTGGCCGAGTTAATTGCCGACGGGGTGCACGTCCACCCGGCGGTGATGGCGATTCTGCTGCGGGTCAAGGGACTGGAGCACGTGGCACTGGTGAGCGACGCCGCCCCGCTGGCAGGGCTGCCAGACGGCGATTATGAGTGGGAGCACAAGCCGGTCTTTGTCCGGGATGGCTCCTGCCGCCTGGCGGACGGCACCATCGCCGGGGCACACGCGCTGTTGGATACTGGCGTGCGCAACCTTGTGCGGCTGGTGGGGCTGCCGTTGGAGCAGGCACTCGTGCCCGCCACCCGCGTTCCGGCCGGGGTGCTGAGGCTGCGCAAGGGCCGCCTGGCCCCCGGCTACGACGCCGATGTCGTGCTGCTGGACGAAGCATTACAACCGGTCCTGACCATCGTCGGCGGGGAGGAAGTGTTCCGGCGCGAAGAAGTATAATCTTCGCCAGCGCGCCAACCAGTCTCCTGACGATGTGCTACCCCCCATCGGCCCGGCGGACGATCCCGCCGGGCCGACGACTATCTGGCCAGCGTGCACAGTGCTGCACCAAGTCCCTCAAGGTTTTGAGCTATACCCAAGTTACTGTTGCTACCCTATTGACATTGCCTGAAAATCTGCTATAATATTCACAAGTGAACAAATACAAGCACTAATATGCTTGTACGTGCTTCATGATGAACTCCAAGAGGCACAAAGTGCTCGCTGAAGAACGCCGGGCCATCCTGCTGCGAGAGTTACAGGACAAAGATTACATAGAAGTAACCGCTGTAGCCTCGCATTTAGACGTTTCCGCAGCCACAGTCCGCCGCGATCTGACACGACTGGAGCAGGAAGGCCACCTCATACGCACGCGAGGAGGCGCAGTCAGAGTCGGGAAAAGCACCACCCTGGAACTCCCGTACGACATTAAGCGCCATCGCAGGATAGAAGAAAAACGCCGCATCGCCGCCGCGGCGGCGGAGATGGTACGCAACGGCGAGACCATCATCCTCGATGCGGGCTCCACCACTTACGAACTTGCCCTTCTGCTTCTCCGCATGCGCAGCCTCACCGTGGTCACCAACGACCTGCACATTGCAGCCAAGCTCGCCTCCAACCCCAATATCACCCTGGTGTGCACAGGCGGCATTGCCCGCGCCAACGTGTATACCCTGCTGGGTCCCCAAGTCGAAGCGTTCCTGAGAACGTTGCGGGTCCACAAAACCTTCCTGGGTGCCGACGCTATCCATCCGGATGGCGCCATCGCGAATGTGAACTTGAAAGAAGTTGCGGTCAAGCAGGCGATGATTCGCGCTGCCGAAGAGGTTATCCTGTTAACGGATTCTTCGAAGTTTGATGTAGTCGGATTCGCAAAGGTGTGTGACTTTGGAGAAGTGGATGTACTTGTCACCGATGGCAACGTGGCGAGGGTCACTCTCGACCTACTCGAAGCATGGCCCACCGTGGTGAAGATAGCATGACGAGAGTGATCGGGCTGGGGTGACAAGCCAGACCCTAAACAGAAAGGAGGTGAACATTTGACCGGAAAAAAGAGAATCCTCATCGTCTGTGGCACTGCGATCACTACCTCAACCATGGTAGCCATGAAGGTCGAAGATTTGCTCAAGAAGCATGGCCTGCATGCAGAGATCCGGCGCGCCCTGACTTCAGAAGCGAAAGTCAAATCAAAAGACGCAGATTTGATCATTGCGACCACGCAGGTGCCCAGCGTTGAGGTACCCGTCATCAGCGGCATCCCGTTTATCACGGGCATCGGAGTTGACAAGGTCGAACTGTTGGCCATAGCCGAGAAGGAAATACAACAGGTAGTCGCCCTTCAACAACTAGCGGACTTGTTTCAGGACGGCGTGACCCTGAGGAAGATTGCCGCTGCTCGCAGCAGCAACGAGGTGTATCGCGCCATGCTGAAAGGCGCTGGAGCATAAGAGGAAAGGCCTTCCTGGCAAGCCCAACAAGACGGGCTGATGGAAATGACCAGACTGATGCTGTGTAAGAACTCGACCACTCGATCAAGGAGAAAGATATGCTGCTAGAAGAACTACGGATCCAGGTGCTTGCGACCGCTCGGCAGATGGTAGCCGACGGCGTGGCCCACGGGGCCCAAGGCAACGTGAGCGCGCTCGACCGAGAGACCGGCCTGATCGCTATCACGCCCAGCGCTATCCCCTACAACCAAATGCAGATAGAAGACGTGGTTTTGCTTGACCGGCATAGCAAGGTGGTGGAAGGCCGATGGAAACCCACCAGCGAGACGCCGATGCACCTCATATTCTACCACGAGCGGTCAGACGTGGGCGCAGTAGTGCACTCTCACGCTCCTTACGCGACAACCTTCGCGTTGATCAACGCCCCCCTGCCGGTCGTTTTGATCGAGTCCGCCACCTGCCTCGGCGGACCAGTGCCCGTGGCTCCTTACCGCCGTCCAGGAACTACGGAGGTTGGCAGGATTGCAGTGGAGACAATGGGGGCCGGCGTAGCCGTCCTCTTGGCCAACCACGGATTGGTGACAGTAGGCGCCGACCTCGCTCAAGCCTATGACGCTACCATCGCAGCCGAAACGACGGCCCGGCTGGTGATAATGGCCCGTGCTATGAACGCTGAGCCAGTGCCCTTTGACCCGGACGAGGCGGCTTTTATGCGGGAAACATACCTGCGCGGGTATCACCGCACTCCCATATCCAAAGGCACTCCCACCGCACCCAAGAACGCGGTGCAGTAAAACGGACAATGTGGACGGACAAGGAGGTTCACCCCCTATGACAGCTCAATTGATGCGTGCTGTGGTATACCTGGCCCCAGGCCGCCTGGAACTACGCCAGGTGCCCATCCCTCAGCCCGGGCCGGATGAAATCTTGGTTCGGATCCGCACCGCGCTTACTTGCGGCACAAACGTAAAGACTTATCGCCGCGGGCATCCCAAGATTACACCGCCGGCCCTGTTCGGCCATGAGTTGGGCGGTGATGTGGTGGCGGTAGGGGCCGAGGTCAAGAAGTTTAAGCCCGGGATGCGGGTGGTGCCGCACAACTCGGCACCCTGCGGCGTGTGTTATGCGTGCAAGCATGGCCAGCACAGCATGTGCGACAACATCCTGTTCTATTCCGGCGCTTTCGCCGAGTACATAGTGGTTCCTGGCCCCGTTGTGCGTCTTAACACCTTTGAGATCCCGGATCACCTTTCCTACGGCCAGGCGGCGGCGATGGAGCCGTTGGCCTGTGTCGTCCACGGGCAGGATGTGATCCAGATCCAGCCGGGGGAGAGTGTGGCTATCATCGGCGCCGGTGGCCCGATCGGGTTGATGCATCTTCAGATGGCCCTCCGACGGGGAGCATCCCAGGTGATCGCGGTTGATCTAAAGGACAATCGGCTGGCTGTGGCCGATCAACTCGGAGCCACGCGGATTGTCAACGCCCAGCGTGAGGACCCGGTACATGTGATCCACGACCTTACCGAGGGACGTGGGGCGGATGTGGCCATCGAGAGCGCCGGGGCCAAGGCGGCCTGGCTGACGGCCATCCAATCCGTCCGCAAGGGCGGGCGAGTACTGTGGTTCGGCGGCCTGGCAAGTGGGACGACCATTGAGTTGGACACAACATGGATCCACTATGGTGAACTCACGCTGCACGGTGTCTATCACGCCACGCCGCTGGACGTGTACCGCGCCTTTCGGCTCATCACATCAGGCGTCATCAACACTGAAATCCTGATCTCTGGCAAACTCCCATTGGAGCGGGTGGAAGACGCGCTGAAAATGATGATTGAAGGGCAGTGCATAAAGATGGCTATTGTACCCGACTTGGCCCCGAGTTGACCCCACTCCCCTCTACGCTTCACGAGAAAGGCAGAAGCAAGATCAGTAGAGTAGAAAGGAAGAGTAATACCGTGCCAACTGTCAACGGCACTATGAAAGTTGCCGTGTACTATAACAACGACGATGTGCGCCTTGAGAAGCGCCCGATTCCCACTCTCGGGCCTGGCGACCTGTTGGTGAAGACCGAGGCCTGCGGCCTGTGCGCTGGCGAGACAGCGGAGGCATATCAGGCTAAGCGTGCGCCCAGGGTTATCGGGCACGAGCCCACGGGGATGGTTGTGGCGGTAGGCCCTGGGGTCACCAAGTTCAAGGAAGGCGACCGTATCTTCGCACACCACCACGTCCCCTGCATGTCCTGCCACTTCTGCAATCGGGGCCTCTACACCTTATGTGAACACTTCCGCCAGACACACCTGGATCCCGGTGCCTTCGCAGAGTACTTCCGCGTTCCGGCTGAGAATGCCCAACTCGATACCCTCCTCCTGCCGGACAGCGTCTCGTTCGAAGCGGGGACGATCATCGAGCCAATGGGCTGCGTGCTGAAGGGCATCAGGCAGACACCCATCCAACTAGGCGACACAGTAGCCATCGTCGGCGACGGCTTCATGGGGTTGTGCTTCGTGCAGTTAGTCCGCCTCTCGCCAGCCAGTAGGATCGTTTCGGTGGGTCACAACGATTGGCGACTGGAAAAGGCACGCTCGCTCGGCGCCACCCACACGATCAATTCAAAGACAGAGGACGCCGTCGCAACGCTCAGAGACCTCAACGAGGGGCGCGGCGCCGATGCCGTCTTTGTAACCGTGCCAAATCTGCAGGCAGACGACCTGGGACTGGCGCTGTGCGCGAGGGGAGCAGCGCTGCACTTGAATGCCCCGCCGCCGCCTAATGCAGTCTGGCAGGTCAATCCGAACCAACTATTCTTCCGCGAGATTCGGATCAACAGCGCCTATTCAGCCAGCCACATAGACACGCGAGCGGTGCTGGATCTGCTTGCCTCCGGGCGGGTGGACGCAAAGGCGCTAATCACACACCGCTTCGGGCTGGACGGTGTGGAAGAGGCTATCCACCTGCATCTCACAAAACGAGAGGGATACCTCAAGTCCCTGATTATCCCGGCGCTCACCGCAGCGTAACAGGCCACCCATACTACAAAGACAACCCAGTGCTCGCAGCCCCCGTCCTTGGAGACGTGTCAACATGCACGCGCCAACCAATCTCCTGACGGCGCGCTACCTCTCATCGACCCGGCGGACGATCCCGCCGGGCCGACGACTATCTGGTCAGCATGCACATTTGTGCAAATTGTTGCACAAGTGTTGACAATGGCTTCTCTGTATGCTATAATTAAATAATGAGCATTGGTGCAAATAATGAAAAAAGGTGCTCACTTTCCAGAATGCCGATTGTTTTCGGTATCTCAACATCCTCCACATTAAGCGGCGGGAACTGATGGAGCGCACAGAACTTCTGACTCAGGTCGCCAATCTGTACTACGAAGACAACCTGACCCAGGCTGAGATCGCACGACGGATCAACATATCTCGCTCCACAGTCTCCCGCCTGCTCCGCAAAGCCAGGGAGGCCGGCGTGGTGGAGATCACCATCCACCATCTCTGGAAGACCGCCCCTGAAATCGAGCGTGATCTCATCGCTCGTTTCCATCTGCGCCATGCCCAGGTATTGGTCGGGCGAGGCCGGCCCTACGAGGAGATCCTGTGCGGACTAGGGGCACTGACCGCCCGCTACATCGAAAGCACACTTGTCGAAGGCACAATCTTTGGCATCTCCTGGGGCTCGGCGGTCCACAGCACGGTCAGGGCACTGCGGCCCGATCAGAGGTTGCCGATCACGGTGGTACAGATGATTGGCGCCGTGGGGATGGGCAACCCGCAGATTGACGGCCCCGACCTGGCCCGTCTGCTGGCCAACGTCTACGGCGGAGAGTACCGCTACCTTCACGCCCCGCTGATCGTCGACGACGCTCAGGTGCGGGAAATGTTGCTCCAGGAGCCGAGTATCCGCGAAACGCTGTCGCTAGCCCATCGCGCGGACATAGCGCTGCTGGGCATTGGCTCACTGGTGCCGGATGTCTCCAGCCTGTTACGGGCGGGTTACCTGGACCAGGAGGCGCTGGATCAACTGCGGGCACAGGGGGCGGTGGGGGATATCTGTGCGCGGCATTATGATGCTCAGGGGCACGTGCTCGACATCGAACTGAACCACCATATCGTCGGCATCGAACTGGAAACCCTGCACTCCATCGAACGGGTGATCGGCGTGGCGGGGGGAGAGGCCAAGGCAGAGGCCATTCTGGGCGCGCTGCGTGGCGAGCACGTGAATGTGCTCGTGACTGATGATGCAACAGCGCAGAAAGTCTTGGCCCTGGATGACGGGCCCGACGGGAAACCACTTGCACTGCGGGCGGCGCCGACGAGAGAACGCTAGGTGGCGCAAAGAAGGGTTAGTTGCCGCGCCACGTGTTCACCATTTAACCCTTTGAGACTCGACAAAGGCTATAAGATAGTAGAATTGCTAATCTTTGCAATAATGAGTGTAGAGCTTTCGGCTTGTGGTTCGATTGCGGGACAACCAATTGATATCCAATTGAAATCCTTTGATTTGGCGAGTGGACAAGCAGTCGTAATTGAGGTAAACACGGGGCACATCAATATTGTTGGTGTGTCGGGAGATGTGCTCGAAGTGGACGGGCATCTTGCTTTCTCAGAGAAGACAGATTATGATGTCACCGAATCATCCAATGAGGTTTTGATTCTTGTAAACTATACAGGTCCCCCGTTGCCCGATTCTGCGGGTCCGGCAACCACAATGAATGTGCGCGTTCCACGAGACACGCCTGTAAGAGTCGAAACCTTTGATGCGACTGTAGCCATAAACGAGTTTCGTGGGACAGTGGAGATCTCATCAATTGCCGGGGACATTACGGCTAACAACATAAATGGAGTAGCTTCACTCAGAACCGCACGTGGGGACGCATCATTGACTGGTGGCTCTGGAGATTTCCAACTAATCGGCGAACATGGGATTCTCGTTGTGGAACGTGTGAGTGGAAAGGTATCAGCATCTACAATCATGGGGACGATCCGATTTCTTGGTGTACCGGGTTCTGCCGATGAAGTACACCTGGAGACAGATCATGGCCCGGTCGAGATCCAACTGGACGAGGAGTCAGATATAAGTGTCGCAGTAACCTCAATCAGTGGGAATGTGGCTTGTATGCTACCTGGCCTTGACCAGTCAGCCAGGGGGTGCACTGGCACTATGGGGAATGGGGAAGGAAGCCTGTGGGTACGAACGGTTAGTGGGGCAATTACCATTCAACGCTTGCCATGGAAGCCTGTTAACCAGCGGTTAACTTGACGAGAAATGGAATTCATTCTACAAGTCACGTATGTGAAGTGCTACTCACAAAGGTGAGCCTACAGGAAGAGGAGGGAAACCCACATGCCCGAAACCATGATTCCCCGGGAAAGGGTAATAGCCACTCTTAATCATGAAGAGCCTGATCGCGTCCCGATTACACTGGGCGGCTCTGCGAACCACCTCACTGAGCAACGCTATATGTTGTTAAGAGACCATTTCGGTTTGGAAAGCGTTCCCCGCAGAACCCTGGTCGGCTTTTACACTACCCCGGATTACAACCCCTTATTAGAGAAATTGGGAACCGATTTTCGTTTTATCCACATTCGCCCCCCAAAGGGGTATATCGCGAATTCGCTGGTAGGGGAGTTCCAAAGCTTCGTTGACGAGTGGGGGTTGACCCACCGGATGATGGGAGGCTACTACGATTTGGCCGGTGCGCCCTTGGCGGAAGACCTGACTGTAGAGAAGATTGAACATTATCCCTGGCCTGATCCTTATGACCCTGCCCGACTGGAAGGCGTGAGAGAGGAAGTGGAGGATCTCTACTACAACACGGACTACGCCATTGTCGCTCACCGACCGGTCTATGGCAATATCTGGGAGATGGCTCGTCTGATGGTGGGGATGGAGAACGCGTTGATGATGACAGTGTTGGATCCCAAGCTCTTTGACGCCTTACTCTCCAAACTCACCGAGATCTTGGATGGGATATATGATGCTTTTCTAAGCGTGGTTGGTCCTTACGTCCAAATTGTGGAGATGGCTGAAGACCTGGGGACGAATACTGGCCCTATGTTTAACCCCAGGATTTACACCAAGTATATCAAACCCAAGCACAAGAAAACCATTGAGCTAGTCAAGAAAAGAGCTCCGAATGCCAAAGTTCTTCTGCACTGTGATGGTGATATTCGAAGATTTATCCCTGATCTAATCGAAGCTGGGTTTGATATTCTAAACCCCATCGAAGGCCACCTGCCTGGTATGGATCCGGCGAAACTTAAGAAAGACTTTGGCAATGAGTTGACTTTCCAGGGTGGCGTAGACGTAAAGGAAGTCCTCCCCAAAGGGACAGTCGAGGATGTGCGCAAAGAGGTTCGTTTGCGAATTGAGCAGATGGCCGTTGGTGGTGGTTACATCTTGTGCACGGCGCATAACTTTGGGAATGATATCCCCCTCGAAAACATGCTGGCCTTCTTTGAGGCTGGACACGAATTGGGATTTTATCCAATTGCTTAGAGATAACGATGATTAACGAATCTTTGCGCCAGGAAGTTCTAGAAACGGCCAGATCGCTTAAGAAATATGGAGTAATTTGGATGGCCGGGGGCACGGTGTGCGCACGCGACCCGGAGAGTAGTCGCGTCGTGGTTACCCCTAGTGGAATGGATTACGACGAGCTTACGCCCGCCGATATGATCGTCACCGATATGGATATGCGAGTGATCGATGGAAAGCATCGCCCTTCTGTAGCCATGAACCTGTGGACTGCGATCTTGCACGCGCGTCCCGACATCCACGCTGTTGTTCATACCCACTCTCCATACGCGACTGCATTTTCAGTAATCAATGAACCGATCCCCATTATTACGGAGACTCAGGCCGATTGGTTCGGGAAACCGATTCCTGTGACGCGCTATGCTCACATCGAGGATGCTCACTTTGTAACTGCGCCTGTGGAAGCCTTGGGCGATGGCTTTGCGGTGCTGCTTGGTCAGCATGGTCCGATCACGGTTGGAGAGACTCTGGCCCATGCGCTCGAGCGTGCGATTACCTTGGAAGAAGCGGCCAAGACCTATTCCATTGCTAACTCGCTCGGCCAGCCACTTATCTTTAGCGAGGCACAGGCCAAGCGTTCATTTGACTATTATCATAGTCGCTATGGACAACGCACCGACGTGACTAGTCAAGGAGAGTTAAATTGTTAGAAATAGATGTCGCCCTTATAGCCGTAGACGTTTCCGCGCCGGACGCAGAGAGTGTGATTCGTTTGCTCACAGATAAACTACACAAACACGGCGCAGTAGAGGCAGGCTATGGTGCAGCCACCCTCGAACGTGAGCAGAAGCATCCCACTGGTCTACCAACTAAGCCCTTTTGTATTGCCTTCCCACACGCCGACGCAGACGGCGTTAATCGTTCCGCTTTGGCGTTTGCATCTCTGCGCGAGCCTGTTTCCTTCAGGAACATGGCAGATCCCGACGAGGAACTGTCTGTAGGGTTGGTCTTCCTGCTGGCCAACAACAGCCCTGAAGAACAGGTACAGGCGTTACGTAATCTATCAATCGTATTTAGCCAACCTGAGAAACTGGTGGCAGTGCGAGCTTTATCCTCGCCGTCTGAGATCGCTCTGTGGCTCAAGCAGGAACTCGATCTGAGCTGATGTTGCAGTCGGCCTGGATGATTCTCAGGAAAGGAGGTTGCCTGGAAACAATAAATGAACTTGAACCGTTTTGCTCAAGCGTGGTTGACTATCTTGTTGTTTCGTTTGAGGAGAAAGGAGTGAGCCTATGAGCAGGTTAATTCTCGTCTCATGTGGTGCCGGGATCAACACCTCGACAATTGCTGAGGAGACGATCCAACAAAGAATGGAGGCAGAGGGCCTCGACGACGTCGTAGTCAAGCGCATCCTGGATGCCGATCTTAGTGGTTACCTCGACCGGCCAGAGCTTGTCCTCATCGTCTCAATGATGAGGCTCTACCGCGATGACATCACTGTGCCAATCGTAAAGGGGATGCCTTTCCTGATTGGCACGCGAGAAGAGAAAAACAAGCTTCTGGACGAAATCGTCAGCCTGATCGGAGGATAGGACTAGCTAATGTTGTTACTCGGTCTGTGGCCCGGTTGGCTGCAGGCTTGGGCTGTTGCTTATGACAGTCCGCGATATTCACTTACACAAGTCTCTTAAAGGAGGTTTAACAATAATGCAAGCAATCTCGACCGCTATAGCTTGGTTCCTTGGCCTGGGATCAACGGTGATGGTTCCCATCATCTTGATCATCCTGGGTCTTGTCTTTCGCGTCGGCTGGCAGAAGGCTGTCCGTGGAGGTGTTACGACAGGCATCGGTCTGGCTGGCCTCTTCCTGATCGTTGACCTGATCGTGGCAGCCTTGCAGCCTGCTATCCAGGCCCTGGCAAACCGGCTTGGCCTCGCGCTGAGCCTAATCGACGTGAACTGGGCAGACTGCGGAATCGCCTGGGGGTGGCCGGGTGTCGCCATGGTCATCGTCGGCATCATCGTCGTCAACGTCATCCTGGTGCTGCTAAAGCTCCAAAAGACCATCTGGACGGACATGTGGAGCTATTGGCACGGCTCGGCGATCGGTGGCATCATTTGGGGGCTTACCGGCAACATCACCCTTGGCGTAATCGGCGCGATCGTCTATCTCACGCTTGGGGCCTGGATGAGCGACCTGACCGCAAAGAAATACCAGGAATTCAACGAAATGCCGGGCATCGGTGTGCCTTGCGGCCCGACTGTAATGTCCAGCCTTTTCGCCATCCCGGTAGTTTGGGTGCTCGATAGGATTCCGGGCCTCAAAGACTGGGATGCTTCCCCAGAAGGCATCCGCAAGCGCTTCGGCGTGGTCGGCGAGCCCGCCATCCTGGGTTTGCTTCTGGGCAGCATCATCGGCATCGCCGCTGGCTACGGCGTCGCTGGGATCCTGGTGCTGGGTATGCAGGTGGGTACTATGATGCTCATCCTGCCCCGCATGGTTTCCATCATCGCCGAGGGCCTGATCCCCATCACCCAGTCGATCGTCCAGTTCATGCGCGAGCGCTTCAAGGATCGCGAGATCTACGTGGCTGTGGACTGCGCTGTGCTGTTGGGTCACCCCTCAGTGATGGCGTCTTCCATCATCATCTTCCCGCTCAGTGTTCTGCTGGCAGCGGCCCTGCCTGGGGTTGAGATGTTGCCCATCGCCAGCCTGGCCATCGTCCCCTTCATGGCTGGCGCGGTGGTTCCTTACACCAAAGGGAACGTGGTCAAGACCGTGATCGTGATCTTGCTCTTCTTGATCCCGTACATGTACTTCTCCACCATCACAGCCCCCGAACACACTGCCGCTTATGCTGCTATGGGGCAATTCACGGAGCAAATCGGAGCCGGTTCCATGCTCGCCAGTTGGGACATAGGCGGCGACCCGCTGGGCTGGCTGTTGCTCTCTATCTTCAAGCTGTTTGGTTTATCAGCACTGTAATAGGGTAAACCTACGACACACCACTCTCCCCCTGCCGTGGGCTGTCCTGCGGCAGGGGGAAAACTGAAACGATGACCTCAATCAGGGAACGGAGACCACGAGATGGCGAGGTATCATGTCCGAGTAGTCGGTGGCTGGTGTGGCAACCGGATTGTTATGGTCGCGGACTACCTGGCGGAATTATTCGCAGAAAAAGGCTACGATTGCCAGGTTACTCACCAAAGTATCTGGGAAACTTATTCCTTGCCGCCATCGGTTGACCTGATCCTCCAATTGATGCCCGCTTTTACCGAGGGGGAAGCGAGCTGTCCGGTCATCAATATCAAGCTCTTAATCCATGATCTGGATCATCCCCCAACAATCAATAAAATCCTGGATTTCCTACAACGGCAATTTGCTGCCCCGCCGGGCCGAGATTTGAGCGAAGGTGAGGTTACTGCCTCTCTAATGAGGACTTCGTGATGGCCCGACGAGTGTACCTGGATTACTGCGCCACCACGCCGGTGAATCCGGCTGTACGCACTGCGATGTTGCCCACGCTGGGCGAGGTTTTCGGGAACCCGTCAAGCCTTCACCAGGTGGGCCAGGAGGCTGCGCAACTCGTCGAACAGGCGCGCGCCCAGGTAGCGGAGGGAATTGGGGCTTGTCCAGAGGAAATCTGCTTTACCAGTGGAGCAACGGAGGCAGACAACCTGGCGTTGATTGGCGTCTTGCGCAATCATGATCCCCACCACAGCCACCTCATAACCAGCGCTATCGAGCATCATGCAATCTTACATACGGCCCAGGCGCTCGAAGGCGATGGCTATGCAGTGACCTATTTACCGGTGGATTCCAGTGGGCTGGTAGACCCTGAGGACGTTCGCCAGGCCATCAGACCCGAAACGGCTCTGATTTCGATTATGATGGTCAACAACGAAGTCGGGACGATCCAACAGATAGCTGAGATTGGGTGCATCGCCCACCAACACGGCATTCTCATGCACACTGATGCTGTTCAGGGCATGGGCTTGCTCGACGTTGGTGTGGATGATCTGGCGGTTGATCTGCTATCACTCTCGGCGCACAAGATTTATGGCCCCAAGGGGGTAGGGGCGCTGTACGTCCGTAAAGGCACGCCGTTGACGCCGATCACTTTTGGCGGCCCACAGGAATCAGCCTTGCGCACCGGGACGGAGAATGTCCCCGGCATTGTTGGTCTGAGCGCGGCTGTGAAACTGATCACTGAGCACAAGGCAGAAGAACGTGAGAGGCTAAGTGGGCTTCACCAGCGCCTGATTACGGGCTTGCAAGAGGCCATCCCAACCATGATCGTGAACGGTTCACCGACACGCTTTGCGCCCCACATCGCGTCTGTGAGTTTCCCAGGAGCGGATGGTGAGATGATGCTCTTCCGGTTGAATATGCAAGGGATTGCTGTCTCGATGGGGTCTGCTTGTACGGCGGAGGACATTGAGCCATCGCACGTGCTGATGGCTATGGGATTGCCTGTGTCGCAGATTGAGGGAACGCTGCGGTTGTCTATGGGCTATCCTACAACAAGTCATGACATTGATTATGTTTGTGAGGTTTTGCCCGTAGTGGTTGCACAGTGCCGTTAATTCGATGCTTTTGCCTTACCAGGCGTTTGCCCATAGAGGGCGTGAATAATGTCAGGTAGACACCTGAGAATTCTGAAAGCTATTTGGAGGTTCTTATGGACAACAAACTCGAACCAGCTTATCAAGCGATCTTGGACGGAGATTTGGAGACCGCCCAAGAGCAAATAAAAATCGCGGTAGATGCAGGAGTAGCCGCTGACAAGATTCTTAAGGAAGGCTTGATTCCCGCGATGGGTGAAGTGGGTAGGCTTTTTGAGCAGGGCGAGTACTTTGTACCCGAGATGTTGATCGCGGCTCGGGCAATGAAGGGGGGTTTGGAAATTCTGCGCCCTTTGTTGGTTGAAGCTGACGTTCAGCCAGCGGGCAAAATCGTCATCGGAACAGTACAGGGTGATCTGCACGACATTGGGAAGAATCTAGTGGGGATGATGCTTGAAGGGGCAGGCTTCGAGGTGATAGACCTGGGTACTGATGTGCCACCGGACAGGTTCGTGGAAGCAGCTCGAGAGGGCGCCGACCTGATCGGGATGTCGGCCCTGCTGACGACCACCATGACTAACATGCCCAGAGTCCTCGAAGCGCTTACTAAAGCCGGATTGCGCAACAAGACGAAAGTCATCATCGGTGGAGCCCCGGTGACGCAGGACTTTGCTGACCAGATAGGCATAGATGGGTATGCCGAGGACGCCAGCCAGGCTGTCAAAGTGGCCAAGGCGCTGTTGGAGCTGGACTGACTCTGAGGCGACTGACCTTACCATCCTAGACGAGACGAGATAAGGAGAGACGCATGAGTTGCAAGATACAAGTCGCCCTTGATGTGGTGGACGAGGATCGAGCTTTGGAAATCGCCCGGGCGGTCAGCCCCTGGGTAGACATCCTGGAAGCAGGCACTCCACTAATCAAGGCGGTTGGCCTGGGCGTCGTGAGTCAACTGCGCCAGGAGCACCCCGACAAGTTGATCCTGGCCGACATGAAGTCGACTGACGTAGGTGGCCTGGAAGCCGATCTGGCCTTCAGAGCCGGGGCTGACATCACCGTAGCTTTGGGCGTCGCCCCTTTAGCCACCTCCGAAGCGGTACAGCGAGAGGCCGAACGCTGGGGGCGACGCTGTCTGGTCGATCTCACCGGCGTGGCGGATCCCGTCTCCAGAGCCCAAGAGTTGCAGGAGATCGGGGTGGACCTGGTCCTGTACCATCGCAGCGTAGACGAGGAGACGACCAAAGGTGCTACCTGGAGCCCCGAGGTCTGTCAGGAGGTGGGCAAGCTCTGTCAGTTAGGTCTCGATGTGGGTATAGCCGGTGGCCTGAGTCTCTCCAATGTATCCCTCTTCTGCGACTTCCCTGTGTTTGCCCTGGTCTTCGGCCGGGCCATCACGGGTCAACCCGATCCGGCATCAGCGGCCAGAGAGATTTCCCAGAAGGTGGCCGAGCTATGGCCGGATTGACGAAGCTGATCTGGGTCTAGTGGTTACGGTGCGAATAGGTGCTTCCCTCCTGGCTGCGGATTTCGCTCGCTTGGGACAGGAGGTTCAGCGGGCCGAACGAGCGGGGGTTGATTCCTTTCACCTGGATATTATGGATGGCCACTACGTACCCAACCTGGCCTTGACCCCTCACCACATCGAGGCCCTACGGCCATACACCCACCTGCCGTTCAGCGTCCACTTGGAGGTTGAGGAGCCAGACTGGATCCTGAGGGCTTTCAACCCGCTGGGCGCTGAGATGGTCATTGTGCAGGCCGACACGTGCCCGCAACCGCTTAAGACCTTCGCTCTTATCCGCTCTCAAGATGCGAGAGTGGGCTTGGCCCTCAACCTCTCCCAGCCACTGGGCAGCATCCGAGACCTACTGACCGAGCTGGACCTGCTCCTTATTCTGGGGGTCCAGCCCGGCTTTGGAGGCCAACCGCTCCAGCCGCAGACAACGCCCAGAGTCGCCGCGGCCCGAGAACTTGTCGAGAAGGAGGACCTCGACCTGCCTATCGGCGTGGATGGCGGCATCGACCCGGCCAATGCAGGTGAACTGATCAAGGCTGGTGCCAGTCTCCTCATCGTCGGCACCGCTCTATTCCAGGCGGACGATATGGCGATGGCAGTGGAGGCCATCAAGGGAGCTGCTGAGTAGAATTATCTGATGTAGGGAGACAACGGAACAGATGACCTTAAGTGCAGCAAGGAAACGGGAGTTGCTCCGCCAGATGTACACCATCCGCGCCTTCGAGGAGCAGGCAGAGCAACTGTACGCGCTGGGCAAGATCCACGGTACGATGCACCTCTCCATCGGCATGGAGGCTTCATCCGTGGGATCTATGGCAACACTACGCCCCGATGACCTGGCCCTCCTCCACCATCGTGCCCACGGCCACTGCATTGCCAGGGGAGCTGACTTAAACCGCATGATGGCTGAGTTCATGGGCAAGGAGACCGGCTACTGTCGTGGGCGGGGCGGCTCGATGCACATCGCCGACGTCGAGGGGGGCAACCTGGGGGCCAATGGCGTCGTCGGCGGCGGCATCCCCATCGCGGTGGGCGTGGGGCTCAGCCTCAAGATGCAGAAGCGTGACCAGATCATCCTCTGCTTCTTCGGCGACGGCGCGGCCAACACCGGCCCCTTCCACGAGGCGCTGAATATGGCCGCCATCTGGACGCTCCCGGTGGTGTTCGTGTGCGAGAACAACCAGTACGCCATGTCCTTCTCGGTGAAGAAGGCCTTCGCCATCGAGCGCATCTCCGACCGGGCTGCCGCCTACGGCATGCCGGGCGTGACGGTGGATGGCAACGATTTGATGGCGGTGTACGAAGCGGTGAGCCAGGCGGTGAAACGGGCGCGGGAAGGAGAGGGGCCGTCGCTGATTGAGAATGTGACCTATCGCTGGCGCGGCCACTCCAAGAGCGACGCCAACCGCTACCGCACCCGCGAGGAGATCGAGGCCTGGAAGCAGAAATGCCCCATCAAGCGCTTCCGCGCCCATCTGATCGAGGAGGGGGTGCTGACCGAGGAAGAGACCGACCAGATTGAGCAGGAGGCCTATGCCGCGATTGACGCGGCCGTGGCCTTCGCCGAGGCCAGCCCGGAGCCCGCTCTCGAGACCATCGAGGAAGGGGTGTACGCCTGATGCGGGAACTGGGCTGCCTGATTGGTCATTTGTCATTGGTCATTGGTCATTCTCCAGGGATGTACGCCTGATGCGGGAACTGAGTTACGCGGAAGCGATTCGGGAGGCGCTGCGGCAGGAGATGCGGCGCGACGAGCGGGTCTTCATCATCGGCGAGGACGTGGGCGTCTACGGCGGCGCTTTCGGCGTGACGCTGGGGCTGGTCGAGGAGTTCGGCGAGGAGCGGGTGATTGATACCCCCATCAGTGAACTGGGCATCGCCGGCGCGATCACCGGCGCGGCGCTGACCGGGATGCGGCCCGTCGGCGAGATCATGTTTATGGACTTCACTACGCTGGCCGCCGAACAACTGGTCAACCAGGCGGCCAAGATCCGCTTCATGTTCGGCGGCAAAGCCAAGGTGCCCTTCGTGCTGCGCACCCCGGCCGGATCGGGCACCGGTGCAGCGGCTCAGCACTCCCAGAGCCTGGAAAACTGGTTTGTGCACGTCCCCGGCCTGAAGGTGGTGATGCCCAGCACTCCCTACGACGTCAAGGGACTGCTCCTGGCCTCTATCCGCGACGATAACCCGGTCATCTTCGTCGAGCACAAATTGCTTTACAAGACCAAAGGACCTGTGCCTGAGGAATCGTACACCATCCCGCTGGGCACCGCCGAGGTGAAACGGGAAGGCCGGGACCTGACCATCGTCGCCACCTCGATTATGGTCAAGCGCTCGCTGAACGCGGCGGAGCAACTGGCCCAGGAGGGCATTGAGGCGGAGGTGGTGGATCCGCGCACGCTCAAGCCACTGGATGAGGAGACGATCATCCGCTCGGTGATGAAGACCAGTCGAGCGCTGATCGTGCACGAAGCGTGCAAGACCGGCGGTTACGGAGGAGAACTGGCGGCCGTCGTCGCCGGTAGCGAGGCTTTCGACTACCTGGACGCCCCCATCGTCCGGCTGGCAGGGCGGGATATGCCCATCCCCTATAACCGCACGCTGGAGTACCACACCGTGCCGCAGGTCGAAACAATCGTCGAGGCTGCCCGCCGGTTGGCGCAGGGCCTGTCCTGAGCCAGGTCGAAGGAGAGAATGTAGCATGGCCGTCCCGGTCATTATGCCCAAACTGGAGATGGCCCAGGAGACGGCGACCGTCGTCGAGTGGCTCAAGCAGGAGGGAGAGCACATCGAGAAGGGCGAGCCGCTGCTGACGGTGGAGACGGACAAGGTCACGCTCGAAATCGAGTCCCCCGCCTCAGGCATCCTGGCGGGCGTTCGGGCGGAACCCCAGCAGGTAGTGCCGGTCACAGAGGTCATCGCCTACATTCTCCAACCAGGTGAAGAACTGGACGAATCAGCGAGGCAGCGAGTCAGCGAATCAGTGACTCCTGTTGCGCAACGATTGGCTGCCTCGGTCGGCGTGGATTTAAGTACGGTGAAAGGCACCGGGCCGCGTGGAAGGATTACAAAGTCGGACGTGGAGGCTGTCCTGAGCCTGCCCCGAGCCTTCGGGCCGAGGCCCCTCAGTCCGAGGGCGAAGTCGAGGGGCGAAGCCGAAGAGGCAGCGCTGGCGGCTACTGCCCGCCCCACGGTCGAACCGCTGCCCGGGAAGGTGCGCGCCACGCCCGCCGCCCGGCGCATCGCCAGAGAGCGCGGGGTGGAACTCGCGGCCGTGAACGGAAGCGGCCCAAAGGGACGTGTCCAGGCCGCCGATGTGCTGGTGTTGGCCCTCACCCCCGGCCCCTCTCCCGAAATCGGACGAGGGGAGAACGTGATACCGCTGCAAGGGATGCAGCGCACCATCGCCGAGAGGATGACCGCCAGTTACCAAATGACCCCCCACGTCACCTTCACTGTGCGGGTGGATATGAGCGCTTTCGAGAAAGCACGGGCGCGGCTCAATGCACGAACGGAGGCCACCGGGCAGTCCCACGTCTCGGCCACGGCGCTTATCGTCAAGGCGGTGGCCTGGGCACTCCAGCACCATCCCTGGCTGAACAGCACCCTTCGACGGCGCTCAGAGCAAGCCCTGCGCGATGAGGAGATTCACCTCCTGTCCGAAATCAACGTCGGCGTGGCGGTGGCGCTGGAGGAGGGGTTGATCGTGCCGGTGGTGCGCCAGGCGGACCGCAAGAGCGTGGCGGAGATCGCCGCCGAGGTGAACGACCTGGCAACCCGCGCCCGCGAAGGGCAATTGATGCCGGCCGACGTCGCCGGAGGCACCTTTACCGTCTCCAACCTGGGGCCGTTCGGCATCGAGCAGTTCACCGCCATCATCAATCCGCCGCAGGCGGCTATTCTGGCGGTGGGAGCCACCCGGCCGGAACCGGTTGTTGACGAAGCAGGACAGGTCGTCGTGCGCCCGGTGATGCGGATGACCCTATCTGCCGACCACCGCATTGTGGATGGGGCGGCGGCCGCCCGTTTCTTGACCGATCTACGAGAGGCGCTGGAAGCACCGGCGTTACTCTTGTGGTAGGAGCACACCGATGCCAGAGATAGCACTGACCGTCCGCAACAAAGTGGGCCTGCACGCCCGGCCCGCCGCGCTGTTCGTTCAGACCGCCAAGCGGTTCAGTTGCGACATCAAGGTCACGCACGATGAGCGAGAAGCGAACGCCAAGAGCATCCTGAACGTGCTGACGCTGGGAGCCAACCAGGGAGCGGTGCTCACAATCCACGCCGAAGGAGAGGATGCCGGTCAGGCCCTGGCAGCGTTGGAGGCGCTGGTCGAGGACAACTTCGGGGAGGAGGAATGAAGACTCTACAGGGCATCGCCGCCTCGCGCGGAATCGCCATTGGGCCGGCCTTTCATTTCCAACGGGCCGACCTTTCTTTTGAGCGCTGCACGGTGGAGGACCCGGCCGCCGAGTGGGCCCGCTGCCAGGCCGCGCTGGAGACGGCCCGCGAGCAACTGGCCGACGTGTGCGCCAAAGCGGAGGCCGAGTCCGGGGAAGAGCAGGCCGTCATCTTCCAGGCCCACGCGCTGATGCTCGAGGACCCCGAATTGCTGGAGGCAGTGCAGACCGCCATCGAGGAACAGTGCACCAACGCTGAATCCGCGCTGAGCGACGCCGCCGAGATGTACGCGCAGATGCTGGAAGCGCTGGATAACGAGTACCTCAGCGCCCGCGCCGCCGATGTGCGCGACGTCGCGACCCGTGTCCTGCGCATCCTCCTCGGCGTGGCCGAATCCCCCACCGCCGGGCTGGCGATCCCCTCCATCGTCCTGGCTCGCGACCTGACCCCCTCCGACACGGTGCTGCTGGATAAGTCGCTGGTGCTGGGCTTTTGCACCGCCGAGGGGGGCGCGACCTCTCACACGGCCATCCTGGCCCGTGGGCTGGGGCTGCCCGCCATCGTGGGCACCGGCCCGGACATTCTGGATACGCCTGCTGGCGCGACGCTGGTGCTGGACGGGAGCGACGGGACGCTATTGGTGGAACCGGACAAGGAGACGGTAGCGAGGTGCCGGGCACGACAGGCGGCTGCTGCCACGGTGCTGACGCAGGCCCGCCAGGTAGCCCACGAGCCTGCCGTCACCCACGACGGCCACCGCGTCGAGGTCGTCGCCAACGTCGGCAACGTGGAGGGGGCACAGGCGGCGTTGGAGGCTGGCGCAGAGGGCGTGGGCCTCTTCCGCACCGAGTTCCTCTACCTGGAGCGGTCGTGCCTGCCCGATGAGGAGGAGCAGTACCGCGCCTACCGTGCCGTCGTGGACGTGTTCGGCGACCAGCTGGTCATCCTGCGCACACTGGACATCGGCGGCGACAAGCACCTGCCCTACCTGGATCTGCCCCGCGAGATGAATCCCTTCCTGGGCCTGCGGGCCATCCGGCTGTGCCTGGCGCGGCCCGAACTGTTCAGGCCACAACTGCGGGCGGCGCTGCGGGCCGGGGCCGGGCGCCACCTCAAGCTGATGTTCCCGATGGTGGCGACGGTCGCCGAGGTGCGGGCAGCCCGGGCGGCGCTGGAGGAATGTCGCGCCGAACTGCTGGCCGAGGGGCAACCAGTGGCGGAGGAGATGGAGGTCGGCATCATGGTCGAGATCCCCGCCGCCGCGCTGCTGGCAGATCACCTGGCGGCCGAGGTAGACTTCTTCTCCATCGGCACCAACGACCTGAGCCAGTACACGCTGGCGGCCGACCGCACCAACGCATCCGTTGCCGCGCTGGCCGATGCCTTCCACCCCGCCGTGCTGCGCCTGGTGCGCGACGTCATCGCCGCCGCCCATGCGCAGGGCAAGTGGGTGGGGCTGTGCGGCGAACTGGCCGGCGAGCCACTGGCGATCCCCATCCTGCTCGGCCTGGGACTCGACGAGTTCAGCATGACCCCGCCCGCCATCCCCCTGGCCAAACAGGTCATCCGCGCCCTCACGCTGGACGAGGCACGGGAGGTGGCCCAGGCCGTGCTGGAACTGGACAGCGCCGGCGCGGTACGGGCGTTGGTGCATGAGCGGGTGCCCGCGGCCAACGTGGAGTAGTTCCTGGCATGGAGCGATACGCTGGATAGGGCTAACGCCCTTCCCCAACATCCCCTATTTGCGGCCCCTGACCGCCGTGAAGGCTCTCCGCACCTTCACGGGGGCATTCCTGGGCAGGAGTATGACCAGATGGTTGCGGGCACGCGAGCAACCCACGTAGAGCAGCCGGATCATATCATCCCACTCGGGCGGCCAGCGGCGTACATCCGCCAGAATGACCACGGCGCGCTCCAGCCCTTTGAAATCATAAATCGTAGTGCAATAGACCTGGCCTCGTGGGGACGGCCAGATATCAGTCAACAGCGGCCCTTCGCTAGCACTGCCTTGCAAAAGCCGGTCCCTGCTCAGCGCCCGAGGTGTGAGCACGACAATCTCGTCGGCGGGGACCTGCTCGTCCACGGTCAGCCGGCGCAGAACATCTTGTAGGGTGAGGCACAGGCTTTGCGGATCATCGTAGGAGATCACTTCCACCTGCTGGCCCAGAGGGCCACGGGCGGTGGGAGAGACCTCGGCCTCGTAGAACTTCACGACCATCTGATGGATGTTCTGGGTGTTGCGGCAGTTCACTGTCAGAGAATAGGGTGGCTGCTGGATGGGGAACGTGCCGTGCCGCACATAGAGGCGCTGGTTGTCGTCGAAGAAGATGTAGAGAATGCCGTGATCGGGGTCACGGAGTAGGGTTTGCAGTGGGATCCACCAGTCCTCACGAAAGTCCTGCCCCTCATCCATGACGATAGCGTCGTAGCGGATGCCCAGGGCGTCGGCGGCGTCCATCAGCGCCTCGGGCAGTTGTTGGTTAAAGAATGTGTCATTATCCCGTCTCACCGGCAGCACGCCAGCCCGCCGGGCCAGATCATAGCACAAGGCATGGAAGTTGGCGATGTCGAGGTTGGGAGATGGCTTCAACCGGGCCCGCAGATCGGCAGCCAGGTGCTTGTTGAAGCAGGTGAGCAAGACCCGGAATCCCTGGCGGGCCAGGCGACTGGCCTTTTCGACCGCCAGCATGGTCTTGCCCGACCCGGCACAGCCGCAGATGGCTGCCCGACGCTGCCGGTTGAGCGCGTCGAGGATCATATACTGCTGCTCGGTGAGGCGGAGGAGCTGTTCTCCCTCCTGGACGAACTTGCCCCACAGGGCCGGGCGCAGTTCCCGGGCCTTACCCAGGAGGTCCATAAGGGCCTGGAGTGCCTCTTCACCGGGAGCGGTGTCACGCTGGCTCTCCTGACCGCGCCAATAAGCCAGGGCTCGGCCGACCCATCCAGACAGGTCGGTCAAGTCGGTGGCGTCGAGGATGATCTGACGCGGCTTATCCGGACCCAGCGATATCTCACCAACGACGACGTCGGGGAGGGCAATGGCATGGCCGACGTTGATGTGGTAACGAGGCATGTTTGGCATGCTCTGGAGCTGCTCCTGCAGCGCATACTTACTGTACCGCACCTGAACAAAGGGGGCCCTGATTTTGTGGGTCCGACCGTACCGGTCGGTGCTGGTCCAGTAGCCGGTGCGAGGATCGTAGCCGATACCGCCGCCCTTGGCTTCCAGGACCAGGATGCCACGCCGGGGGTGGGCGATGACGAAGTCGGCCTCCCCGTCGCGGGGACGGCCCTCGCCATCCAGCGACAGCCAGGCGACGCTGTGAAAGACAATATAGTCGTTATCCAGACCGTCGCGGAAGGCCTTATAGAGCTGCCGCTCGGCGTCGCTCTCGGTGTCTGGACTGAGTTGGTTGGGGTACATACGGGCCACAGGCCGGTTTCCTCCTACGTATTCGTTTTCTCCGTCCGCGAGCAGGCTCAAATCGTAACACTTCCTGCTACTCTGTTCAACCACTCCTCTTCCGAGGCATTGGCGCTCACCCGCGCCGACCCACACTCACTCACGTCAGGTAGACGCCCGCGGCCGTGTCGAAGGCCTCCTCCGGCGTGCCGTAGAAGTCGCCCGACGGGAACATGGCCAGTTCGTACTTCTCGTTGCTGTAGGTGTAGAAGGCAAAACCCCAGCGCTCCTCGTCGCCGAAGTAGCGCAGGCGACACAGGTGCGTGGGCCTGTTGCGCAGCCGCTCCAGGTACTCCTCCCGGCTCTCGGGCCAGTCGGGCGGAGGCCAGCCGGGCGAGTCGACCGGCTCGGTATAGGCGTCAATGTAGCAGAACTGACCTCGGAAGCGAAACTCCAGGCGGATGTACTTCTCAGCGAAGTGTTGCTCAGCATAGCGCCGGATGCGCTCCTCGGTCCGGCGCCTGACGGCCTCGGGGATTTTGACCCCGCCTGCATCCGGGTCACGCACCCAAACTCTTCGTGGCATGACAAACCTCCCGTCAGTTCAAAGCGTATAGCGCTCCTCGATCTCCTGTGCCCGAAGTATCCCCTCTTCCGTCAGCGTCACCGACTTGGCGCGGCGAGTCTGGCTGATGTACCCCTGCTCCTCCAGTGCGTCCAGCACCTCGAAGAGATACCCCTTCCAGGCCCGGCGAACGATGAGGTCAGGCGCCAGTTTCTCCTCCCACGAGCAGAGATAGATCAGCAGCAGCGTCAAGTCCTCGATCAGCGCGTCACGGGACGGTTCCTCCTCGGGCTCCGGCTCGGGTTCCTCGGGCGGCTCAATGGGGTTGGTCGGTTCAATATCCTCGCTCTCCAGCCACCAGGAGATGCGCTCGTAGATGCAGCGGTCACTAAAGGCAAACCAACGCTCTCGCTCGGCCGGGTATTCGGCCAGGACATCCTTGAAGTAGCGAAACGCCCCCTGCCCCTGGATCGCCTGCCACAGCCGGTCTCGCAGGCGATCGTTGCGCACCGTGGAGATAAAGCGCTCCATATCGCGGTAGTCCTCGTGGCTATCGGCCTGGGATTGCGATGTAGCGGGTGCCGTACCCTTCCTCGACTTGCCGTGCCTGCTCAATCGCATGCTGCATCCAGTCGGGCAGTTCGTACTCGGGCGGCTCCTCCAGGTAGCCGGAGACCTCGTCGGTGACCGTTACGACCTCACCGGTCTCCAGGTCCAGATAAGACTGCATCTCCCACGAGCCGGTCTGGAAGGCAGCGTCCAGTTCCATCCAGTCAATCTCAAGCTTGCGCTTCATCCGCCTCTCCTTCCAGGTACCCCTGCACCAGTTCGATCACCGCAGCCCCATACTGCTCCAGTTTGCGCGGGCCAACGCCCTTCAACCCGGACAAAGCCTCCAGCGTAACGGGCCGGTGTGCGGCGATGGCACGCAGGTGGCTGTCGTGGAAGACGGTGTAGGGCGGCACCTCCTGCGCGTGGGCCTGCTCCAGCCGCCACGCGCGCAAGGTCTGGAACAGTGCCTCGTCCATATCCAGTCCCACCGCATCTTTCTTGGATGATTCCCTAGACGGCTTGCGTGATGTTGGTGGTGACGGTGGCTGCTTCTCCACTGGACTGAGCAGGCCATCTAACGCATCCGGGTTCTGCAGCGCCGCCTGGCCCGCGGGCGTGAGGTCGAGCACGGCGCCGCCGTGGTCGAGACGCCGTGCCCGCAGAAACCCGCCGCCCTCCAGGTGGTCCAGCATACGCTCGACGGCCGTCTTCGAGCGGAAGGCCAGCGCCCCAAAACCAGCACAGTCGCGGGCCTTCTCGTGGAGAGGCTGTGCGCCAGGGCGAGTCCGGTCGTCGCCGCGCAAGATGCGCACCAGGCTGAACCGTCCCCAGCTCCACGGCGCGTCCGACACACAGCGCAGGGTAGTCAACAACTGCTCCCGCTCGTCGGGTAGACCGGCATCGGGCAGGGGTGGGATCTCTACGCAGTTATCGCAGGCAGTGCAGCGCTCGATGACGCGGCCGCCCAGGTAAGCATTGATGTAGCCGTGGCGGCAGCGGCCGGTCCGGGCGTAGGCGGCGATCTCGTCCACGCGCTGGGCCTGGATGGTCTCGTCCCGCTCCAGCAACGTGCCGATCCGCCCGGCGGCGTCCGCGGGTGGCGGCAGCAATTCCAGCAGCAGGTCACGCCCGGACGAGTGGTAGTTCAGCCAGCCGGCGTCGGCCCACTCCAACACCCTCCGCTCAACGTCATCAAGGGACAACCCGGCCCGCCGCGCCACGTCCGCCAGGTCCAAGGTCAGCGATTGGCCAGGGCGCAGGCGAGCAGCCTGGCAGAAGGCCGCCAAATCGGGCGCGGAGGCGGGCACATCGCTGATCGTCAGGCGGATGACCGCGGTACGGGGGAAGTCGGGGCCGCGCCGCAAGAGGCCGGCCTCCTCCAGCAGGCTCAGGGTGACCCGCACGCGCGTCTCGTCGGCCTGCAAGTCGCGCTCCAGGTCCGCCGCCGCGACCCGGCCGGGCGAGACCCCTCCCAGGCGGCGTTTGACGGCCGCGTAAACCGCCCGCAGGAACTCGACCGGTAACACGTCTTTGCGGGCGCGGCGGGTCAGCGTGGCCCGGTCCGAGGGAGCGTACATCAGCAGACAGCGGGCGGGCAACCCATCTCGCCCGGCCCGGCCGGCCTCCTGATAGTAAGCCTCCAGCGAGTTGGACGGGACGAAATGGACAATGAAGCGGATGTCCGGCTTGTCAATGCCCAGGCCGAAGGCGATGGTCGCCACGACAACGCGGATGCGGCCGGCCATGAAGTCGTCCTGCGCCCGGGCGCGGTCGGCGATGCCGGCGTGGTAGTGACCGGCCACGATGCCGCGTCCGCGCAGCAGCGCGGCCAGTTCCTCGCAGCGGGCGCGCGTGCCCGCGTAGATGATGCCACTGCCGGACTCGGCCCGGCAGAAGGCCAGCAGGCGGCGCAGTTTGTCGTCGGGGTTGCGGGCGTAGAAGACCTCCAGTTGCAGGTTGGGCCGGGTCACGTCCCCAGCGATGATGCGCATGCCATGTCCTGAGCCAGTCTCAGTGTCACCCAGGTGACGGATGATATCCCGCCGCACGCGGGGTGGTGCCGTCGCGGTCATCGCTAACAGCGGCGGGTTGCCCAACGCCTGCCGGGCCCGCCCGATGGTGAGATAATCGGGCCGGAAATCATGGCCCCACACGCTGACACAGTGTGCTTCGTCAATCACCAGCCGGTCCACGCCCGCGCGCCGCAGCGTGTGCAGGAAGACAGGTTGGCGCAGCCGCTCCGGGGCAGCGTAGACCAGCCGGTAGGCACCATCGGCGGCCTGCTCTAGCCGCCGGCGCAGTGCATCTCTCTCCAGGCTGCTGTCAATGTTAGCCGCCCGACGCCTCAGCCCTGCCGGCAATGAGTCTACCTGGTCCTTCATCAACGCGATGAGCGGCGAGATGACCAAGGTCGTGCCCCGTTCGGCGAGAAGCGCCGGGAGTTGGTAGCAGAGCGACTTGCCGCCGCCAGTCGGCAGGATGGTCAGCACGTCCTCGCCACGCAGGACGCAGGCGAGGGTCTCCAACTGGCCAGGCAGGAGGGTGTCGAAGCCGAAGAGCCGCCTGGCAGCCTCCGCGATGTGCACCCGCTCCTCTTCGGAGACAGGCACCTGGTCGAAGGTGGGCAGGGGTTCGGCGGGCGGGGGTTCCCTCTCTTCCAAAGGACCGGGGCGCAGTGCGGGGGCAGCGGCAGGTCGCGCCCGGGGGGTCGGGGAAAGGACTGCTCTCAGTTCGGCCAGTTCGTCCGCGTAGCGGCGCTCCAGTTCGGCCTCCAGGTCGGCGACGCGGGTCTCCTCACCGCTGGCCTGGAAGTAGTCGCGCAGCCGGCGCAGGTAGGTGACGGGCAGCGGCGCTTCGTCGGTGGCAGTGCGCAGCAAGCGCACGGCGTAGCCGCTGGCGGTCACCAAGTCATCGCGGGCCTGGTAGAAGGAGACCATCCCCAGCAGGTAGGCGCGACCCTGGGGGCGCAACTCGCTCACGCGCCGGTAGGCGGCCAGTGCGGCCTCTGTGTCCCCTCGTGCCAGTTCAACCTCACCCAGTAGTCCCCAGTAGGTTGCCCTATTCTCCCGCTCCTGGATGAGTGCGCAGACGACTTGATTGGCGGTCTCCACATCCCCCTGGGTCAGGTGAATGTGGGCCAGGAGCGCCCGGGCAGCGAGGGATGTGCTGCGCTCCAGGCGCTCCTGCATCACCGCCAGCGCATTGTCGGGCCGGTCCTGGGCCAAGAAGGCCTTCGCCCGCCAGTCGAACAGCGAGACACGGGGGGAAGTGCTGGTGACGAGCGCATCCAGACAGGCGTGGAGCACATCCGCGTGCTCCCAGCGCAGAAGGAATCTAAACAAGCGGCCGCGGTCACGGCCTGAGAGCACGCGGACCCGAGCAATCGTCAGGCCAAGTTCATCCAATACAGATTGGGATTTGTTCATTGTCTCATTGTTCATTGGTTCATTGTTCATTGTTCATTGTCCATTGTTCATTGATTCGTAATCCGGCACGACGTGCACGCCGACGACGAGGGGCCAATACTCCCCCTGCCAGTTGCGGCTCAGCCCCACAGCCAGGTAAAGGGCCTCGGCCCCCAGCCGCTCACAGAGCGCCTCGTGGTCCAGCGTCAGAAGGCCGCCTCTCTCCCCCAGCCAGGCCCGGCCCAGCGCGCGCCACTTGAGGTCGGTCACAGAGACGCCGCGTCGGCTGGTGGCCCGAGGATGGTTGACATCGTCCGGCAGCACGAAGCCCATCCGCGCCTCGTACTTGCCGGAGTAACCGTCCAGCGAGAAGCGCGCCCACACCTGCTCCGGCTGCACCAGGCAGAGCGAGCGGGTGTGTTGGATAAGCACGTCCTCTGGGGCGCGGTCGAGATATTTGGCGAAGAATCGGGCCCGCTTCCCCCCCTCCAGGCGGCGCAGCAGCCGTGGGCGGTGGTGGACGAAATCGGTGAGCCAGTCCTCGACGTGGGGCGGATCGGGATGCGGCGCGAGCAGGTTCAATTCGACCACGTCGCCGCATTGCACCAGGCGATCGCCAGCATCGGTCATGTCGCCCGGCAGAAGGGTGTCGAATTCACGCACCGGGCGCACCCAGCGCAGGCTGGTGACGGGATCGGGCTCGCGGGTGAAGCCGGCCGTGCAGATACCGCTGAGCATTTTGGTCATTGCCAGGATGAGGACTTCTCGTGGGGGCATGGTGTTCTCCGGATAAGGCCGTTCAATCTTCGCGGTCTGCCACTGCTCTTCCTTGCCGTTCTCGCAACTTGAGCAACGCCCGCAGGTCCTCCAGGTCCTTGGGACGGCCGGCGGCCTGCTTCATAGCAATCAGGTCATCCAGGCTGGCGAACCAGGTCCGCGTCTCCCCGATGACTCCTTCCACCCTGTTGGCCCACACCTGGTCAAAAGTGACCCCGGCGACGAAGGGATGTATATCCGTCTCCACCCAGTACTGGCGGATGAGGATCTTCTTGGTCAGCATATCCTCAATCGTCAGGTCAGTCACGTCGTAGCCGAAACCCCTTAGCGCGGCCCAGGTGCGCTGGGCGTTCTCTTCCGCCGGTTCGATGAAGATGTCCACGTCCAGCGTGGCCCGCACGTAGCCGTGCACCGGAAATGCGGTCGCACCGATGATGATGTACCGCACGCTATGATCGTTTAACGATTTCAACAGGCCTTCGATGTCCATGTCGCTCAAGCATCTCCTGAAGTTGTCGGCTGCGCCAGAACATCATCTCGAACCGTCGCTGGAGGGGGATGGTCGCCAGATAGTCCAGTTCAAATTCCAGTTCCCGTTCCTCGTCCTGCTCGCCCTGGGAGACTTTCAGAATAGGAGACATCGTGTCCCTCCTCCAGCCGCAGCCATATCGGTTACAAATGGACAATGTTTAGCCCTGGCAGGTGCGCGGCCCAGTATTCGGCGACGAGGCGGCGGTGGCAGTGGTCGGCGGTCGGTTCGGCGCAGAGGAGGCACGGGGCGCGATAGCGGGCCAGGATTTCGCGGCCCACCTCCTCGGCGTCTCGTTCCGCCAAAAGTGGGATGAAGCGGATTTCGTAGGCCACCCAATCCTTATCCTCGCGATAGGCATCGAAGATCTCGGGCGCGGGGGCCAATTCGGGGCGGTGCTCGTAGGCGATGGAGAATCCCTCGCGCAGCAGAAACGCCAGGTCGTCCCGCTTGGTGTAACCGGCCAGGTGAGAGGTGTTGCGCAGGCGCACGTCAATCACCGCGTCCACGCCGGCCTCTTGCAGTTGGCCGATGAACATCGCCAGCGGTTTGCGCTGGTAGCCGATGGTGTAAATGGTAGACATCCGATGCTCTCCCCAGAGGTAGGGGCGGGGTGACCCCGCCCCTACCCGAATAATAGGAGTTGCTGTGGCATCCGCTCCCCCTCGACCGTCTTGCCATCGGGCTGGATGTGGAGCACGCGAACACCACGCGCAAGCAACGTCTGAGAAATGAGCAGGTGGCGGTGGCAGCGACGGTGGTCGCCCTCGCTGCACATCACAGCCACCTGTTCGGTGCGGGCCAGGTCGAGCAACTGGTCAATGCCAGCCTGGTACGTGGGCGTCTGCTCCACGCGCCGGTAGTTGGGCTGCTCCTGTCCAGGGTCATATAGGGCGGGATCGGATGGACGGCCGCCGAGGGCGTCACCCAGGTAGATATAGGCCACGCCAGCCACCTCCAGGTCGCGGACCAGCACCTCGCGGTTGAACTGCGGCGTCCAGCGGCTGTAGGGCTGGCTGCGCACGTCCACGACGAGAGTGATCCCGTGGCGACGCAGCAGAGCGATGAATGCTGCCAGGTCGTGGTCGCTGTGGCCGACAGTGTAAATCAGCGGGGCTTCGGACATAGTCCCTCGTTCCATCCTCCAATAGTATAGCGAAATCTGTGCAAATGACAAATGACCAACAGAGCCCAGCCCAGAAGCCAATTGCCAACCGCCGACCGCTATCTGCTACCTGCCAACGGGTGACGGCTAACCACTGGCTTGACGGCATCCTACTTCGTGGTACACTTCAAAACCTCAGGAGGTGCTATGCCAGAGAAAACCATTGCGCTGATCGCGCACGACGGCAAGAAGGCGGACATGGTCGCCTTCGCCACGTTCAACCGGGAGAAATTGAGCGGCTTCAACCTGATCGCCACAGCCACGACCGGCCGCCTGTTGGTTGAAAAAGTGGGGCTTGACGTCGAGTGCCTGCTTTCGGGGCCACATGGAGGCGACGCACAGATCGCAGCCCGCGTGGTGCAGGGCGAAGTGGACGCTGTGTTCTTTTTCGTGGATCCGCTCGACAAGCACCCCCACGACCCCGACATCCAGACGCTGCTGCGCGCCTGCAACGTCCACAACGTGCCCATCGCGACCAACACCAACACAGCCGACCTGATCATATCCGACGAGTCACTGTGAGCAAAGACTCTGGCTCGTTGCCTCCGCACTACCGCTGGAACTTCGCCGCCTTCCTGGTGGACTACGTCTGCTTCGGGGTAGCGTTCGCTTTCATCAACCCCAACAGCGTGATGCCCGTGTTCGTTCGCCAATTGACCACTTCGGCTCCTGTGATCGGGCTGGTCGGTACGGTCTTCAACGGCGGTTGGCTGTTGCCCCAATTGGCAGTCGCCCGCCTGATCAACGACAAGCCGCGCAAGAAGCCGTATATGATCGCCGGGCTGGGTGGACGGACCTTGTTGTGGGTCATAGCACTGGCCTTGTGGGCCGGGCTGGCCCATCACCCCACGGCTATGCTGATCCTGTTCTTCGCCTGCCTGGGCCTCTTCACCGCCAGCGATGGAGTCGCCAGCGTGGCCTGGCTCGACATCATGGCGCGGGCCATCCCGCTGAAGCAGCGGAGTCGCTTAATGGGGATAGGGCAGGTCATCAGCGGGTTGGCGGGGATCGGGGTAGGGGCGCTGGTAGGGCTGATCCTGGACCAGCGCCCTTTTCCCGACGACTACGCGCTGCTCTTCACACTGGCGGGCGTGGCCCTCATCCCCTCGGTGATCGCGCTGATCTTGATACGGGAACCCCCGCCGGAGAACGTGAGCCCGGGGACAAATGATCGGGCAAAGGACCGCTGGCTGAAACTCCTGGTCACTCACCCCGCCTTTCGCCGCCTGATGGTCTGTCGCATCCTGGTCGGCATGATGGGACTGGCAGTCCCATTCTACGTTGTACACGCGGCTGACGTGCTGCACCTGCCACAGAGCGCCGTCGGCGGCTTCGTAGTCGCCCAGACACTGGCAGGGGTGATCGCCAGCGCCGTGATGGGCCTGGTCAGTGAGCGCTGGGGGCCACAATACGTGGCCCGCATTGGGAGCGCGGCGGCCGTGACAGGGCCGCTTTTCGCACTGGCGGTGCACCTGGCGGGTGGCGGGTGGCTGGCCCAAGGCTATCCTTTCGTCTACGTATCACTAGGAGTTGTAAACAGCGCATGGATGCTGGGCTTCTTCAACTACCTGTTGGAGATCGCGCCGCAGGGGATGCGATCGGCCTACGTCGGCCTGGGCAACACCACGATGGGGGTGCTGACATTGGTGCCGATGGCAGGCGGGTGGCTGCTGGAGGCAACCTCGTACTCCACGCTCTTTGGCGTGACGGCGGCCGCCGTGGCGGCCGGCTTCCTGCTTACCCTGGGACTGAAACCGCCTCAGCGAGCCGCGCCAGTGGAGGATCAACTGTGAGCGAGCGGCAGGACGATAGTACGGGTGCGGTCACCGCGCCCCCACGGATACGCACTGTGCTTCTGGCAGTACTGGTCATTGCCATCGGCGGGGCGCTGTGGTACTGGCACGAACCGCTATGGACTCTTTTCGGCGATCAGGAGCGCATACGGGAATGGGTGGCGGGCTTCGGCCCGTGGGGCCCACTGGTCAGCATCGCGCTCAACGTGGCGCAGGTGCTGTTGGCGCCGATCCCGGGCCAATTCGTAGGGCTGGCGAACGGCTACCTGTACAGCGTATGGCTGGGCACCCTCTACAGCATGGTCGGGCTGCTGCTGGGGACGGCGCTGGCGATGGCCCTGGGACGGTGGTTTGGGCGGCCACTGGTCGAGCGGCTGGTGAACCCGGCAAAGTTGGCGCACTGGGACCGACTCGCCAGCCGCCAGGGGCCGCCGTTTTTCTTCCTCGTCTTCCTGTTCCCCTTCGTCCCCGACGACGTCGCCTGTTTCCTGATCGGCCTCAGCCCGCTCGCGATCCCGCGTATGGTCGTGCTGGCTATGCTGGGGCGATTACCGGGCGTGTTCGTCTCCTGCTGGATGGGAATCTACGCGGCGGAGTTACCGTGGTGGGCATGGATCCCATTGGGCGGCGGAGCGGCCGGGCTGACGTGGGCCTTCTGGCACTATCAAGCACAGTTAGAGGCTGCAGTCGTGCGCCTCATCCAACAATTGGCAGGACAGCGTAGATCAAAGGCAGCGCCGGAACACTCCACAGCGAAGGAGGCACATTCAGCGCCTCCCTGAGCAAGCCGCCGTTGTGCGAGAGAGTGGTGGGAGTGCCTGTGACTAGATGATGCGTGAGGGGGGCCAAAAAACAAAAAAACGCCCTATTTCGGGAAGTATCGTCCCCCAAAACGCGCGTTCTTGACCTCTTTGTGGGGCACCAGGCTGGGGGGACAAGGATTCGAACCTTGACTTACGGATCCAAATAGTGCTTGACTATCTGGCGAAAGTAGTGTATAATAGATACAAGTCTTCATTGCCTCCAGATTACGTAGCACTCCAATAAGTCGGATGCGATCGGACAACATGTAGGCGAAACTGATCTCGTCTTGAAAAGCTTGCTCAAATGCGTTCATAGTGCATGGATTCTACTACAGAGCCTGCTTTCAGTCGCATTTGCTCATTGGAACGGAGTTCGCTATGGTTTGTCTTGACAACCCGGGTATCAACATCCTAGGGGGAACGTGGCGATGAGGAAAGCGCGATCTAGCCTGACAGTGGCCGTAATGGTTGCCGTACTTCTTGGCAGCGTGTCTGCTACTTATCCCCAGACCACAGCCGAAGACTGTCGCTATTTCGTCGAGACAGGCCATTACGTATGTGGCGAGTTCCTCGAATTCTACGAGACACGGGGGGAACTGGAGGTCTTCGGCTACCCTCTCACGGAAGCATTCGACGATCCCACCCACGGGCTGCGCGTGCAGTACTTCCAGCGTGCCCGGATGGAGTGGTACCCGGACAACCCGGACCCCTACAGAGTGCAACTGGGGTTGCTGGTTGACGAACTGGGTTATCACTTTCCTCCAGTCCGCCCGGAACAGATTCCCGCCTCCAACAGTGCCCTCCACCACCACTTTCCCGAGACCGGCCACGTCGTCTCCTATGCCTTTCTCGATTACTTCCGCGCGAAGGGAGGGCTGGACATCTTCGGCTATCCCCGTTCCGAATTCATGTACGAAAGTGGATACATTATCCAGTACTTCCAACGGGTACGGATGGAGTGGCACCCTGAGGTCGTCTCCGACCCACAGATGCGCTTGACTAACCTGGGAGAGATTTACATCGAGCACTTCGGCATTTCTGGGAATTATGATAAGCCGCTTCCGTCCCCCGCGCTGGGTGACCCTTACACGTCGACCTCAGGATCCTCAGTCACAGAACTATACATCAGCGCTTCGGTGCGATACGCCGTCACTGGGCGACAGGGTGTGCAGACAGTCTTCGTGTACGTGACGGACCAGTGGTGCCAGCCGGTTCAGGGGGCAGCCGTCAAGATGACGGTTCATTACCAATCGAGCGACCAGCACTACGAGTTCAACCCCACCAACGCCAGCGGGTTCACGCGGCACGGTTTTGACATCTTGCTGTCACCACCGGGTCAGAAGGTGGTGATTGATGCGACGGTGACGTATGGCGACTTGACGGCCACGACGCAGACTCTCTTCCTGCCGTGGTGGTAGAGTCAGTCAATAGGCAACAAGCCCGCTCTCAAGCGGGTCCCTCTTACTCTCCACTGTAATCTCGTCGCCGTGCAGGCGGATCAGTTCCCGCGCGATGGCCAGTCCAGACCCACCTCCTGCTGCTCCATCTGCTTCCGACTGATCCGCCCTTACGTACTAGCTTCTTCCCTGATCGCATTGAGGACGACAGGCTTGCCCTCCAACCCGAAGGACGCCTGATCGCCCACCGGCTCATAGCGATAGAACACCACGCCAGTGACCGGCCGTTCTTCGCGAAAGTAGCCAAGGGCCTCGTGCACCCACTCGGCGTTATCTGACAGCCAACCAGTTGCACCTCGATTCGCCTCCAGACATTGAGGATTCAGTTCAGTAACGAAGACTGGCACTGAGCGGAATCTGTCTGGCACAACCGCTAAGACTGTCTCCACTGTCTTCAAATGCAGGTACTGCCAGGTCAAGGGGTTGTCCGTGAACCGGTCTCTTGACCGCACCTCGGCCGAGTCGTTGGTCTGCGTCTTAGCATGGAGGAACAACACGTCGGCGCCGGCGAGGTTGTCCAAGATATGCATCCACCAGTCTCGGTTATTTGAACTAGGACCGAAGTACGGGTCTATCGGCGGCGGTCCAATCTTGGCCCGACCGGCCACTCTCTGCCATATCTCGTTATAGATCTCGGTGACATAATCCGCCGTCAGCGCGAACTCGTCGTCAGTTCCGAACCCAGGCCACTCTTGACGATTGTTCGGCTCATTGCCAATGTGGAAATATTCTACTCCCCGGGCCGCTAATATGGTCTGCGCTACAGCATTGACAAAGAAGTCCTTGTTTTCTGGCCGCGGCAATGTCCCTGTGCCATCGGCGTAGCCCCAATTGAGACGGCAGATGACTGTGATCCCCGCATCTCGAAGACATCTGCAGTCAATTTGGACCGGTTGGCGTTGCACCATCCGATGCACTAAGCAACATCCCTCCATTCGCTGATTGGCCATCCATTCCCCTCCCCTCCTATCGTGTAGACCGAGCAGTATCTTGCGCAGTGGGGATGGGGGGCCTTGAGGCTTGATGTGCGCTGCCCTGATCCCCACGTACTGGGCGGCGGCCTTTTCGTACCGTTTTCCATCCCACGTGTCAATGATGTGCAAGTTGTCTCCCTTAACGTCCTCCAGGTAGACGAAATGGCCCCCGTCCGCCCGCCTGAGGATGATCTCCCACCCATTTCTGAGCAACCTCCCTAACTCACGAGCGGAGCGTTGCTTGTTGTCCTTGATGCTGTCGTCGAAGGCCGGGAACAAAGGGACCGCGCTGCCCCACACCATAATGTTGTCGCTGACATAAGCCGCGCGGGCAGCTACCAGGAGCTTGTCGAGCAGCGGCGGCGTGACGTCTCGCTGGTAAACCTTGCGTAGCATGATGGCCAACCCGGTCAGGAAGCACCCGTAATGTCCGATGGTTTCTCCGTTTGCGTCGGGGTCCTCGCCAAAGTCGTAGTCCGCCCACTGTGGATCGGTTTGCCCTAAGGCGATGTCCTCACCCAGTATAGGCCGGAGCCTTGTCGCCATCTCCCAGGGACTCTCCGTTTCGATCGTCCTGTACTCAGCATTGGGGTAGTGTTCGTCATACCACGCCTTCAGATCCTCGCCCCACTCCTTGGGATTGACAGCGATGATCTCCCGGTCTTGCGGTCCGACGCCAGCATCGTCGGCTGAGTGTCCAATCGTCTGCATCTCTTCAGAAGATCCGATGGCGGCGGCGATACGCCAATCAAGGCGCTCAATGGTGTCTTCGATCTGTGGCAAGAGTACATAGGTGCGCCTATAGGGCTTTCTTGGTGGCACGCAGTCCGGCACAGCATCACTGCTCAGTGACTTGATTGATCCAGACGGAGGCCTCCGCTCCCTGACACGTGCCGCCCTTATGCCCTTATACTCGGCGGCGGCTTTTTCT
Organism: Anaerolineae bacterium; assembly: GCA_034430655.1. Taxonomy (GTDB): domain Bacteria; phylum Chloroflexota; class Anaerolineae; order B4-G1; family B4-G1; genus JAUWNP01. Next base: position 41,529 of record DAOUEC010000120.1, read on the forward strand.
TTCCGTTCTCCGTCCCACGTGTCAATGATGTGCAAGACGTCTCCCTTGACTTCCTCCAGGTAGACGAAATGGCCTCCATCCGTCCGCCTGAGGATGATCTCCCACCCATCGCTCAGCAACCCCTCCAACTGACGAGCAGAGCGCTGCTCGTTGTCTTTGATGCTGTCATCGAAGGCCGGGAACAAAGGGAGCACGCTACCCCACACCATAATGTTGTCGCTGACATAAGCCGCGCGGGCAGCCACCAGGAGCTTGTCGAGCAGCGGCGGCGTGACGTCTCGCTGGTAAACCTTGCGTAGCATGATGGCCAACCCGGTCAGGAAACACCCATAACGTCCAATGCTTTCCTCGTCGGCGGGCTTGTCAGGATGCTCACCGAAGTCGTAGTCTGCCCATCGTGGATCGGTTTGCCCTAAGGCGATGTCCTCACCCAGTATAGGCAAGAGCCTTGTCGCCATCTCCCAGGGACTCTCCGTTTCGATCGTCCTGTACTCAGCATTGGGGTAGTGTTCGTCATACCACGCCTTCAGATCCTCACCCCACTCCTTGGGATTGACAGCGACGATCTCCCGGTCTTGCGGTCCGACGCCAGCATCGTCGGCTGAGTGTCCAATCGTCCGCATCTCTTCAGAAGATCCGATGGCGGCGGCGACACGCCAATCAAGGCGCTCAATGGTGTCTTCGATCTGTGGCAAGAGTACATAGGTGCGCCTATAGGGCTCTCTTGGTGGCACGCAGTCCAACACCTTGGAACCGCCGCCGGTGTACTCAGAGTACTCGAATGATTCTGCGGGGTTGCCCCTTGCATATTGGATCAGCCTCTCCGCAACCGCTGTCCCGGCGACATCGAAGTCCTTCCAAGTTCCACCCCAGTTGCCCCAGGTGAAAAGCGTCATACCAACCACATAGTCGTCCTTGCGCAGCTCATTGTCGTACCAGACCAACTGCCGGAAGTAGTAGTCGGCCTTGTCAGGTTCATTGTCGTGCTCCTTCCAGTACTCGCCCAAGCCCTTCCAGGTTGCGGCCGGCGCTCCGGGAGGTTTCGGGTTCACCAGCGGGTCAATACCACACTCGGTGATGACCAACGGTACCTGTAGCTCGTTGGGTAGCAAGTACTGGCGGTAGACCTTGCGGTAGCGCAGCGTTGTCCAGCCCTCATCGCCCTGATCCTCATCTGGGTCTAACTGATAATCCCCCGTCATCCACCACATCCAGGGGCAACTATACTCATGTAGACCTAGGATGGCCTCATATTCAAGACCTACCTCGATCGCTGGCAGGAATGCAGGCCACAGGTCAAAGGGCGGCGTGCCCGTAGCGAAGTTCCCGATGACACACTTGAGCCCTAGCTCGCTCATCAGCTTCATCCGCTCGATCTCGAATTGCGCGTACCAGCCCATCTCCTCTGGCGTGTTCCAGACCGGCTCGTTGTGGCCCTCCCAATATTCGACGAGCGGGTTGGCCTGATACATCTCCAGCATATCATTGACGAACTGCCTCGCTGCTTCGAGCGGCGTCTTGCCGCTGTTCCTATGGAGCCGGGCGTCGTAGGCCCCCGCCCTCGCCCCGATCACCAGGACGCCTTCGGGGACATCCTTTGCCATGCCCCAATCGCCAACGAACTTGACGACGGCTGGCCTGGCCTGGATGAACTCCATCAGATGAGAAGCCGCCCGGAGGACGTGGGCTCCCACCTTTGTGTGGCGTTCGGTCGGTGCCGGGGGTGGAGAGGGAGGCGGTGGCGGAGATGGGGGAGGAAAAGGCGACGGCGAAGTCACCTCAACCAACTCTGCGGTATCCCAATAGGCATCGTTATGCTTGAACGGCCACATCGCCTTGCTGCGGAGAAATAGCGTCACTGTCTCAGCCTGGGCCGTCGCTTCCACGGCTGGAACTTCCCGATACCCATTATAGATATGCGCTACTGGGCCCCATTCCACCGTGCCAGCGTACGGATCGGTGCCGCCAGTAGGGTCTATACCGAGCATAAAGGAGAAATTCCCAATGGCATCATTCCAGGAATCTCCACTGAGCGGTGGGACATCCTCTTCCAGCAGGAACGCTGCACCTCGTCCCACGCCACACGAGCAGCGAGGGTCGTCCGCGCAGTCTTCATATCCCTCAAGGCGATGGTTGCTCCAGGCATGCGCCCAGGCTGTCAAGCGGAGGTGGATGCCTGGTTCAACCTGTACCTGTTGCAGAAATCCCGCATCGTGCTTGCGGTGAAACGTGAACAGCAATATTCCCTTCTCACCGCTCTGGACCCGTTCCGGATCCCTGCTCTTCCACGCATCTCGCACCTCGGGTTGATCCCACGTGCCTGGTTCGTGACGGAACCAGGTCAACCAGTTGGGTGGCGTGAAGATGTTGCCCACATCTCTCTCTTGCGGATTTCCATCCGCGGGGAAAACCAGGCAACGATGACTTTTCTCCTCTAACCAATCGGCCTCGAACCCGCTATTCTTCAGCAAGTTCTTCGACATTTGACAACTCCTGGTGATAGTCCTACTTGGATGAGGTGAGCTTGATTATCTCCCCTGTTTGATCCATAGTGACGCGCACCGCTCGCATCAGGCATCCCCCGTCCTGTAACGAGATGCTTTTTTGGAAAGTCAAGACGTAGAGGGTCCCGATGCCTTCCCCGCCTTTGCTGTGAGCCTTTTTCGAGGACACAGTCGGCTCGGTGCCAGCCATCTCGGGGAACTTTTCGTGCACGATTTCTTTCGCCTTAGAGACATATTGGGGGTCTAGCTCAGGCAACTCTCAACTCCTCCAATTCAACTCGCCTATGAGACCGCATAAAAGCAGGCACGGCCAAGTCTTCCCCAAATATCTCTGCCGAAGAAAGGCGCTCTGCCTGTGGCGGGACGGTCGTCGTCCGCTCCACTCCCACCCCTGTGGCTATCAAAGTGATCCGGGCCCGGCCCTCCATTTTCGGATCGATGACACTGCCGAGAAGGATCTGGGCTTGAGGCATGGCTGCCTGAGATATGATCTCCATGGCCTGGCTGACCTCTGCCAGAGTGAGGTCGGCTCCTCCCGTGATATTGACCAGGATGTTTTCCATCCTACTGGCGGATTCTATGTTGAGAAGTGGATTTCTAAGAGCTGTCCTAGCTGCCTCGATAGCCTTCTCCTCCCCTTCTCCGTGGCCAATTGATATGAGGGCCCCGCCTGCCCCATTCATAATGGATCTAACGTCTGCAAAGTCAAGATTGATTAAACCAGGCCGTGTGACCAGCTCGGAGATTCCTTGAACTCCCTGGCGAAGCACTTCGTCGGCGATGCGGAAAGCGACATCGAGTGAAACCCGCTTATTGACAATTTCGAGCAAGCGATCATTGGGCACGATGATCAGCGTGTCTACTTCTTCTTTGAGGCGCGTAATCCCCTCTTCAGCAATAGCCAATCGCTTAGTCCCTTCAAAGGAGAAAGGCTTCGTGACCACAGCGATGGTCAGAGCCTTCTCCGCCCGGGCAATCTGGGCCACAATGGGGGCTGCGCCCGTGCCTGTGCCACCACCCATCCCTGCAGCGATGAATACCATATCAGCCCCGCGCAGGGCTTTGCTAAGCTGCTCTCGACTTTCGCGGGCGGCTTTAGCTCCCATGGCTGGGTTCCCGCCAGCCCCTAAAGACCTGGTGAGCTTCGCTCCCAGCTGGATCTTGCAAGGCGCTTCGGAGCGGGCAAGCGCCTGGGTATCACTGTTGGCGGCGATGAAATCAACGCCAGGGATGCCTATTTGAATCATCCGATCGACAGCATTGCTGCCGGCTCCACCGAGGCCAACCACCTTTATCGTCGCTCCTTTCCAGACCTGTGATTCCATGCTGAAACCTCCCGTCTTAAGAACTGCACGAAGATCGTTGCGTTCCCAAGGCTCCTTCGTTTCCCCTATCGTAACTACTCACCACGTTCAAGTCAAACCCCCAGATGGCTCAGTCTTTCTACTACGATCACTCCCTCTTCAACCATCTCAGCCCTAACCTCCTGCCAACGTTGGGGGCTCCATACCTCCAAATGGGTGCACAGGCCAACAACGATGGCCTCATTCTCGATGCCTGCATATTGCCGCAGATTGTTGGGCAAGGGGATTCGGCCTTGTTGATCTGGGACGCAGCTCAGAGCTCCCGAGAACATGAGGCGGGCGAAAGCCCGAGCATCCCGGCTAGTGAGAGGCAGGCGACATTGCATTTCCTTTGCAAGCTTTCGCCACTCTTCAGCAGGGTAGATGAACAGGCATCTGTCAATTCCCCGCGTCAAAGTCGATCCCTCACCGAGTTCAGCACAAAACTCGACGGGAATAGTCAATCTTCCGCTACTATCGGCCACACAACGAAACTCACCTAATAACATCGTTTCTCGGTCCCAGCAGGTAGGCTTGTGAGTAGTTGCCAGGTTTCCTTCATGGGCCTACCTGGACACAGCCATCTTAAGAATATGGCCTTTTTCATCAACAGTTACCTTGACCACTTGACAATGCGCGCCATCACCTCTGACAGGAATATCTTTTTCCAAGGTAAAGGCCCAATTTCCCGAGTATCCCTTAGAAACTTCAACAGCTCCGCAGGCAAGGGCACATCGGTGGCCACAGTTTCCGTTGCAGAACCTCAGCGGGACTGCGCGCACCCGTGCTTGAGCCATATGCGGCAAGCTGGTCTCCATGCGGCCCTTGACCAATCTTACCAATTCGTCAGGGACGGGTCCCTTCTGGAGGTTGGCCATTTTCTGGCAGATGATAGGAGGACAGAAAGTTTTACCCGAAACCCCCATATCTGATCTACCCTGGAGAGCCATGACTGGGAGGGATGGGTCTCCATAGAGCACAAAACTGATGAGCGTTTTTTGATCTTCACCATCCAAGTAGCCCTGTCGGTCTTGCATTTCTCTGGCCAGATTTGCCTTGGCATACTGTAGGGCCTCACCTACGGCCAGGTGAGCCTGCAACCCTTCCCAGAAGTACCTGCCAATTAGATCGGCTCCTAGCAGAGGGGGAGCGATGGCGCCGTAGGAGATCTTGGTCGAACCGACCAGGGCCAACGCTTGGGAGGCCAGGAATTGCAAAGCTATGGAGTTGCCGGTATGCTTTCCCACGATGTTGGCCCCGTAGCAGGCCTCGGTGAAAACTACCGAGTTGGCGTGTTCATCTACGGTCAAGTCCTGGGGGCGCAGGGCCACGGGGAAGAGGGGATAATTCGCAGGGAACAAGGAATCTCGCTGGCCGTACCAGTTGGCTCCATCCTCGCTGCCATGGAGATTGAAGTAGCTGAAATGCGGACGCTCTGCAATCTTGAACTCTTCATAAGTGAGAGGAGGGGAGATTCTCAGTTGGCGATCGTCGCCGATAACCTGAAACACAGCCCGGGCGGCCTTTCTCCAAATGCTGGCTGAATATCCCAAGCCGTGTCCATTCCGTTGGTCTCGACTGGCTGGCCAGAACGTTCCGAAGATGGTGCTGAATAACCCTCTAGCCACGCCTGGCTCTAGATGCCCGGCTACAGCTGTTTGGATGAGGGAGTGTAAGAAACCTATCCCTTCTCCTTCTCCGTCAGGCATTCTCCCTACCGCCCTTTCCGGGACGAGATAGTTGGCGTCACGCGATGCGTAAGGATTGTCTGAGAGAACATCCGTATCCTGATCGTCAATGGGGTTAGGTAGGCGGTGAAAAGGGATGATGGGGTCTCCACCGACGATCAGAATGTACCGGATCTCTTGGCCTTGCTCGTTTAGGCGGGCATCCAGGTTATCTATCAGCATCTTGATCTGCCCAGGATTGGTCGGATCCACAGGTTGTAGGCTGTATGGGAGCAGAGAAGGCCTGTCATCTACATAGATGATTATGACCTCCAAGTCAGTTTGGCCTTCAATTGCTTGCTTGAGATTGCGCAAGTCCTTATCCAGTTGATTGAAGCCAAGTTGTCCATATTTTCTCGTCAAACCATCCTTGTTGGAAATGATCAGATACAGGGGAGCAGCGTCCCTGACCTCAGCCTCAGGTCGTTGTGTGCTTCCCACTGAGAGCGATTCGATCAGACGATTCAGCTCGGCTTGGGCCTCGTCCACTGCCTTTGCTGCCTGACTCGCAGTACTTGCTGGCCACCGTCCGCTGCCAGAGACCGAGGAAGGCCAAGGGGACTCGTTGAATTCTGCCATTTGCCTGGTGAACCTCCCACACTAGATTTTCCGCCGTTGCCAGAGAAAGGACACGGCACTTACTGCTGCCCATTGCTTGTAGGCATTGGCATCATTGGGGCGTAGTTCGATAGCCTTGCGGAACATCGTCACAGCCTCAGGATACCGTTGCAGTTGCTTGTACATTGCGCCAGCGTTGCAATAGTAATCCGCTGTGTGCGAATCCCGCTTGGTGGCTTCGAGATAGGCATCCAAGGCCACATCATACTGATCCTGCAATTCGTAGGACTTGCCCAGTTCACAGTAAGCCATGGCATTATCGGGCTGGAGCTTGATCATTTGCCTGAAGTGGGCTATAGCCTTGTCTAAATGCCCGAGTTGCCGCCACAGCCTGCCTATTTGACCATGCTGGGCTGCCTCGTGGGGCGCTACCGTGATAGCCTGTTCATAGGCCTGCAGGGCTTCATCGTAGCGCTGCTGGGCCTCATATACGTCACCCAGTTGCCCGTAAGCCTCGGTCATTTGGGGTTGTAATTCGACTGCCTTCTCCAGATGCTCGGTGGCCTCCTGATACCGAGCCATCCGCTTGTCAATCACCCCCATCTTGTAGTGATAGAAAGCGTTATTCGGATCCAGGACCAAGGCTCGCTGGTAGGTCGCCAGAGCTTCGGCCCACCGTTTTTCCCTTTCATAGAGGTCGCCCAGGCGTTCATAGGCTGGGGTATGATCACTCTTCAACGCGATAGCCTCTTTAAACCTCGCCAGGGCCTCATCAACGTCGCCTAACTCAACGGCCACACTGCCCAGGTTGAGCAAGTAAGCGGGCTCCTCGGGAGCAAGATCGATAGCACGCTGATAAATCTCTCGTGCCCTACGATGCTGGCCTTGCCGGACGTAGGCATCGCCCAGCTCTGAATACCATCGGGGATTGTCCACTCGTAATTGGACAACCTTCTCCAAGAGATCGGCAGCCTGTTTATCGTTCCCCATCTTGGCGTAGGCTGAAGCTGCATTATGCAGATATTCAGGCTCCTCGGGCGCCAATTCTGCAGCACGCAGATACTGTTCCAGGGCCAAGTGAGGCCGCCCCTGTTCTGCATATATGTCGCCCAAGGTGTTGTGCCATGGGACGACGCCCGATTTCAGCCCTACAGCCTGCCCCAAGACGACGCTGGCTTCCTGATTCTGCCCTGCCTCATGCAGCATCAGCCCGAGCACATAGTGATACAACGCTTTTGTAGGATCCAATTGCCTAGCCTTCTCCAGAGCAGCCATGGCTTTCTCTGCTTGCCCTGCTTGCCTATGACTTAGGGCCAATTCATATTGAGTCTCTGCACAATCTGGCTCCAAACTCTCCGCCTTACGCAGCTCCCGGATGCTATCCCGATGTTTCCCCATCAATCGGTAGGCTATCCCCAACGCGCGGTGATGAGAGGCTTCGTAGGGAGCGGCTTCTATGGCCCTCTCAAGTTGCGCGATGGCTTCTGCATGTTGCCCACTTAAGGCGAGGAGTTCCCCTAGCTCTGCATGGGCCTCGGGCGACTCCTCTCCCAAGGCCATAGCGCTCCGTATGGCAGCGATGGCTCCATCATAATCCTCCGCCAAGGGGGCCTGCTCGGAGATGCCAGCCTGCCTCAGGGTCCAAGCCTGCTGTCCGATCTTTCGCCAGATAGTGCCCAACCGCAATTGATAGCGCACCTCATCGGGGCTTAACTCGGCGGCTTCTTTGTATTCGGAACATGCTTCCCCGTAATGCCCCTGAGCCTCAAGTGTGGCCGCCAATTGCCAGTGGGCTTCTGCATCTGATGGATCCAAGGCCAGGGCTTTGGCCAGGACGTCTGCGGCCTCGACGTACCGCTCTAGCCTACACAAGACTGCTCCGCAGGCCCGTCGGTAAAGCGATTCGTCCGGCTTCAGGTCGGCCGCCTGGCGATACTCGGCCAGAGCGTCCTCCCAGTGCCCCTGGGCCTCGAAGATGGTGCCCAGCGTATAGTGAGCCTCAACATCGGTCGGGTTCAAGGAGATGACCTTTCTCAAGAATTGTATCGCCTTGTCATCCTCACCTAATTCGTGGTACAGCAAGCCCATGTCGCGACAATGGATAGCCTCCTCCGGCTCCAAGGAGATCGCTTCCTGGAACGCTGCCAGGGCATCGTCGTGAAGCCCCAGTTGCTCGCAGGCCTTTCCCAGCAGGTGCTGAGCCTCCGCATCACCTGGCTCCAAAGCCGTCGCTTCTCGCAGGACACGGGCAGCCTGCTCATATTGGCCCACATGATACAGCATCAGACCAACCTGACGATGATAAACTGCTTGATTGGGGGCCAAAGACGACGCCTGCCCGTACTCGGTGAGGGCTTCCTCATAGCGTCCCTGTTCCTCGAATATGACGCCCAGTTGATAGTGAGTCTGGGGCTCCTCTGCATCCAAGGCGATGGCCTTCGTCAGGACGCGGACCGCTCGATCTCCTTGGCCCAGTTCGTGCAGGGCTTCAGCAAGATGCCGGTGGTAGAGAGACCGATCAGGCGCTAGACTAGCCGCTTCCTCGTATTCGGTCACGGCCTTGGGATGCCGATCCAATTCGTGATAGGTACGGCCTAGTTCGTAGTGCGTTTGGGCATCGTCGGGCTTCAGGGTCAATGCCTTCCTGAGAACCTCTATCGCCCGGTCATATTCCCCTAGGTGGCGCAATGTGGCCCCTATGTCGCGATGGTAAGCAACCTCGTGAGGGGCCAGGTCGGCCGCGCGCTGATACTGGCTGAGGGCTTCTGTCAGCCAACCCTTATCGGCGAACGCCCTGGCTAATTCGCCATGTAAAACCGGGTCGCTGGGATCTAAACTGATCGCCTCCTCCAAGGCAGCGATGGCCTCGCCCATCTTCCCCATCTGTCTGAATACCAGACCAATCGCGCACTTGTAGGCAGCCTCTTCTGAGGCCAGCCTGGCAGCCTCTTCATAATGCTCCAAAGCCTCGGTCAAATTGCCTCGTTGCTGATACGATTGACCCAAGTGATAGTGGGCCTCGGCCCAATTCGGCTGTAGCGCCAGAGCGCACTGCAGGCCAACGATTGCCTCCTCGTGATTGTCCAATCGTTGACAGGCTCTACCGTAGTCATAGAAAGGGGTTGGACTCTGAGGTGAAAGCTCCATAGCCCGTCGGAAAGCAGCCACTGCTTCTTGGTCTTGGCCTTGCACTTCAAAGATTGCTCCCAGTTGGTGGTAGGCCATAGCACATTCTTCGTCCAGCCGGATGGCACTCTTCAGCTCGTCCATGGCTTCACTGTGCTGTCCTGATCGTCGCAGGAGCACTCCCTTGTTAAGATGATACAGAGGTTCCGAGGCGTTCAATGTTGTGGCCTGACCATACTCCCGCAGGGCTTTCTCGTATTCCTCGTAGTGCTCATAGATATTGCCGACCGCATTGTGCAGGGCCGCATCCTCAGGGGCTATCTCTAAACCGGCCTTTAGTTCGGCCAGGGCCTCATCGTGTAGCCCCTTCCGCTGGTAGATGGAAGCCGTCCTCCGTCTGTACTCCACCTCTTGGGGGGCCAATTCGATGGCTTGCCGGTATTGGGCCAGGGCCTCCTCGTGTTTCTCCCCGGCCTCGGCTATCTTTCCCAACTGGGCCCGGATAGCAGCATCGGCAGGGCTCAGTTCCGAGGCTCGCAATGTCTCGGCTTTGGCCTCATTAAGCCGTCCCAGGCGATATGCGGCCAGGCCGAGTACGGCGTGAAAGGTAGGCTCTTGAGGATTGAGGCTCACAGCTTGTCGGTAAGCGCCCAGAGCTTTTTCTTGTTTGCCCTGCTGGGCGTATGCCAAGCCCAAATGGTAATGCACCATCGGGTTGTGAGGATGAAGGCTGCGCGTTGCTTCCAATAAAGCCAAAGCATCCTCGTGGCGACCTAGCCGTCGGCAAATTATGCCTGCTCGGAGCCCATATTTCACTACCTTTGGTTCCAATTGAACAGCCTTTCCATAGGCGGTCAAGGCATCCTCATAAGCGCCCAGCTTCTCGTAGATCCTGCCCTGTTGGCCATACGCATCTCCGTAGTCAGGCTTCAGTTGGATGGCATGTTGTAGCGTCTCCAGGGCACGATCGTGGTCGCTTAGGCGACCATACGTCGCGCCCAAATTATGATAGTAGAGAGCCTGGTCGGGCTCCAGGGCACACGCCAGGAGATACTCGTCAAGGGCCTCCTTCATTCGCCCTTGAACCTCATAAATCATCCCCTTCTGGTTATGGGCTTCTGCGTGGCTAGGGACCAAGGCAATAGCCTCCTCTAGCTCCGCTAAGGCTTCACCATATTCCCCCAAATGATAGAGCGAACATCCTGCGCCGTAGTGATAATCGGCCCTGTGGGAATCGAGGGCTAACGCTGTTCGGTATCCGCTCAGCGCCTCGACGTGTTCCCCTTGCCAACTTAGAGCTTTGGCCAAGTCACCCTGCCACTCAGCTTGATTGGGCGAAAGCTCCACCGCGCGGCGCAGGCATCGGATGGTCTCTCCATGCCGTCCTATGCGCTGGTTGGCTAAGCCGAGATGATGGTAATAGGCTACGTTGGTCGGCTCAAGCGCCACAGCCTCCTCGTACTCCTGGCAGGCCTCTTTCCAGCGCTCTGCGGCCTCGTAAAGTGTCCCCAACTCGTCGTGCCAAGGGACTTGGTCGGGTTGCAGAGTTAAGGCGTGCTTTAGATAGGCGATAGATTGCTCATATTGACCTTGCCTGGCTAAGACGACACTGGCTTCTTGATACAACGAGCCGTTTCTGGGGGCCAGTTTGATGGCCTGTTCGAGCACACCCAAAGCCTCACTATACCAGCGCTGTTGCTGGTAGGAATAGCCGATCTCCCGATATATGTCTGCTTGCTCCGGGTTCTGGGCCTGCGCTTGTTTCAGTTTTTCCAATGCCTCCTTGTAGCGTCCCAACTGGTTGAGAGTGACCCCAGCCTGGTAGAGGTATGCCCCTGCTTTAGGTTGCCGGCTCAAAGCCTGATGAAAAGCCTCAAGGGCATCTTCATAATTACCTTGCCTCTGGAGGGCTAGACCCAGCTCACAGTATATCTCAGCACAAAGCCGGTCAGCCTCATGAAGGGCGCTTTGCAACTCGGCTACGGCTTCGCTGCCGCGCTCCAGTTCCCGATGGATGACGCCCAAGTTGTAGCGGTGGATGACTTTGCCGGGCTGCCAACCTTCTGCGGAAAGGGCAGTGCTTGGCATCAGATGCCGATAGATAGGCGGCAATAGAGCATCTGGGGATTTAACGGTCAATGCGTTCAGGGCTATGGTGGCCCCCTCGATCGCCCCCAATTCCTTTAAGGCTATGCCCAATTGATAGACGGTGGTCTTGGGAAGGTACATCTTCATTAGCCGCCTTACTTGTTCCCACAACCCTTGCTGATCCTCGTTGCTGATCAGACATCGTGCGGCTAAGCGGACCACTTCGTATCCAGCCTGGGTATCTAGCAGCCTTCGGATCAGACCCAGACGGTCGGATTCCAAGCCATAGAGTTGAAGGAGAGGCCCCTGCCATCTCTCTCGCACGCTCTGGTCCTGAACGAGTTGGCCTACGTCCAGGTCATCCTTCAACCTTTGCCTGAGCGTCAGAGCGGCAAAGAAGTCTTGCACTAGAGCGTGAAGAAAACTCACCCGCTTGCCATCCTCCGTCAAGACCAGCAGGCCGCTGCGGAGGGCATCGTCGATCCGCTGGCCGGCTTCGGCCATTATCTCAATGCAACCTCGCCGCCCTATGTTGTCAGTTCGTGCTTGTTGGAGGGCGAAAGCCAATTCAGCCAACCCGCGGCCCTCGCTCTCCAGCCATTGCTCGACCTGGCCTGTCTCTGCCGTACCCAAGGCGATCCGTATGCCTTCTTTGATGGCGCGGCTACGGCTCCACCAGGGGCCTTTCCCACCAGAGGGCGCGGCTAAGTTGAGGATCGCTCTAAGGAAAAGAGGAATGCGCGCCAGGTCCCACAGGGCGCCATCTTTTCTCAGCCCGAGGTTCAGTTCTGCCGATCTTTTTTCGGATGCATATTCCCGCAGGAATTGTCCCATCGAACCGTCGTTCAGCGCGAGGATGTTCAAGGCTGGAATATGACCTAGCCAGGATCGATGTGCAGGCAGGCTTTGGGTGCGGCAAGCAATGACCATCCTGGCTGAAGGACATTCCTGGGTGCAAGATGCCAGCCAAGATCTCAACTCCTCCAAGAGGCGGCTATCCGCAACCCTGTCCAGGTTGTCCAGCAGGAAAAGGGGCGTTTGCTGGTTTAGGATAGATCGCAAGCTCGCATCGCTGGCTGCTGGCTGATGGCACCGAAAGGCCTCCAACAGCAAGTCCCTCACCCCTTTGTTGTCTTGCAACAGGGATAGATCGACAAGGAAAGGGATCGGGGCTTCCCGTCCTGGCGAAAGGGCTTCCTCGGCACCCTTGTGGGCCAGGCGCTGCAGCAAGGTGGTCTTGCCTGCCCCCAAATGCCCGTGGAACACCACCCTGTCCAGACCTTTCACTGCTTCCAGGGCATCTTTCTCGTCCTCGCCCGGCTCCGTCCTTACCTTGAGGGCCACGTAATGCCTGCTGACTTCGGCCAAATGGGGATCATCTCGCATATCTTGCAGGTATTGATACAAAAGCGGCTGATCAAGGGAGTGGGGAAGACCCGCCGAACTACCCCTGTTTTCTTGCGCCCTATGATCGAACATTGTCCCTCTCCTCACAGCCCAGGAAGGATCCAGAAGGCCACCAAGCAGAGCATTACCCCAACCAGGCAGAGAAATACCCCAACGCCAACGGACGTGCGGATTAGTTGATCTACGGCCTTGACTAGCCCAGATAAAGCCTCTATTAGAGGTGCCAGCCCGGCATCAGTGACGGCCTTGCTGCTGACCTTCGCCGACTGGGCCGAAATGCTCTTTAGCACTTGTTGATACTGCCTGGACAAAATAGTCCAGAGCCCTGCTATGCACGAGCATAAGCCTAGTAAGAACAAACATCCTGACATCGCAATTTGGAGATTCGTGATCATCATGCTTTCCATCCTTTCATCAGGTCAAGCGGCTTCCAGAAAAATGTAAAACCTCACTCTCAGGTAACTCGTCCCTGCTCAAGGGTAAACTGATATAGAATGTGCTTCCCTCATGCAACTCACTATCTACCCACACTTTCCCCTCGTGCCGTTCGACGATGGACTTGACAATGGCAAGCCCCAAGCCAGTCCCCGATACGTCCGGTGTGTCGCGTCGCCTGATGCGGTGGAATTTCTCAAACAGCCGCATTTGATCATCTGGCGCAACGCCGATGCCCGTGTCGGCGACGCGGATCACCGCCCGGTCCCCTTCGCCGTCCGTGCGTACTGATAACCCTACCGTCACGACGCCACCACTGGGAGTGTACTTGATCGCGTTATCCACCAGATTGGTGACCGCTCGGCGTAGCAATGCTGCGTCACCAGCGACGATCACCGCACTCTCGACTGGCTCCATCCGCAGTGTGATCTCTTTGACGGCCGCCTGGGCTCGCATGCTGTCCATTGCCTCAATCAGAACCCCCCGCAGGTGGCAGGGTACGCGCTCCAATCCTACGCCGGCCTCAATGCGTCCTAGATCAAGCAAATCGCCAACCAGTTCATTGATTTGTTCAACACCGCATAAGATATTCTCGACGTACTCGCGCTCCTCGTCGCTGAGACTGTCCACTGTCAGGAGCATGCTCGCATAGCCGCGCATAAACATCAGCGGTGCACGCAAGTCATGCGAAACCGTAGATAGGAACTCCGACTTCATCTCATCCAGCTCCTTGAAATAGGTGATGTCGTGCATCACAGCGACACGGCCAATCCGTTCACCGTCAGCGCCCAAGATCGTCGAGACGTTGACGTACAGCGTCCGACCACTGGGCAGAGAGATCTCCTCGGTCAACGCTTCGTCTGGAGATGAAGTCACCTCAAGGGCTTGTACCAGCGCAGGGGCTAACCCGGCCCTCTCCATCTTTTGCCCCAAAACGGCATCGGCTGCGATATCAAAGGCCCGTTCAGCAGCCGGGTTGGCCAACAGTATTCGATTCTGCTGATCAGTGACCAGAACAGCGTCCGTGGTGCTGTCAAGGATTGCTGCCAGCCGCCGCCGCCCACCCTCGGCGGCTTGGAAAAGGCGACTATTCTCCATCACCACGGCCGTCTGACCGGCCAGCATGGATAGGAAATCTACCTCCAAGTCATCGAAGTGCCGAACCTCTCCGCACCCAATCCATATCACAGCCAATGTCTGGTCTTTCGTACGCACAGGCAGCGCAATGACGGCTTTGATCGGCCCGTTGAGTGTCTCGGGATCGGCCAGTGTTCTGGCCCGAGCCAGGTTCTCCACGATCACGGGACGTTGCCGGTCATTGGCTGCTGCAGCCAATGACCGATCTAGCGCCTCCAATCCCTCACTCGGCTCTCCCCTTGACATTACCATTTGCGGTTCGCCGCCGGCCGTAAGGAGAACAATGCGGGCTACCTGAGCCCTGGTCGCCCTTAACGCCCCCTCAAGAACAAACGGCACTCCCCTGGACAACTCCAGCGTCGCCGAGACCGCCTGGCTGATCGCAAGCAGCAGTGAGATGTCCTCCATACGGTCTTTTAACCGTACACGCATGTCCTCAAAAGCATCCCCTACCCGTCCTACTTCGTCTTCGCCGCTCACTTGCACCGGCTGTGTGAGATCTCCCCCGGCGATGCGATCGGCGGCGCCGGCCAACTGCTTGAGCGGACGTGTCACAAAACCGATGACCACGGACATGACGACCACCAATCCGCTCCCGAAAAGAAGCTGAAGGAGAAGCAGCGGGGTGGCAACCTCCTGGGCCTGCTTCAGCACGACTGCGTAGGGAAGACGGATCACAACTGCCCAGCGGCACCCCTCTACCGGCAAGTAATAGATCCACTGGCGCGTGTTGCGTACGGGATCGAGACTCTCATAAGCCTGACCGCGCGGCACTGTGGCGATGCGGGGACGGTCCTCATCCAATCGCCATTCAGTAAGGAGCATGCTGGAATCTGAGTGAGAGACAATGCGCCCTTCTGAATCCACTATGAATCCCTCACCCTGGCCGCCAGTCCACTGCAGACTGGTCAGTATGCGGTTGATCATGGGATTGACATCGAGATGGGTGCGTCCAAGCAGCGCCTTGAAGCGCGTGCCGTTCCCCGTCGGCCCCACCGGTGCCAGAAACGACAAGAGGGGTCCACCTCGATGTGAGCGGTGTGCGGAACTGATCTGGGTCGCCCCATGCTCAAGCACTCGCTGCAAAAGCATCTCCTCCTGGGCTGTCAGTTCCGGGTCACCCGTTGGCGCCGGAGGATACATCACCAGGAGCTGGCCATCCGGGTCAAACAACATCAACTGATCGAAAAAGGCCATAGTTTGGACATCGCTGCGTAGGCGGGCTTCCAACGTGAGCGGATCACCGTGCCACAACCGCTCATCATTGGCGAACTCCGTCAGCAGCCCCTGGCCGGTGTAGATGAAATAGGGGATCTCTTCGGCGGCGCTGATAGCATCCTGTGTCATCTCATTCACCACTTCCAATGTCGCCATACGGAGAGTTGTCACTGTCACAGCGTAAACCAGCACGCAGGTCATAATCAATATCAGAGGCACAAACAGGAAAAGCAGTCTGCGATTCACGCTGCGGATGTAGGGAGGAGATCGGCGCGCCACGCGGATAGGACGGAGACGTGGGAAGAACAGGTAGAGAGTCTGGACAACAATTGCCGCTGCCAGGCTTTCCACCACTGCAGGGCCGAAGTAGGCCTTCGTCAGCGTCACCGCGTAATCGAACCCTGACAAACCCGAAGCGGCCACATGCGCGAAGACCGAGAGTAGCAACAGTAGCATTGCGAACGGAGTCATCACCATGGCCGCGACGAGAGGCTGGCGTGCGATAAGTGGCAATCTTCCACGGTAGTCTTGGCGCAGAAGGAGTCCAATCAAGAAACCAAAGAAGGCGAGATGAAATGGCTCAGCGATACCGCAGATTGTCGTATCGGCACGCAAGATGCCGCTGACCAATCCCACCAACAACGCTGGCCCGGCGCCGAGCCACGCGCCAGCAGCAAGAATCGGCAGAGCTCCCAGCAGTGGCACAAGCGGCTGAGGGGGTTTGACAGGAACATTTGGGGGAGGCAGAAGATTGGGCGCAGAAAAACTCAGCACCAGCAAGTGGTTGACGAGCAGCGGAGCTGCCAGCAAGCCTGCAAACAGGAGAAGACGATGCCGGGTTAGTCTGGTGAAATCCCGGCGGAAGCAGATGAGGAGCACCAAGGCCAGCAGTGCATAGAACACCAGGAGGACATACTCCCAGGCCTCCAGTGCAGGGAAGACCAGCCACGACCACGGCTTCCAAATTACAGATTCCATACTGAGGTCCTTCCTTCAAGTAGCGTAAAGCCGCCACCTCTGTCCTTCATTGGCCTATTCCTTTGAACAGGAACAGACAATGAACAGAACAGACAAAGACTCTGGATGTTGGCATCGAATTCAGTCCAAGAGACACTGTTAGTCAAGGGTTTGTCTTTATATGAATCCAGGTTCACTTTACTTGAGTTGCAAGAAACGTGCCAACATCGCGTTGGTTCGGGAGGAAGGGATGCATCCTCCTAAGAAAGTCAACATAGAAAGTCAACGTTGGCCACGTGAAAGAACACCGAATCCATGCCTCATAACTTAAGGCCATTTTGGGTTTCCAAGGAGCGGTTTTCCTGCGATTCAGGGCAAATCTTGCCAGCCAGACCTGAATTTCAGACCAAATCGAGTGTCCAGATTCATCCCGGGCACGAAAACAGGCCGTTTCG
>DAOUEC010000121.1:0-2568 GCA_034430655.1 Anaerolineae bacterium
CGCCCAGGTCAATGCCAATGACGGTGAGCTCGGAAACCATTCTGTCCTCCATGCTGCTGTTGCCCATTGTCCAACGCAAGATAGCATAGAGCCTTCACTTTGTCAAGCCGCCGCACACGTGGTAGAGACCGCGCAACTCCCAACAATAGCGGGCTGAGTAATTTGACAATGGCACATTAGCCGAGAGCTTTTCCCGGCGTAGCGTAGGACCTTGACAAAACAGATGAGAGCGGCCACGCTAGTAGGCATCACCTTGGACAAAGGAGGCCTACTATGCATGGCCGTCTCTGGCTCATTATACTCCTCTTGGTGTGGATAGGGCAGTGGGTCACCGGCACTCTTGACCTGCTGCCAGTGCAAGAGACACCCTGTCGGACAGTTTGGTTCTTGGTAGAGGATCTGGCTGCACTGGTGGCCTATCAAGCCCGCCGCGGGATGCCTTGGCCGCCTCCTCGTTCCCACTGCCGTCACCGACGTCAGCGGCATGGAAGGCCGCCATTTCGGCGTCCGCGTGTAACAACCGAGGACGAAGAGCAAGCAGCGCAACCAGAGAGGACGCGGGGCGTCAAGAGCAACAGCGTGTTCGCCCCTCAACGCTGGGGGCTGTCGCCTGATTTCAGTCGGGAGCTGCCTGAGCGTTTGCACCACTTTTGGCGGCGCTACTATGAGTGCTTCAAGACCAAGACCCGCAACACTGGAGAGTATGCTGACCACTATCTGAGCTGCCTGCTGCGTATGGAGACCAAGCGCAACTATACCAATATTGGGCGTGCGGCGGGCGTGGCAGGGGAGAACATTCAACACTTCATGTCGAACTCCCCGTGGTCGGCGCGAGTGGTGATGGAACAGGTGCAACAGGAGATCAAGACCACGCCTGACCTGAAGCGAGGGGGCGTGGTGATCTTGGATGAGAGTGCTGACGAGAAGGCAGGGGACAAATCGGCCGGCGCCGGGCGGCAACACAACGGGCGGTTGGGTAAAGTGGATATGAGTCAAGTCGGCACCCTCCTGGCCTACGCGAACTTGACCTATTTCAACCGACCGGTATGGGCCTGGGTGGATGGGGAACTGTACCTGCAAGAGCACTGGTTTACTTCCGAAATGGCCGAGTTGCGCCAGCGAGTGGGCATCCCGCCAGAGCGGAAGTTTGAAACCAAGATCGAACTGGGCTGGAAAATGATCCAGCGGGTCAAAGCCAATGGACTGCCTTTCGAAGCCGTGGCCTGCGACGATTTGTACGGGCGGAGCACTTGGTTGCGGGATAAGATGGACGGGGAGCAGATCATCTATATGGCCGATGTCCCATGCACTACCCAGGTCTACCTGGAGAAACCGGTGCTCGGAGTGCCAGAGCGCCCGCCTGGGCGCCGGGGACCCAAGCCCACCCGCTTGCGAGTGCTCAATGGCGTCAAGCCGTTCAAAGCTCATCAAGTCGCCCGGCGTGCCGATACCATGTGGACACGCATCCGAGTGCGCACCATTGAACGAGGTGAACTGGACGACCCCTTCGCCGCGCGGCGAGTCTGGACGCTGCGTGAGGGGGAGCCGGAGCCAGTCGAGGAATGGTTGGTGATACGGCGCGAGGCTAAGAAGCGTCACAACTATTCGCTGAGCAATGCCCCGGCTGACGCCTCTCTGGAATACCTGGCGTGGCTCAAGTGTCAGCGCTACTTCGTCGAGCGCACCAATCAAGACGCCAAGTCGGAAGCAGGCTGGGATGAGTTGGAGGCTCGAAGGTATCGCGGTTGGGAACATCATCTGGCTTTGGTCATCCTGGCTGTTTGGTTCGCGGCCCAAATTAAGTGGGAATGGGCCAAAGAGTACACCCGTGACCCAACCCTGGCCCAACAGTTCGCGGTGGAAGTGCTGCCAGCACTGTCGATGGCCAACATCCGGGTCTTGTTGCGTGCCGCTATGCCTTTGCCGCAGCTTACGCCCGAAGAGGCAGTAACGTTGGTCGCTGAACATTTCGTTAACCGTACTCGCTCACGCAAGAGCCGACTGAAACGACAGAAGGTGGTACCTACCGCAAACGCACCACCGTAATGTGCCATTGTCAAATTATGAACTTTGACAAATTAAACGGGTATAAAGTCAAGGTGCCGCGTTCTCGCCGGGGGTTCGGAAAACCCCCGCCTAGTGCCGGAAACCCGCTGGAAGTGGGTTCCAGAGCCCGGTTCAGCGGGCTTTCACTCGAACTAGCCCGACGTTTTCCAACGTCGGGCGGGCCTGGACGAACAGAGCCTATCACCCGATTAATAAGTCAAAATTCATAAGCAGTTGCAGTTGCTCGTTGAGGTTTTCCGAGCGTTGGTGGAGTTGAACACAGGTCTCCACCTCGTACAGCGCTCCCACGATCCGCGAAACCACCTGGTCGTGAATATCGGCTGCAATGCGACGGCGCTCGTCTTCCTGGATATTTATGGTCTGGATCAACAGTTCCTGGAGTTCATGTGCCTTCCGCTGGACCTCGGATCTGGCACACAGAAGTTCGTTGAAAAGCCGTGCACTATCAATGGCCATTGCTGCCAGGTTGGCAAAGGGGCACAGAACCTCCAGGTCGGCTTG
>DAOUEC010000122.1:0-12977 GCA_034430655.1 Anaerolineae bacterium
GATGTCTTGGGCTGCGAGCACTGCCCGTTCTTCTGCCGGAAAGTCAGCGACTGCACCGGCGATGACCTCGCCGCGTGCCAGGGTCTCCACCCAACGGGCGAAGCCTCTGGCGACGTAGGGGAAGTTCTGCAGTTCTGGGCTATCTATTTGCGGTTCGAACTCTGGCGTGCACCACTCGTAGCGCCGGCTGCAGAGGAGTTCCCCCTCCGGGCCAGGGTGGTTCTCGAAGAGATACACTCGGCTGACCTCGGCCGTCTCGCCCAGGCGGTGCAGGGCAGCGGGGAGTGCCTCAGCGATGTCACTCGCCCGCAGCAGTTGCTGGGACACCTCCGAGAGGCACTCCAGGAAGCGCTCGCGGGTGCGCAGCCGTTCTTCGGCCCGCTTGCGCGCGGTAATGTCCCGGATGAACACGAAGTCGGCGGGTTTTCCCTGATATGTGGTTATGCCAGCGTTGAATTCAACTTCTATCCTCCTGCCATCCCTGTGCCTGAGCGCTGTCTCGTATACTGGTGTGACATCCTCGCCTGCCATACGCCGCTCGTAGTAGTCAACCACTTTGGGAAGTTCGTCGGGATGGATATAAGCGGTAAACGGAGTGTTAATCATCTCCTCAACGGTGTAGCCGACTATTTCTGCAAGACGCTGGTTGGCATATTTGAGCAGTGTGTCCTGAACAGTGGTAATACCGTCATTCGCCCGCTCAACCAGGTTGCGATATTGCTCCTCGCTATCTCGCAGCACCTCCCCCGCCTGCTTACGCCTGTCACTTATTATCCCCGTCGCAAAGCCTACGGCAACAAACGTCAGGCATCTGATCAAAATAACTTCATCAATACCGGGAGAATAGGAGACTGCGTGCATTAGACCTAAGAACAAACTTACGAGAAGCCCGCCCCTTAAGCCCCACCAAAGGGCGGCCACAACGATGGGAGCATAGAACAAATGGGGGTAACCGCTGGTCATCCCATAAACTACATGTAGGCAGTATTCCAGCCCAACGCAAGCGAGCAGTAAGCCCCCTATCGCCAAAAAGCGAGATGAGTTTAGCCTTCTTGGACTATCCGCCATTATCGCCCCCAGATGTTACTGCTCACCCTCCCGCAGGTTCGGGCAGGTTTTCGACGCAAGAGCGCGTCCCAACCGGCCATTCGAGCTTGTAAGTGCGGTCAATTGTAACCTGCGGGAGGGTAGGCTGGGTAGTTACCCCTTGCGTAGATTTCAAGCATACCTGATATTATAACCCAATAATGGGAAATTGCCTATTGTCCCTGGGTGGGCCAGGCGACGGAGCAATCGCTGCAGAGATCCCCATCCTCCTCGCGCAACGGTGTCTCAGGTACAGGCCGGGTGACCCGCCGTTGACTTTTGGCGGTGAATGTGCTAAGATATGGATACTTGGTCTTATCGGTGAGGGTCCCTTATCACCTGTCGTGCGGTTCACTTGCGTGTATTTATCATCTTATCCATTTGTACCGCGAAGTCGTCTGACACAAAGACGAGGACCGCACCCAGGCGCGCCAGTGCCAGGTCGCGTGGGGTGTCTTATGGCAGGTGAGGGCCCTGTTGGTGCTCACCTGTTTTCGTGTCGGCTTCGCGGGCCAGGTCTTATCGCAGTAGGAGGGTATTTATGAGTGCGGAGTTTATTTCTCGTATCGTAGGCATGATCCTGGTGGCTACCGGGGCAGTCTTTCTGGGCCTCTACGTAGCAGCCCAATTGGGGGGGGCCCCTTACCAGTATGCAGCGATCTTTCTGCTCGTCGGTGCACTGGTTGGCCTGGTGCTGACGCCCTACGTGACGGTGCGGCCTTTCGTGGCCCTGCGTAAGCGCATCCGCCAGGTGCCGGCACATCAATTGCTGGCTGCCACTCTTGGATTGATCATCGGTCTGGTTGTGGCCGCCTTGCTCGCGTTTCCACTTTCATCGCTCCCATCACCTTTCGGCCAGATTCTGCCCTTCGTCGCCGCTGTCCTTTTCGGCTATTTGGGGGTGCTGGTGATGAGCACCCGCCAGCGCGACATCTTTAACGCGATCCGCGGGCGACTGCCAGGGCGCCGCGAGAGCTCAGACAAGGGGGACGACGGGCGTCGGCCCGTTCTCCTGGATACCAGCGTCATCATTGACGGGCGCATTGCCGATATCAGCCATACCGGGTTCATCGAGGGTGAGATGCTGGTGCCGCGCTTTGTGCTCAATGAACTGCAACACATCGCCGATTCTCCTAATGCCCTGCGTCGCAACCGGGGGCGCCGCGGGCTGGACATGCTGCGCCGGCTCCAGAGCGAATCCACCACACCGGTACGTGTCACCGATATGAACATCGAGGGCGTGCGAGAGGTGGACGATAAGTTGGTGTTGTTGGCCAAGCAACTGCACTGTGCCATCGTCACTAACGATTATAACCTCAATCGCGTGGCCGAGTTGCAGGGCGTGAGAGTGCTCAATATTAACGAACTGGCCAACGCTGTCAAGGCCGTCTTTCTCCCAGGCGAATCGTTCACCGTTAAGATTATCCAGGAGGGGAAAGAGGCCGGCCAGGGTGTAGGGTATCTGGACGACGGTACCATGGTCGTGGTGGAGGATGGGGAACCCCACATCAACCGAAAAGTGGAGGTCGTAGTGACTAAGGTGCTGCAGACGGCAGCCGGTCGCATGCTTTTCGCCCGGTTGTCGAGGTGAGGGCCGGTAGAGGATAACGCATGGGATTGCAAATCTTCAACTATCTGACCCGCAAGAAAGAGCCCTTTAAACCACTGGAGAGGGGGCGAGTGGGGATGTACGTCTGTGGCCCGACGGTACAAGACTGCGCCCACCTGGGCCACGCCAAAACGTACGTGGCGATGGACGTCGTCGCGCGTTACCTGCGCTACCTGGGCTACAAAGTTCGCTACGTCCAGAACATCACCGACGTGGGGCATATCCTGGATACTGGCGAGGACCGCATCCTTAAGGGAGCGCGGCGGGAGCGGGTAGAGCCAATGGAACTGGTGGAGACCTACACCCGTTCCTACTTCGAGGATATGGATGCGCTGGGAGTGGTGCGCCCCAACATCTCCCCGCGCGCCAGTGGCCACATCCCCGAGCAGATTGAGATGGTCAAGACGCTCCTGGAGAAGGGGTATGCCTACGAGACGGAAGAAGGTGACGTCTACTTTTCGGTGGAGAAGTTCACCGGGTACGGCAAACTTTCCGGGCGCAAGGTCGAGGAACTGGAGCCGGGTGCGCGGGTGGCGGTGCGGGAGGAGAAGCGACATCCGGCCGATTTCGCGCTGTGGAAGCACGCCGAGCCAGGACATATTCTGCGCTGGCCCTCTCCCTGGGGTTGGGGCTATCCCGGCTGGCACATCGAGTGCTCGGCGATGGCGACCAAGTACCTGGGTGAGACGCTCGATATCCACGGTGGTGGGCTGGAGAATATCTTCCCCCACAACGAGTGCGAAATTGCCCAGACGGAGGCTGCTACTGGCAAGCCCTTCGCCCGCTACTGGGTTCTGGTCGGCTCCCTGACTGTCAACGGCGTCAAGATGAGCAAGAGCCTGGGCAACTTCCTCACCATCAAGGAGGCGCTCAATCTCTACAGCCCGGAGGCGATCCGTTACTTCGTCCTCTCGAGCCACTACCGGTCCCCGGTGGACTTCAGCCGCGAGGCTCTATTGGCCGCCGCGCGCGGGGTCGAGCGGCTGCATAACACCGTGCGCGCACTGCGGATGCGGGTGGAGCATGCGATGCCGTCTGGTACGACCGATCTTTCTTACATCGCCGATCTTGATACTCATCGCGATGCGTTCTTGGAGGCGATGGACGACGATTTTAATACGCCCAGAGCCATTGCCTCCCTTTTTGACCTGAGCAAGGAAGTGAACGCGCTGCTGGCTTCGGGGCAGCCGGTGAGCCGGGGCACGCTAGGGGCGATAGATGGTCTTTACCGCCGGTTGGGCGGGCAGGTGCTGGGCATTATCCCCGATGATCTGACCCAGGAGATCGGCGGTGAGTTGGTTGAGGGGCTGATGGACATTATTTTAGACATCCGGCAGCGATATCGCGAGACCAAAGACTGGGACCAGGCGGATGCGCTGCGCCGACGACTGACGGAACTTGGCATCGTGGTCGAGGACCGGCCCGAGGGGTCGACGTGGCAGGTGGAGCGCGGGGGGGGATGAGGGAAATCATCTACGGCCGGAACGCGGTCTGCGAGTCGCTGCGGGCCGGGCGGCGCGAGCCCTACAAACTGATACTGGCCGAAGGTGTCCGGCAAACGGACGTCGTCGGCCAGATTGTCTTCCTGGCCGAGCAGACCGGGGTGCCGGTGACCCGCACCGAGCGGCGCAATCTGGACCGGCTCGGCAACGTCCACCACCAGGGCGTGGCGTTGGAGACGAGCGAGTATCCCTACAGTTCGCTCGACGACATCCTGGCTGCGGCCCGGTCTCGCCGCGAAGCGGTCTTGCTCCTGCTGCTCGATCTGCTGCAAGACCCCCAGAACGTGGGGAGTCTGCTGCGCACGGCCGAAGCCGTGGGCGTGCACGGGGTGGTGATCCAGCGGCGGCGGGCGGTGAGCGTCACGCAGGCGGTGGTCCACGCTTCGGCGGGCGCGGTGGAGCACTTGCTGGTGGCACAGGTGACCAATCTGGTGGATGCCATCGGCAGGCTCAAGGCGCTCGGCGTGTGGGTGGCCGGGTTGGAGGCGGTACGCGGCGCACAGCGATACGACCAGGCTGATCTGAGCGGCCCGCTGGCGCTGGTGGTAGGCAGCGAGGGGAGGGGGCTGCGGCGGCTGGTGCGGGAGCGCTGCGACTTTTTGTTGCGACTGCCCATGCTTGGCCAGGTGACTTCGCTCAACGCAGCCGTGGCGGGATCGGTGGTGCTCTATGAAGCGCTGCGACAGCGACAACAAGTGAACAATGACCAATGAACAATGACCAATTACGCCGCGTCAACTGGAGAGTCATCCTCGGTCTGCTGGTGAGCGGCGTATGCCTGTACATCGTCATCCAGAACCTGCAGCCGGCGGAGGTCTGGCGGGCCTTCAGGCAGGCTCACTATCTGTGGATCGTGCCGGCGGTGGCGCTATACCTCTTCGCGCTGGTGGCCCGTACCGCCCGATGGCAGGCACTTCTCTCCTCCGAGCGGCGCATCCCCCTGCGAGAACTCCTGCCGACGATGGCCATGGGCCGGGGGGCGAACAACGTCTACCCTTTCCGCACTGGCGAGATCGTGCGTGTGTTGCTGCTGCGGCAGCGCAACGGAGTTCCCGCCGCCGCCGGGCTGGCCTCCATCCTGGTCGAGCGCGTCTTCGACGGGCTGACGATGATCCTGTTCCTCATCCTGGCGGCCCTCATCGGAGGCCTCCCCGCTTACCTGCGCTACATCGTGTGGGCAGCAGTGGCGGTTTTCGGCGCTGCGTTGGCGCTGGTCTACGCGATGGTGTTGTGGCCCGTCCCTATCCAGCGCCTGGCAGAGTGGCTCATCGCCCGCCTCACCCCGCAGCGTTTCCGCCCGCGACTGCGTGACGTCGCCGGGCGCTTCATCCGTGGCTTCGCCTCCATCAGGTCCGTCCTGACGCTGACCCTGGTTCTGATTTTCTCCATCGCCGTGTGGACGGCCGAGACGTTCAGTTATCGCCTGCTGATGAACTCGTTCGACTTTGGCGTTGACCTGCACCACCTCCTTTTGATGAGTAGTGCGGCCAATCTGGGCACGGCGCTGCCGTCGGGGCCGGGTAACCTGGGCACCTTCGACGCTCCAGCCATCCTGGTGTTGACCCGTGTCGGCGTTGCCCAGAACGCAGCCATCAGTTACCAGACGTTGCTGCACGCCGTCTTGTGGTGTACGGAGACCTTCGCCGGGCTGTGGTTTATGTGGCGCAGCGGTCTCGGCAAGTCGGACCTGAAGCAGACGCTGGCGGAAGGCTGAAGTCCAGGAAGTCCAAAGTCCGAAGTTCGAAGTCCAGGGTCTGAAGTCTGAGAGGGGGGAACGATGAAGATCGCGATGCGTGCCAGAGGAGAGACAGAGGGGCGATGGAGAAAGGTGGTGGACCGCAACTACCGGGATGAAGCCCACTTATAGCGGCTCCTGTACGAGTCGCCCGACCTGATCCCCATCGAGGACCTGGGGGAGGGGACCATCGGCCCACGACTGTTCATCAAGGAGGCCGGCCTGCCGGGCTCGGGCAACACCGGTCTGATTGGCGTGGACGAGGCGGGGGACATCACTATCGTGGAGTGCAAACTGGCCACCAATTCTGACATCCGCCGCAAGGTCATCGGCCAGGTGCTGGAATACGCCGCCTACCTGTGGCAGATGCCCTACGACGAGTTTGACGGTATCGTCCAGCGCCGGGAAGGGCAGCCGTTGGCGGAGTTGATGCGCCAGCGACTGGAGGAGGGCTCCGTAGAGGACTGGTCGGAAGAGGAGTTCCGCACCAGCGTAGTGGAGACGCTGCAGCAGGGGACGTTTCGTCTCATCATCGCCGTGGACGAGGCAAGCGACGAACTGCGGCGGATGATCCAGTATCTGAACGCCAGCGGACCGGCAGGCTTCAACATCTACGGGCTGGAGATGCGCTACTTCGCCGACGACCGGACCGAACTGCTGGTGCCGCAACTGGTGGGGATGACAACTCGAAAGCCCGCAGTAACGATAAGGCACAAGCGGTGGGACGCCGCGAGTTTCTTTCAGAAAGCCGAGATGGATAACCCTCCTGAGGTGATGCAGGTGATGCGCGACTTGCTGGAGTTCGCCGAGCAGGAGGCGGATAAAGTGTGGTAGGGGACGGGCAAGGTCTACGGCTCCTACACCTTCCACTTGCTGCGAGACGAGTCAGTCATCTCAGCGTTCACAGTTTTCACCACCGGTAAGATTCAATTCAACCTGGGATGGGCTCATGGGCGGGTGCCTGACTCTTTGTTGGAAGAGTGGATTGCCGCCCTGCGCAGAATCCGCGGATTTCGGACACTCCCAGACGATGCCCTTGGCAAGTGGCCTAACTTTTCCCTTGCCCGCGCCTTCTCCGACCCAGCCGACCTGGAGCAGTTCGAGCAATCGGTGCTGGCGCTGAAGGAGGCCATCCGCCGCCTGGACACGTCCCCGGCGTAGCGGCCATTGGGATTTGGTCATTGGGGTTTGGGATTTGGGGCCTGCCTGCTCACGGCAGGGAGATAAGGGCATAGCGGTTGCTCATCTCTAACCAGGCCAGCCAGAAGTCGCCCTTGGCGATTTGAATGGGGGCATTATCGAAGATTGATCGTAGTCCGCAGGGCGGCCAAGATGGTTTAACACCATTGCTGCACAGGCAGCAAGGCAATCAGCCGCTTGCCTCATGCTATGAAGTGGCACGCTCAACAAGCGCCTGGGCATGGTGTTGTAGCTCCTCGATGAGTTCTTTGGTCACCAGGAGTTGACCAGTTTGAGCATCCACGTCAACGGTGCCGACCTGGCCTAACCTCCCATGAGGTAACACGGAAAGATAGACTGGCACACGCCATAGAAACCGTTCGCCGTCTATTACCAGGCTTGGTTCATCGCCCCCCATGTGATCACTCACGTGGTCTAGTACGTAGCCTGTCACCTTCTGGCGTGCCACAAACGCGGATACGTTGAGTTCGGCCTGGACGCGGACGTCTACCCATACCTGCCCGCGTGTCAGGCTGCGGTTCTGAAGTATTAGCGGTGTAGTAGCAGTTTCCATTTTGCGGCCCTCCACTGCAACCTTATAATGTAAAATTGTTATTACTCAGGCTGCCCGTGATGCGTCATTCCGAGGAGCGTAGCGGCTTGCCCTGAGCGTAGCCGAAGGGACGAGGAATCTCGTTCTTTGAGTGTCAAATCATTGCCAACGCGAGATTCTTCGCTCCCTTCGGTCGCTCAGAATGACGATGCCTGGGTAGTCATGTAAAATCTATCATAGCGGTAAAGTGAGAAGTTGTCAAATGATGGACATCGGCATCATTGGCGCGGGTATCACTGGCCTGACGGCAGCCTACGATCTGACGAAACAGGGCCACGCCGTCACCATCTACGAGGCACGTCCCTACGCCGGAGGGCTGGCAGCCGGCTTCCGCGACGAGCGGTGGGAGTGGCATCTTGATCGTTTCTACCACCACTGGTTTGCCTCCGACGACGACGTAATCCGTCTGATTGACGAATTGGGGGCCTGCGACCAGGTCTTCTTCCCTCGCCCCACTACCTCCATCTACCACCAGGGCCGGCTCTACCCGATGGACAGTCCTGTTCCCCTGCTCCAGTTTATCCCTTGGCCGCCGCTGCACCGTGCTGTTCGGACGCTTCAGTTTACCCCGCTGCCGCTGATGGACCGTCTGCGGGCCGGGCTGGTAGGTGTCTATCTGATTCTGACCAGGAACTGGCGACCGCTGGAGCGCGTTACGGCCGATGAATGGATGCGCCGGACCGTCGGCGAGCGGGCCTACGACGTGATGTGGAAGCCGCTGCTCATCAGTAAGTTCGGCGAGGAGTACTACCGGGACGTGAACATGGCCTGGATGTGGGCCAGGTTGTATAAGCGCACTGCCAGCCTTGGTTACTTCGTCGGCGGGTTCCAGGGCTTCGCCGACCTGCTGGTCGAGCGGGTGCGGGCGCAAGGCGGAGAGGTACGGCTGGGGACGGCGGTGCGGGCCGTCCGCCCCACCGCCGATGGCCGCCTGCGGCTGGAGACGACGGCGGGCGTCGCCGAGCACGGGCGGGTCATCGTCACCTGCTCCCCTCAGACGATGCTACAATTGGCCCCCGATCTCCCCTCCGACTATGCCGCGAAATTGGCCCGGCTCAAGTTAATGGGTGCGGTGGTGCTCATCCTGGCCCTCAGGCACCGCCTGACCAAAGGCCACTACTGGATCAACCTGCCCAAGGGAGACGGGTTCCCCTTCATGGGGCTGGTCGAGCACACCAACTACGTCAGCCCGGAGCGTTATGGCGGCGACCACCTGGTCTACTGCGGCGACTACCTCCCGCCCGACCATCCCTACTTCCGCTACAGCAAGGAACGGCTGCTGGAGACCTACCTGCCGGGCCTGGTCAAGATCAATCCCGATTTCCGCCCTGACTGGGTGCGTGCCAGTTGGATGTTCACCGAAGAGTATGCTCAGCCGGTCCCCACCCTCCACCACTCGCGCAACATTCCGCCGCTGAGAACGCCCATCCCCGGACTGTGGATGGCGAACATGAGCCAGGTCTACCCCTGGGACCGGGGCACCAACTACGCGGTGGAGATGGGGCGGCGGGTGGCGCGGGAGGTGGCTAGATGAAAGCAGCCATTCTCGCTATCGGCGACGAACTGACCTGCGGCTACCGGCTGGACACCAATTCCCAGGTCATCTCCCGGCGACTGGCGATGGTGTCGCTGGACGTGATCCTCCACCTGACGGTGGAGGACGATGCAGAGGCCATCCAGCGTGCGCTGCGCACCGCGCTGGATGCGGCCGACATAGTCATCATCACTGGCGGGCTGGGGCCCACGGAGGATGACCTGACCCGTCAGACCATCGCCGCCTACTTCGGCCTGGAGTTGGTGGAGGATGCCGAGGCGCTGGCCCGCATCCGAGGGCGGTTCGCCCACCGGGGCCGC
This sequence comes from Anaerolineae bacterium, assembly GCA_034430655.1. Lineage (GTDB taxonomy): Bacteria > Chloroflexota > Anaerolineae > B4-G1 > B4-G1 > JAUWNP01. The sequence goes on from DAOUEC010000122.1 coordinate 9,579, forward strand.
ACGATGCCGGAGAGTAACCGTATCCAGGCCCAGGTGCCCGCCGGAAGTACAATCATCCACAACGACAGAGGTACCGCTTCCGGGTTCTACCTGCGGGTGGACGGGAAACACATCTTCGTCACCCCTGGCGTCCCCTACGAGATGGAGGGCATGCTGGAAGGATTCATCCTGCCCCGGCTGCGGGAATTGGTGGGAAGCGGTCATCACGTCCGGCGGGCAGCGCTCAAGGTCTACGGCCTGCCGGAGTCGGAGATCAACGAGCGCGTCCGGCCCATGCTGGCGCGGGGCCGCAACCCGCTCCTGGGGCTTCTCCCCCACCGGGGCACCATCACCGTTGAGGTGGTCGTCGCAGGCAGCACACCGCAGGAGGCAGAGGCATTGCTGGCGGCGGATCTGGCGGCGCTGCGGGCCGAACTGGGGCAGTACGTCATCAGCGAGGACGGGCGGGATCTGCCCCAGGTGGTGGCCGACCTGCTGGTCGAGCGCGAGCTGACCATCGCCACGGCGGAACTGGGTACCGGGGGACTGGTGGCCGCCCGCCTGACCGAGCCAGAGGGTAGCGAACGCTGGTTCCGCCGCAGCGCAGTGGTTGACGTGGAACTGGCATCGCTGGATAAGCCCAGGGGAGGTAGCCTGGCGGATGAGGAGACCGCGCTGACGATGGCTTCGACCGCGCGGTATGCCACCCATGCCGACGTCGGCGTGGGTGTGGGAGAGATCGCCATTCCCGAAGACAGCACCCCCCAGCGGCCCTACGGCGTGGTCCACGTGGCGGTGAACCTGCAGGGGCGGGAGACCTGCCGCCGGCTGAGTTTCAACGGCGACCGCGCCCGTGTGCGGGAATGGGCCGCCGACGGAGCCCTGGCACTGGTGCGGGAGTGGGTGCTGGAGCAAGAAGAATGAGCGAATGTGCGAATTACGAATATACGAATGTACCGCTTGACGTGTCTGCCTTTCTTGCTGTATACTGGGTGCAGTGATGAAAGGGGAAAGGAGAGAGCCGATGCCCGAACAACTGCTTGATTTGACCATCTCCCTTCGGGACGAAGTGGACGACGAGGAACTGGACCGCCTCACCCGGCAACTGCGCGACGAGATTGACGAACTGGACGTCGAAGCGGCCGGTCTGGCGCGGGGCGCTGAGTTGCCACCGGGCGCCAAGGGTGATCCCATCACCGTCGGCAGCATCGTCGTCGCCCTGGCCTCTGCCGGCGTGTTCACCAGCCTGATTGAGTTGTTGAAGTCCTGGGCGCTACGCCGCGAGGGGCGCACGATCACCCTCAGAGCCAGAGCCGGCGACCGGGAGGTTGAATTGGCGTACTCCCCGACCGAGACCTCGCCCGAGGAGATGACCGACTTCGTCAACGCGGTATTGGGCGCGCTGCGACAGGGAGAGTCGCCCGCGGCGGGAGGATAAGCATTATCGTTGGTCAGCCTTGCGAAGGTTGCGAATAAAACCTTCGCAAGGTTCTCCAAGGAGGAGAGTGTGGGATGACCCCAGAGGGCCAGCGGCTGGCGTTGGTCGTCGCCAGCAGCCATTTCACCGATCGGACGTTGCAGCAGTTAGTCGCGCCCGGCAAGGACGCTGCTGACCTGGCGCGCGTGCTGGCCGATGCTATGATCGGCGGCTTCGAGGTCGAGAAACTGATCAACCGCCCCTCCCACGAGGTGCGCCGCGAGATCGAAACCTTCTTCGCCGGCCGCAAGCGGAATGACCTGTTGCTGCTCTATTTCTCCGGCCACGGCGTCAAGGACGACGACGGGCGGCTCTACCTGGCGACCACCGATACCCAGCGCGGGCTGTTTCGCTCGACGGCGGTGCCGGCTACCTTCGTCAATGAGACCATGACCGCCAGCCGTTCCCGCCGCCAGGTGCTCGTCCTCGATTGCTGCCACAGCGGGGCCTTTGCGCGGGGGATGGTCGCCAAGGGGGGCGAGAGCGTGGACATCCGCGACCGCTTCGAGGGGCGAGGCCGGGTGGTGCTGACCGCCTCCAACGCAACCCAGTATGCCTTCCAGGGCGATGAGGTCATCGGCGAGGGCAGCCGCTCCGTGTTCACCCAGTACGTGGTGCGAGGGCTGGAGACCGGCGAGGCCGACTTGAATGGCGATGGCTGGGTCTCGCTCGACGAACTCTATGATTACGTCTACGACCGGGTGACCGACGAGATGTCCCAGCAGACTCCTGGCAAGTGGGCCTTCGATCTGCAGGGGGACATCCTTATCGCCCGCAGCCCGGTGGGGAAGCGGGAACCGGCGGTAGCGGAGGCCCGGCTGGCCGCGCAATATGCCGAGGGCATCGGCGCGCTCACCGCCGGCCAATGGGAGAAGGCGCTGCGCTGCTTCGAGCGGCTGGAGGCCGAGCGGCCTGGCTACCGGGACGTGGCCGAGCAGGTGACGCGGCTGCGCAGATTGATCGCCGCGATGGAACGGGCGACGGCACCTCCGCCGCCCCTTCGGCAGGCTCAGAACGCAGCGGCACGCCCGCCGTCCGGCCCGCGTCCCAGCACGCTCCCCGAGGAAGGCCAGCGTCCGAAGCCTGGGCGTTCGCGACCAAGTCGGCTGCCGGAGGAACGACCAGGTTGGCTACCAGAGGAATAGGGAGATGACAGCGTTCGGTTTGATCGAGGTTTTTATCATTCTGATCTTTGGCGTTCTGTTGGTCGCCGGTGTATCATGGATCATCCGCAGAGGGAGAGAACAAAAGACGCCCCAACCCGAGCATCCCCAGGCGACCCGTCAGGCGGCGGAGAGGACGCCGACTGGAAGCCCTACAACGCGGCCCAGACCTGCCGGCCCCTTTGCGAACGTCGAGCGGCAAGTCGAGGTGCTGCGCCGACAGGTGACAGACGGCCTGCTGGCTGAGGAAGAGTGCAAGGCGCGGATGCACGACCTCATGGTCGAGGACGCTGACGGGAACTGGTGGATGGTGGGCTACGAGACCGGCGAGTGGTACCGCCACGACGGCATTGATTGGGTACGGGCCGATCCTCCGGCGGCCCGCGGTGACGGGAGATCAACCGGAGACCCACGATGAACTTCGCCGAAGTGGAATGGAGAGATAGGAGGAGATCATGAAGCCGCTATGGCAACAACAGCAGCAACGGCAACAGCAGATGCAGCGGCAGCAGGAGCAGATGCGAAAGCAACAGGAGCAGATGCGACGACAGCAGATGGGCGCTGCCTGGATGGAACAGCAGAAAGCCAAGGCCAGGAAGGGGCAACCGGATGTGCTACCCCAGGGTAGGGAATGGGACAGGTTCGCCCAGGTCGAAGGGGAGGTAGCCAGGCTGCGTCAGGAGATGGTCGCTGGTCGTCTGAGCGAGGAGCAGTTCAAGGCCCGCCTGCGCGAACTGATGGTGCAGGACGGGCGGGGCAACTGGTGGATGATAGGGTACG
>DAOUEC010000123.1:0-9865 GCA_034430655.1 Anaerolineae bacterium
TCCTCAAAGACAAGGTATTGCCTGTCACCAACCTGGACGATCTCTAAGCCCTCTTCCGCGTCAGTGCCCCGTATCACGACGCGCTGAGCAAACGGGTCACGCACGTATTCCGTGTCCATCTCGTAGACCCAATGCTCCGCCTCGCCCTCCGCAGCGCCATCAAAAGTCATCTTGAAGTGGCCGCGGTAACTATCAAGGCTTTGCAGGCCGCTGGTGATGGAGGAGAGGCTGATCTCTTCTTCTTCCTCCTTCTCCTCGGTTTCCTCACCGCCAGCGGGTGCCTCGGTCGGCGGTGGTGCTTCCTCACCGCCGGAGGGGGCCTCGGTCGGTGGCGGCGCTTCCTCTCCGCCTCCACTCAACCCACAGGCCAGCGTCAGGCCAAGCAGTAGACTCAGCGGGATGAGTATTCTAAGCAGTTTGGTCACGATACACCTCCCTAACCGTATTTTGGGACAGATTATCCCACAACCGACCCTGGTGTCAAGTGTGGAACGCAACCGCGCCGGCCCTGGAAAAAAGGCCGGCGCGGGAACGAGGCAGCGCAATCTGTCAGGATCACGCCCCTCGGCTGAGCCTACGACAACTGAGACGTCAACGACGAGGATGTATGGGCTGCCCGATCAATCTTGAGAGTTACCGAAACAGCAGCAGGACTAGCGAGAGGCCGACTATCACGAGGGCGATAGCCGGCAGGACGCGGGTCAAATGTTGAGCGATTGCAGGAGAACTCAGATCTGGCTGCAGCATTTCCTCTTCTCCTCACACATTGGCAATAGATAATGACCGCTCATTAACCTCAACAGGCCACCTTCATATTATCATTATTCAGCCGTTCTCTCAATAGGCCATTTATACTATTTCTTGTGCTTGCTTTTGCAACGCCGCCGATGGCCGATCATGGTTGCGCTGGCGGTGCCTCAGCCGCCGGAGCACGCCGCTCTGTCTGAACCCGCGTCGTTGGAGACGGCCACGTCCGCCCCCTCGTTGGAACCGGCGGAGCAGGCATCTGTGGGACGAGCAGGGCTTGCCCCAGGATGCCAACTACCTGCAGGGCGGCTGGCGCGTGCGAGTTGGGTGAGGTTGCCTTAGGTGGCAAACCGTAGTATAATCTGCCTGCGTCGCCACTTGAGGGGCGCGAGTTTGTGAGGAATTGTACAATGAACCTGGTCGAATCGCTGGAACGTCAACTAGAACCTAATCCGAACATTCCCGAGTTGCGTCCGGGTGACACCGTCAAGGTGCACGCGCGCATCGTCGAGGGCGACCGCGAGCGAGTGCAGGTTTTTAAGGGCACTATCATCCGTCTGCGCAAGGGCGGGGCAAACGCCAACTTCACCGTGCGGCGTATCGCCTCCCACGGCATCGGTGTCGAGCGCACCTTCCTGCTGCATTCGCCGCGTGTCGAGAAGGTCGAAGTGTTGCGACGGGCACGCGTTCACCGCGCTCAACTCTACTACTTGCGGCAGCGGCGCGGCAAGGCCGCTCGCCTGCGGGAAAAGCGCACCCGATAGGTCCCGTCGGGCCATCCCCCAAGTCACTCTGGGGCGGGCGTAGGACAACCCTACGCCCATTTTTGCGTCTGACATCATTGCTGAAGCCTCGCCGCAGGCAGGGGAGATATCACTGCCGTGCCATCTTGGACAGTCAGGAAACCCAAATGACCCTTCCCGTCATCGGCATCACCGGCCGCACCGACCAATCCGCCCGCCCGCCCAACCTCCCCCTTTTCGCTATCACCCCAACCTACGTGCAGGCTGTAGAACTAGGCGGGGGTGCTCCGGTGGTCATCCCACCGCACCAGGAGGAGGCGAAACTACGTGCCATCTTTGAGCACCTCAATGGCCTGCTCCTCTCCGGCGGCGGAGACATCCTGCCAGCACAGTTCGGCGAGGAGGACAGCGGGCTGCTGTGGCTCGTGGACGAACGGCGCGATCGAACGGAACTCGCGCTGGCCCAGTGGGCGCTGGCGGAAGGGCTACCTCTACTGGCCATCTGCCGGGGAATCCAGGTGCTCAACGTCGCGGCCGGGGGGACCCTCATCCAGGACATTCCCACACAGGTTCCCAACGCCCTCCCCCACAGCACTGTCGCTGGCCGACCCAAGAGCTCTGTTGTCCATACGGTCGAGGTGGCAGCGACCAGTCGGCTGGCCGCACTGGTCGGGGCTGGCGAGTTGGGTGTGAACAGTTCCCACCACCAGGCGGTCAAGGTCGTGGGAGCAGGACTTGTCGTCACCGCCCGCGCGCCCGACGGCATCATTGAGGGTCTGGAAGCGCCTGCTCATCCCTTCTGCGTCGGTGTGCAGTGGCACCCCGAGGCGATGGTCGAGAGTCATCCTGTGATGCGCCGTCTCTTCGAGGCACTGGCTGAGGCTGCACAGGCCAGATACGGATGATGCGCAGGCGCTGTCTTCTGATCGCTGTCATGCTGCTGTCCCTGGCGGCGTGTACAATTCCGCCGACACCGACCAGCACTCCCACACCCTTCCATACCCCCACACTCACACTCACCCACACCCCTACCCCCGCACCCACCCATACCCATCCACTCACACCCACTCCCACTCCCATACCCACTCCCACGCCAGTCACCAGCCAAATCCACACCCCTGTCCCTGATGCTGACCGACCCACACCGGGAGCGCTGTTGGCCGAGCCGCCGCCCCGTCCCTTCGACTATACCGTGGTCAACCCCGAGCCGCCGCGCCGGGTGCCCAACGCCACTCGTGCCTTCTGGGTCACCGACGCCACGACCGGGGAACGGCAAGAGGTCACCGCCCGCCTGCGCGTGCAGACCGAGCGTGTTGCGATGTGGGTCGAGGAGGAGGTGTGGCACGACGTGCGGCAGTTGGAGCAGGCGGCGACTTTCTTCGAGACGCAGGTCTACTCCACCACTCGCGCCGCCTTCGGCTCCGAGTGGACGCCGGGGGTGGACAATGACCCGCACATCTACATCCTGCACGCCACTGGCCTGGGCGAGGGCGTGGTGGGCTATACCTCCAGTGTTGACGAGTTTCCACGCGCTCTGTACCCATTCTCCAACGAAGCCGAGATGATCACCGTCCACGCCGACTATTCCCCCCTCCGCTCCGGAGAGGGGACGGGGGTAGGGTGGGGCAGCACTGTCTATCGCGCCCTGCTGGTCCGCCAGTTCCAGCGCCTCATCCAGTGGAACCACGACCGGAACGAGGAACGGTGGGTGAAGGAGGGATTGGCGGAACTGGCCGTCCGGCTGAACAGGCTTGACCCTGGTGGGCTGGAACGGGCCTACCTGGAGCATCCCGACACATCGCTCACCGCCTGGGAGGATGACGAAGCCACTGCTCACCGGGGGGCAGCCTATCTCTTCGCCACCTACTTCCACGAGCGCTTCGGCGACGAGGGCACGCGGACGCTGGTGGCCGAGCCGCTCAACGGGGCTGCCGGCTTCGACGCCACGCTGGCCGACCTGGGGACGAGCCTCACCTTCGAGGATCTCTTCGCCGAGTGGCTGGCGGCCAACTACCTGGACGGCGAACCGGAGGTGGAAGACCGCCGTTACCGCTATTCCTCCCTGGACCTGGAACGGCCCGCGCCCGTGGCCATCTACGAGGACTACCCGGTCACGATGGATGCATCGGTCCAGCAGTTCGGCGCGGACTACGTCCTGCTTCGGGGCGACGACGACCTTCGTATCCACTTCGTCGGGGCGACCAATACGTCCCTGCTGGACCTGCTCCCCCACAGCGGGCGCTACTTCTGGTGGTCGAACCGCGCCGACGAGTCGCTGACCACGCTTACGCGCACCTTCGACCTTTCCGGCGTCGAGCGGGCGACGCTAGCCTACTGGACGTGGTACGATATTGAGCCGGGCTACGACTACGCCACCGTCGAGGCCAGCACCAATAGTGGAGAGCAGTGGCAGGTGCTATCCACACCCTCTGGCACAAGTGCCGATCCCCACGGCAACAACCCGGGCTGGGGCTACACCGGGCACAGTGATGGCTGGGTGCGCGAGGAGGTGGACCTGACCCCCTACGTAGGGGGCGAGGTATTGATACGCTTTGCGTACTTGACTGACGAGGCTGTAACAGGGGCAGGCTTTATCCTCGACGACATCGCCATCCCTGAGATTGGCTACGCCGGCGACGCGGAGAACGAAGGTGGTTGGGAGGTGGCCGGCTTTGTGCGCAGCGACAACCTCGTGCCCCAGCGCCATCTGGCGCTCCTTATCAGCCTGGGAGGGGGCCTGAGGGATGGGGTCACGGTAGAGCGGTTGCAGGTGGAAGAGGATCAGACGGCGGACTGGACGGTGCCGCTGGGCAGCGAAAACCTGCGCGGAGCGGTGCTCGTACTATCCGGGCTGGCCCCTCTCACCACCCAGCCGGCGTTCTACCACCTGACGGTTGAAAAGTAGGGGGACCCTTGCGAAGGCTTCGCCGTGAGCGCCCAGCCAAACGGTTGGGCCGCAGCCTTCAGGCCAAAAGCGCCTTCACCTGCCGGGAGTTGCTCCATTGCCGGGGCTACGCGCAACCTTCGCAAGGAGGGCCAACCAAAGCGGCTACGCCTGAGGCTGTTCGGGCGCAGCCTCAATGGTGACCGGGGTGCCGCGCTTGAATGCCTCGAGTTGGGCTTCCAGTTCGGCCCGGCGAGCGGCGGCGGTCCGTCTGCCCTCTTCGATTAACTCCTGCACACGAGTACGTACCCGCTCTTGGAGTTCCGAGCCTGAATAGGGAGCCAGCAGCATTGCGGCCGCAGCCCCGGCCACAGCGCCAGCAAATAGTCCGGCTAAGAAACTGATGCCCTTGCGCATTGTCCTCGCCTCCTTAAATGTCCGGCCTTCTTGCAACACACTGGCCTGAAGAGCCGGTGTTAGGCAGGTCTATAACCCAGCGCCGCCTGCTCACGGCGGCGACAACTGACAGTGAACATTATACACTACGTTGTGCCAGTGGTAAAGTCTTGCGAAACCAGGAATAGCAAACAGATACGAAACAGCGCCCGATAAATCGGGCTTGAAATCAACTGCTCGCCCGGATAAGTAGATCACGATTTGGCCGTGGCAAGCGATTGCCTCGTCTTATCGGCTAGACCAAGCGCGCCACCTCAATCACGCCATCTGCCGCAATTGGGTAGACGCGGTCGCAGCCGGCGCAGCGGAAGGCCGCAGCCTCGCGGGCCAACCCGGCACCGCAGGCCGGGCAGCGCAGAATCTCCAGCAGTGGCCGGACGCCACCTCCTCGTGGCTCCCCGGCCTTGACCGCCCACGCCAGGTCGTAGTCTACCTGCCATGGCCGTATCTTGACCTCTTCGAGGGGAAACTTGCGCAGCAACCGCTCGAACTCATCGCGGGGGAAGGCCCGCCCAGGCAGAAACTTCGCGTCGCGCCCGACCCGGTTGGTCACCAGCAACACCCCGCCGGGCCGTGAGACACGCACCAGTTCCGCCAGCACCGCTCGCGGGTCGGGTGTGAACTCGAGCGCCTCCAGGCAGGTGACGGCATCGAAAGTATCGTCGTCGAAGGGCAGATGGCGGGCATCCTGCCATAAGAAGGTGAGCCGATCTGCGAACCGGGCCGTTCTTCGCACCGCCTCACGCAGCATGCGGCGCGAGAGGTCGAGCCCAATGATCTGCCCATCGAAGGCGGGCTGCTGCAGCAGCACCCGGGGCAGCCGGCCGGTGCCCGTCGCCACGTCGAGCACCAGGGGCGCGGGAATCGCTTCCAGTGCGCGGGCCAGCGGCAGGCCCAGGAACCACTGCTCAGCGCCAATGTCGAATTGCTTGATGTGCTCGTAGGCCCGCGCCGACCAGTCGTACAGCAGCGTCACGGCGCGCGGTCCCAGGTAGGTGCCCTCGGCGATGACTAGTTGCCAGTAGAACAGCAGTCCCAGCAGTACGAGGCCCAGCGCCAGTGCGATCCAACCCATCGTTATAATGCCCAGGCGGCGACCAGCATGGCTGCCATCAGCCAGGGCCGGGTGTGGTGCGCGTACCAGGAGATGGGCTGGCCACGACGCAGCCAGGGGAGGAGTGCCAGTTGAGGGGCGAGCAGCAATAACAGAAACCCAGCCGCCAGAGGGCGGTACCGTGCGACGAGGAGCACCGCCGCCAGGAGTTGGGTGCCGATTCCCAGCGTGCGTCCCCAGGGCGACTTGGCTCGCCAGACAGCCCCCCAGGCCAGTGCAAAAGTCAGCGCCAGCCCGGCCGAATGCAGCGTTGGCTCTCCAAATGCGCCGTGCCCTGCCAGCCAGGGCAGCGCCACGGCCACGACGCCGTCCCACTCTGGCGTGACGTCGCCCCGGCCTCCCTCCCAGGCCAGGCCCAGTTGCATCACGGCGAAGGCGGCCGCGCTCAGCAGCAGCAACTCCGGCCCCAGCAACGCCCCCAGCACCACCGTCACCGGCAAGGCGACGACTATCGCCGAGAGCGCCGGGCCGCAGGCGGGCCAGAGGACGTCACACCACCAGGTGCGCAGTTGCCCCAGCCAATGGGAGGCCCGGTCGCCGGGGAAGCCGGGGAGGGCATAGGGAAGTGGAGTGGCCGGATTGCCGAAACGCCAGTTGCGCCAGCGGCGCAGCGGGGCAGCCCAGTTGGTGCTTCCCAGCGCCGCCCACAATGTGCCCCATCCCCCATCTACCAGCAGGAGCAGCAAGGCCAGCCGCAGCCAGTCTTCGCCCTGCCAGCCGAAGTCGTCCGAGGCGACGACACCGCACAGACACGCCCACGCCGGACCCAACCAGGTGACCAGGTCGGTCAAGCGGGCCTGAAACCGGATCAGGCCGCCGGAGGCCGGGCGGGAAGAAGTGGAATGAGGTCTTCCTTCCATAGGCGGGGTGGATTATACCACAGATTGCTCTATAACGCTCAGAACGGATTGGGCGCAGGCAGTCCAGGAGAAACGGCGCACGTTGGCGAAGCCGCGCTCGGTTAGGGTCTCTCGCAGGCCAGGGTCGGCGGCGACCCGCTGCATGGCAGCGGCGATGGCATCGGTGTCGCCAGGGTCCACCAGGAGCGCCGCGTCCCCGGCCACCTCGGGCAGGCTTGAGGTGGCGCTGGCGATGACCGGGCAGCCGCAGGCCTGGGCTTCCAGTACCGGCAAGCCGAAACCCTCGTATAGCGAGGGAAAGATGAAAGCCAGTGCTCCACTCAGCAGGGCAGCCTTATTCTCGTCAGGGATGTAGCCGGGAAAGAGCACACGCCCTTCCAGGTCAGCACGGCGCACCCGTGCGAAAAGGTCTTCGTAGAGCCAGCCGCGTTTGCCGGCCAAGACGAGTTGGGGGATTGGGTGACTGGGTGACTGGTGACTGGGTGGTGGGTGGGCGGTCAAGTGAGCGAAGGCGGCGATTAGACGCGAGAGGTTCTTGCGTGGCTGGAGAGTGCCGAGGTAGAGAAAATAGTCACCGGTGATGCCATAGTGCGCTTTGACTGCCTCGACAGCGGCGGTGTCGCGCACCGGAGTGAGCGTCTCGTCGCGGCCAGGGTAAGCGACGGTGATCTTCTCCAGCGGGGTGCCGTAGCAGGCCACCAGGTCGGCCTTGGTGGCCTCGGAGTCGGCCAGGAGGTGTACGGCGGCGCGTGCGTTCCAGCGGGTGGAGAAATCGAGGTACAGACGCTGACGCCAGGGGTGGGCCTCAGGAAAGTAGAGGTAGCCCAGGTCGTGAACGGTGACCAGGCTGGCAGGTGGGTGGACGAGGGGCAGGACGTGGGCCGGGACGAAGAGCACGTCCGGCGGGCGGCGGGCCATCTCCCAGGAAAGACGCAGGTGAGTCCACAGACGGGGGAAGGGGATAACGCGGAGGTCGGCGCCGGGGAAGGTGCCAGCCGGAGGCGTGCTGCGGAGGTAGAGGCGGAAGCGATGCGGGCTGCCGAGCGCCAGCAGCGCCTGGGTGAGGCGCTGGGAATATATCTCGGTGCCGGTCGGACAGGTGGCGACGGCGCGACTGGCGTCAATCCCGACCAGCATCTGTTGATGAGCGTCTACCAAGTATGGCGCGCAGGAGTGTCATCAGGCCCACCATAATCAGGATGACAGGCCACAACCTGGGCAAGAGCGCACGGGTCTGGGGGCCGAGCAGTTGCAGCGTCACGGCCAGCCCCGTGCCACCGACCACGAGGGCCACCAGCGCCAGGAAGAGCGCACCCCAATCGCGGAAGCGGGCTGCGGCCCACTGGGCCAGGAAGGCGATGCCGCCGATGAGGACGAACACCGGCCACCACGTGCCCAGGTCTTGGTACGCCAGCGGGCCCAGGGTGATGAAGAAAAACCACAGCCCCACGAGCGTGGCGGCCGTACCGACGAAGACCAGGCCGGGGTCACGCCGGGAGCCAAAGAGGTAGCCGGCCAGGAAGGCCAGACCCCCGGCGAGGGGGAAGACAGGCCAGATGGTGTCCCATCCGGGGATGCCGATGCCAAGTTCATTCAACAGGAAGTAGACACCCAGCAGGATGAGGAAAAGCGCCGGGATGATTGTGCCTTTGCGCATGGATTCACTCCTTTCTCTCCAGTTCGCCAATTTTTTCTACGCGCCGCGCGTGGCGGCCGCCAGCGAACTCGCTGCTGAGGAAGACCTGTACGATTTCCAGCGCCAGGCCGAGGCCGAGCACGCGCCCGCCCAGGCACAGGATGTTGGCATCGTTGTCCCGACGGCTCATGCGGGCCATGTAGCAGTTAGTACACACGGCGGCGCGGATGCCGCGTACCTTGTTGGCGGTGACGCTCATACCGATTCCCGTGCCGCAGATAAGGATGCCGCGCTCGAACTCTTCGGCGGCCACAGCACGCGCCAACGGAGCGGCGAAATCGGGATAGTCCACTGTCTTCGGGCTGTGCGTGCCGAAGTCCTGCACCTGATGACCCTGAGCGATGAGGAACTCGGCGATTTGCTGCTTCAATTCGTAGCCGCCGTGGTCGGCAGCGATGGCAACGCGCATAGGTTCGCCTCCTATCGTAAGGGACATTGTAGACCGAAACGGCCTGCTCGTCAAGGCGGGTCGTCCGCTGCCGTAAGTTCCCCGTCGGCGATGAGTGTGCTATAATCGGGTTGCTCGGTGATCAACGGGCAAGACGTGAGATGTAAAATGCAAAGTCTGGTAAAGGCCCCTAACTATGTGGAGGGAGTAGAATGAAATAGGAGATGTGTTAATATGTCTGACGTTTTTAAGATAGCCGAGATACTGGTATCACATGCCGTGCGGGCGCATAAAGACGAGGTCGCCATTATAGCCTGTTACGGGTCACATGCAAAAGGTCTTGCGTCTCCTACTTCAGACCTTGATCTCTTTTATATACCGGACGAAGGGAAGGCCAGATCTCTTTGTAGTCAATTCATCATTGATGGTCTTCCTTATGATTTTTGGCCAGTATCATGGGAATTGGCAGAGAATATTGCCAACGCAAGAGCCGAACGACCCTGGGCAGTTGCAGCCTCTCTTATTGCCGATGCGAAAGTGCTGTATCACCGGTCGCAGGGGGATTTGGACAGGTTTAACGCACTGAAGGCACGCATTACGGAGCTCACAAGGCCGGAAGGTCGCAAAATAATGGTAGAGCAAGCGCTGGACGAGTTTAGAGACACGCTTTTTCAACTTGGACAAATGCGGTTCGCGATGGCTGACGATGATGTGGCAGGGATGCATTGGGCAGGCCGGAAGTTTGTAAATAGCGCTGTAAATTGTCTTGCACTGGTCAATCAAACATACCTTACAAAGGGATGGGGAGCGAATTTGTCTGAAGTGTTAAAAATGCCGCAAAAGCCTGATGGGCTTGAGGAAATGATAAGAAATACGTATCTTCTCAATATTTTGGGGTAACGTTATCTTGAATAGTGGCTGAGCTGAGTAACGCAGCGAGCATCCGCCGGTTGAGTAGCGTTAGCGTATCGAAACCA
>DAOUEC010000124.1:0-4908 GCA_034430655.1 Anaerolineae bacterium
AACTCCGGCGCGTGGATCGCCTCCCACGCCGCCGCGTGGTCTGGCACCACCTGCGAGCGATAGACCAGGAGAGCCCGCGGCAACGCCGCCGTGTTCAGGTAGACGTCAATCTCCGGGTTCGCGGTATAGACCAGCGCCAGCCGCTCGTCGCCGGGCGGCTTGCCTTTGCCGGCCAGGACATATTTGACACCCAGCAGGTTGTAGAGCGGCGCGCCCCGCTCCCCCACCGCCCAACGGTAGGCCTGGTACGGGGCCAGCCCCAGCGGGTTGTAGACGCCGCCCATGTCGTAGAGGCCATGCACCAGCGCCGCGTCCGGCTGCCAGGCCCCGGCGGCTCCCTCGATGCGGAAGAGACCGGACACCCCCCCCACCCCCCCCGAAGCGGAGGGGAATTCCACGTCCCGCCGCAGGAAGGCGACGACGTCCTCGTGGCGGAAGCCCAGCGTGGGATCGTTGGGCTCGGCCTCCAGCGTGGAGCCCAGCCCAATCAGGTCGGCCGCCAGCAGGAGTGGCAGCAGCCAGGCTGCCCACCGGTGCCGCCGGGCAAGCCAGACGAGCAGGCCACTGAGCCCCAGCAGCACGGCAGCGACGATGACGCTCGTCGTGGCCTGCGAGACGCGGTCGGGAGGTGGCAGCGTCCGCGCCTGCGGCAGCCCCACGGCCAGCAGGATTCCCCCGGCGACCAGCGCGCCCAGCCCGGCCCACACAGCCCAGCGATCCCCCCCACCCCGCAGCAGCCGGTCGAGGCCACAGGCCGCCAGCACTGCCAGACCCAGGTCGGCCAGCAGGATCAGCCGCGCCGGTGCCCGCACCTGGTCGAAGGTGGGCGCGTAGCGATACAGCAGCCCGTAAAGCGGCGTGTAACGCCCCATCGCCAGGAGCAGCGCCAGCACTACCAGGAGCGCGAAGAAGTTGCGAATTGCGAATTGCGAATTGCGAATTGCGGGCTGCAGGTTTTGGGTTTCAGTTCCTGGGTTTTGGGCTTTGGGTTTTGGGCTTCGGACTATCCCCACCACGGCCAGTACGAGCGTCGCCACGCCCGCGTAGCCCACCTCGACCCGGTCCCAGGGCCCCCAGAAGCCGACCTGGCCACGCCCGTAGAAGCCGGGGGCCAGCAGGCCGATCAGCGCCTGCGGCGGCAGCGAATAGCGGGTCGCCTCGTCGTAGGGCAGGCGACCCCGACCTGTGTGCGCGGCCATCTCGCGGGCCGGGAGGAGCGTCAGCGCTGCCCCACCCACCCCCACGACGACGATGAGCACCGCCAGCCCCAGCGTGCGCCCTGCGTGTCGCCAGTAGGGGCAGTCCTCACGGCTATCCCCCCTCGCCGGTAGGGGCAGTCCTCGCGGCTGCCCCGCCGCCAGCCGGTAGAGCAGGTAGAGCACGAACGCCAGGGCCAGGAAGAGCAACATCTGGCCGTGCCCGGCCAGCGCCGCCCCCGCCAGCACCACCCCCGCCCCGGCCGCCCAGCCGGGGCTTCCCCCGGTCAGGGCGCGATGCGTCAGCAGCAGGAGCAGCGGCAGCCAGGCCGCCGTCGCGCTGAGATTCAGGTTGCCGACGTGGGTCACGAACAGGTCGGAGAGAGCGAAGGCCATCCCACCAAACAGCGCGGCGGGCCGGCGCAGGCCCAACCCCCGCGCCAGGGCGAACAGACCAGCGCCGGCCAGCCAGACGTGGAAGACGACCAGCGCCTCCATCACAGCGTAGGATGGCTCGCCGAAGAGGGCAAAGGTCAACAGGTTTACGGGATAGAAGACGCCCGACTGGTTATCGGCGACAAAGGGAGCACCGGCGTAGAGATGGGGGTTCCAGAGAGGGATAACGCCCGCCCGCAGGCTGCGAGCAGCGAAGCGGTACGTGGGCCAGAGGAAAGAGACCAGGTCGCCGCCGCCGCGCGGAATCCATTGTCCGGCCAAGAGGAGTGGCCAGAAGAAGGCCACGACGGTAAGCGCCAGCAGCGCCAGACCGGTTAAATCGAGGAGCAGTTTACGGCGTCGCCACCATTGTTTCATTGTCCATTGCTTCATTGTTCATTGATCGATGGGCCCCAGTTCCACGAACTCGCCCGCCGGATGGCCCGCCGCGTCCAGCAGCGGCACGTTGACGACATCCGGGTAGGTGTACATCCCGCTGCGGACAAAGTACGGGGGCGGAGGCGCAGCGGGATCAACGGCGATGTCGAACCAGGTGAGCACGATGTCACCCACGCGCCACTCGGACGCCGGGAAACCCACCCCGTCCATCTGCCCCCAGCGAGTGCCCTCGTCGTCCACCAGGTGGTTGAACCAATGTAGGGGCGCGGTGCCCGCGCCCCCACCGGCCAGTACCTCCCCCGCCCCCCCCGAAGCGGGGGGGGGGAGTTCCTCGACACGCCAGTAAAGGGTCCAGCGCACCGTCCCGCCGGGCCGGGGTTCACCCGACCAGCCATAACCCAGAAGCGCCGCGCCGGAGGCCCAGCGTGCCGGTTCGCCACCCCACGGGTGGGCTGGCGTCACGACAGCCGGCTGCCAGCGGAAAAAGCGGTAACTCGCGTCACTGTCCCCTCGCAGCGGCAGGCCCGGCCCAACCTCGGCGGCTACCTCCGCCAGTGCCGATACCGAGGGCTCAGTCCCGGGGCCCGCCAGATACACCGCCGGGCGGTCTGGCAACACGAGCACCTGTCGTCCATCCACTATGCGGCGTTCTCGCCGCAGCAGAACGTCGAAAACAGCCGCCTGCCCATCGTAGCGGGGGTCGGCCCCTGGCAGGAGGACGATCAATTCCGCATCCCCTGTCTTCCCCCCTCCCCCAGGGGGGGAGGGGCTGGGGGAGGGGTCACTTGCCAGAAGTTCCTCCGCCCGGCGGGCCGCCGCCAGCGCATATTTGACCGGCGCGCTATGCCCACCCGGCGTGTCGTGTGTGTCCACGAAAGCCAACAGCGCCTCCTGGAGATACACCTGCCAGACGACCAGGGCCACCACCAGCAGCACAGCAACCGCTCTGAGCACCGTCCCCACAACCCGCAATCCGCGATTCGCAATCTGCAATCTGCAATTTGCAATTTGCAATCCGCAATCTACCCCGTTCACCAGGAACAGGGCGACGACCAGGTGCTGCACCGGGTACAGCAGACTGAGATCGTGGGGATACACCGGTGCAGAGCGACGCAGCAGCAGCGCCACGGGCACACAGAACCAACATAAGAGCACCAGACGCGCCGCCCCCTCTTGCGAGAGACGGCCCCGATGGGCCAGCGCTTCCCGCACCACCCGCCAGGCCAGCCAGGCCAGGCCAGCCCACAAGAGTGCCATCTCCACCCAGTCGAGCCAGCGCACGTCGAGGCGGTGTCCTGAGCTTGTCCTGAGCATAGTCGAAGGGCCTGTCGAAGGGATGGAGGCCACGAATTCCGCGTGGCGCGCTCCGGCCAGGTCCTCCAGGTGGTAGCCCCCGACGATCAAGGCGGCCATACGGGGGGCCTGCAGGTCCAGGACCCCTTCCTGCCCGACCAGGCCCGCAAAGGCGCGCAGGTTGGGCCAACCGTGGCGGGCGTCGTGGAGCAGGTAGGGGCTGAAGATGAGTACCACCAGCGTCAAGCCAACCAGCAGGGGCACAGGGCGGACGTGGCGACGAAAGAGCACCGCTACGGCCGCCAGGATGAGGAAAAACGCCAGCCCGCCCAGGTGGAGGCCCAGCAGGCACCCGGCCGCCACCAGCGCACCTGCCAGCGCCCAGGGCTTGCGGCGTACCGCCAGGGCCAGGACGGCGCAGACGAAGAGTAACGTGAGGGCCGGCAGGTTCTGCGTCCAGATCTTGCGGCTATGGAAGACCGCCCACGGGCTGGCGGCAAAGAGCAAAGCCGCCAGCGCCCCTACACGCCAGCCGAAGTAGGACCGCCCGACCCAGTAGGTCAGTCCCACCGCCACCACGCCCAGGAATGCCACCCAGCCCGCCGCCAGCCGGGGGTCACGGGAGCAGGCGAAGGGCAGCGCCAAAACGTAACTCATCAGCGGCGGATTGTGAGGGCCCCGGGAACTGACCATCCCCACCACCGGGAGATGCCCCTGGCGGGCGACCGCCAGCGCGCTGCGGGCCGTCGTCGCCTCGTCGTACTTGAACTCGATCAGGTCGAGCCGGGTCAGACGCAGGCCAGCCGCCAGCAGGAGGATGCCAATGAGCAATGAACAATGAAACAATGAACAATGAAGCAATGAACAATGAAACAATGAACAATGAACAATGAACAATGGGCGGGGTTGGTGGTCGGGTGGTTGGGTGGTCATAATGTCTCAGGCGTCACACCGCGATTGTGCTCAGCAGGCTGCGGCGCAGGCCCCAGGTGTCACCGTGGGCGGCGTGGGACACCCAGCCCTGCACGGCGGCGGTCAGCCGCGCCTGCGATAACTGGCCAGCCGCGCACTGCCGGGCCAGCGCCTGCAGCCGCCGCCGCGCAGCGTGTCCCCGCCGAGATTTCAACCGCCGGTGGTCGGGGAAGACACGAAAGCCCAGGAAAGGGATACCCTCGGCGACCGGGTAGACCTGCGCCCGGCTCTCGTGCAGCGTCAGCCGCACGCCAGCCAGCCGCTCGATGATCGCCCGCCGCCAGGCGTGCAACGCCGGCTTGTCGTCGGCAAAGAGCAGGGAGTCATCTACAAAGCGCAGATAAGCGCGGCAGCGAATAGAAGTCATCGGTTCTCAGAGAGGCCCTGCCCCGGGCGCACAGCGCCAGGGGGCAGGGCCAGTGCGATATTTGCCCGGCGGCCCCCTTAAACTTGCGAGGGTTCAGAAAACCTTCGCCAGGTTCAGAACCACCGGCCAGGAACAGGCCGCGCCAACTCTCCCCGGCACGGGCCGCCGGTCCGTGGAGCGGCGGCAATCTGGCCGGTCATGACGAGGTCTCCCACGATACAGGTGAGTTGTAGGAGCGCCCGAAAG
>DAOUEC010000125.1:0-4102 GCA_034430655.1 Anaerolineae bacterium
GCGTATCGAAACCAAGGATGCGAGCGGCTCTACGGCTAACCCGCTTGGTTTCGATACGGCTTTCCGCTACGCTCCAAGCCTACTCAACCGGCGCTAGAGCGTGCTCTGCCCCAGTTTATTGAGAGGATACGCCAAATCCGCTGCGACTGTATCGCCCGTCTTTCGTCTGGCTGCGCCGTCTCGCTCGAAGGGCCTGATGCCATACTCTTTGCCCCTCCGCATCTTGTAATAGTACGTGACGAAACTACCTCTCCCGTACTTTGTTCCCCAGACGTTGTTCTCAATCGGCCGGTCAACGGGATGAAAGGCATGGAGACCAAAAAGGGGGGCTAGTTTCTGATAGCCCACCTCGTACTTGCAGAACAGGTTATTGGCGTTCACGGCATCCGAGAGGGTCATGACAAACAGTTCGCGGATATTCGCCTCCGGGATGTGGAGGATAGCGTCAAGCAGCATCCCCAGGCACAGCAACTGTCGCGCGTTGAACATCTGATGCCAGTACTCATAGCCGTGGTTGACCGGCCGGGGGTCGCTGCGCCCCTCTGTCGGTATCTTCTGCCTGGGGAAGGGCAGTTCGTCCTTGCGCCGCTCGAACTCGGCCTTCGCCTCCTCGAACAGCGCCCGGTCTTCCGCGCCGGCCGGCTTGTAGCCGCGACGGGCGTAGGGGTTACCCCCCTCAGTCCCCCCTACGAGGGGGGAAGCACCTCCCTCGGTCCCCCCTACGAGGGGGGAAGAGGAGGGGCCGCTCCATGCCTTGGCCGCCTGCTCGCACGCGGCGCAGTAGTACTCCAGCGCGAACATCTCCGCCTCCGGCGGCCCCTCGCCGCGCCGTACCGCCTCCAGCACCCGCTCTACCTGGCCGCAGTGGGGGCAGGTGTACTTGCCCCTCTGGGTCACGCCCCGCCGGGGAACGAAGCGGTGGCCACATTCCGGGCAGGTGGTCTCCCCGTCCAGGTCGTTCACGGTGAAGACGTGGATGCAATCGGGGCAGAAGACGGTGTGCACGTTGCCTTTTGAGGCCAGGCGGTAGGAGGGGAAGAGGCGCACCTCGCGGCCGCAGCCCACGCATCTCACCTTCTTCACCCAGAAGACGTACATCACGTCGGCCTCGTGGCCCAGGGGACAGGTGGTCCTGTAGTAGCGCAGGATCTGCGGCGCGACTGTTCTCTCCAACTGTTTGAAGGCCGCGTCCAGCGCCTCCAGGTCTACCGGCTCGATCTCCTTCTTGGTCACGAACCAGGCCACGGGGTTGAGGTCCACGCCGACCACTTTGCAGCCCAGGCGCAGCGCCTCGACGATGGTCGTGCCGCCGCCCATGAAGGGGTCGAGGATGATAGGGGGGCGCTGGGTGCCGTCGGGATCGGTCACCAGCAGTTGGTTGCGCGAGTAGAAGCGCCGCCACAACTCCCCCCGCTCTAGGTCGTCCTCGGCGAAGGTGGTCAGGATGAGCATGCGGAAGACGGAGCCCAACCGTCGCGCCCACCACTTGTGCATCTGGTAGATGGGCTTCTTGGCGTTGCCCTCTTTCTGGGCGATGGCGTTGAGCCCCTCAATGGGGAAGTCGTGTTCGATGTAGGGCATGGTCAGTTGCTCCCCTGCATCCCCAGGGTGAAAGCGACCACCCGCTCAACTCCAGCCCTTCCCGCTTCCTCTCGAAGCACTTTAGCGTAATCAGCCAAGCCCATCGCCGCCAATTGTTCATCTTCTTCGGCAAACTCGGCGTAGAGCCAAGCCAGGAGTTGTTCGTCGCGAGTATGAGCAAGTTGCACTTTTGCTGTGATCATCAAGCGCCTCCGCATGGCCACTGTCACTGATTATTGGTTGACCATTTTCACTCATTGGTCCAATACCCACGCAACATTTACAGCAACATTCGCAAGCATTGGTATCTTCGACCCTTCTGCCTGTGTTTCTAGACATCCGTCTTCGAACCAATTTCGCAGAGAGTCGCTGGCTGTATAGCTACGCGGCTTATACTTTGGGTAGAGATACAACATTTGATTGAGAAGGTCCGGTCGCCGTTCCAAATCCAGATATGTCGTGATTTGTATGTCTGAGCGTATTCCATATTGGGTAAGCGGTGGTCGTGCGGCCCGAGCCTTGGCTGTTCTAAGAGCTGCGTCAAATTCGGGAAGGCGTTGCTCCACCACTATCAGAACCTTGACATCGAACGGGCGACCACGTTGATATTCGTTGGGGATTGACGCTATGCATAGAACAGCCCGAACCTGAGCTTGCTGTTCTGGCTTGAGCGCTTCGAGGAAGGGCCTAGTTACTTGACGCATGTACTTCAGTGCTCTTAGTTTCATAATCGTCTGCTCGAAATCAACTTTGGCATCCGCCTGGCTTTTTCTCCAAGCCTTCATTTCCTTCCACTCAGCGGCTATCTCGTCTTTGACTGTTTCTTCAAACATCTGGACGTATTCCTCGTTGACCTCGAACCCTATATAGTAGCGCCCCATTGCAGCAGCCTGAGCCAGCACAATACCTGATCCAGCAAAAGGGTCCATCACTAGATCACCTGGGTCGGTCGTAAGTTCGATGGTCCGTGCCACTAGCACGGTGGGGAATGAGCAGTAATGATCAAGTTTGGATGGCTTACGCCATGTCCCCCGGGGTCTCATGGGGATGCTCCATATATTTGTCGGAGTCTTGCCCTTCGGATTGAATCGCTCCGGAAAATCTACCCACCACCTGCTGATCTCATCCAGGGTCTTGATACGCTCGACATAGTATTTGTAGTCGTCGGACTTGGTCATGAAGAGAATGAATTCTGAGATATTTCGTAGCTGTCCCTTTGAATGCCAAGGAACACTATGCTGCTTATCCCACACAATTAAATCGCGGAGCTTCCAACCCACTTGGCGGGCACGCTCAGCTAATTCCAAGGGAAGGAGCCGCAATTCGCCGTCTTCTCGATAGGTGTCAACGACGAGCCACAAAGAGCCTGTTGACTTAGTTACAAGCAAACAGTCTCTGAGGACTTTCTCCATGTCGGCAAGATATTCGTCTTTGGTCTGGCCGTGCCCAATCTGGTTGGGTGCTCCGTAGTCCTTCAAATTCCAATAAGGTGGAGACGTGATTATGACATCCACGCAAGGATCAGTTGGAGAAAGTATCTCTGTCAAAAGGCGAGCGTCTCTTGGGAGCAGACAGTCAAATGCTTCCATCCCCAGTTCCTACACCTTTCTACTTCTCGGATTTCCACCATCCAATCAACAATTCCGCTTCCTCTGCCAGTTTGGCCTCCAGGCCGGTGGTATCGCGCAGAAGCACTTCGACGTATTCAGGGTTGCGTTGTACAAGAGTGGGAATGAAGTCTACGTATGCATCAATGGCTTGCTTCTGGACTTGAGACGGAAGTTCTTCGCTGACTTCGTCCAGCGGAATCTCTTTGAAATAGGGCTCGTATTTCTTTGCAGCTTTTCTTCTACCCAAGAATTCAAACTCGAGGGAATGGCAGATCATCTTGTGTTGTGGCCGATCATATTTGGCCACGAAGTGCTCCAGCACCCTATAGCCACAATCTCTGGCTATCCTTGCAATGAGCTTAGGAACGACGAGTTGGACTAATGCCCTGTAGTCTTCCAGATAGGGCTTGGGATCCAGCCCACCATACCGAGTTAGGTAGACTTCCCTAAACGTGTCCTCTTTGTCCAAGTTGTTCACAAGAACACGCTCGAGTGTGCCGCGTGCCGACTCGTCATCGGCCGAAGCGGTTAGCAAGAGTAGAAATCCCTGCCCTCGCTGCAATCGAAAGATCCATCGAATCCCCACTAGTCGCCTGAGAGCAGTGTCGCGTTTGGGCGCACCGGTAACTACAGCACCGCAGAGATCCAAGTTGATTACGTCGAAAGGAAACAAGGAGCATAACTCACCCCGTGGCCATCTGACTGCCTTGTGGAACGAACGGCTACTATAACCTAACCTGGCAAAGCCAGAACCAAACAGGTTTTAACTTGTGCTGAATGATTGGACTTTGGACAAACCATGAGCCAAGTTTCAACTTGAACTTTAACAAGTTTGTAGCAGGATTGGGATATGATCACTCAAGAGAGCATATCTCAACTCAAGCAGTTTCGGCAGGAACTCTATGAGGCCT
>DAOUEC010000126.1:0-20772 GCA_034430655.1 Anaerolineae bacterium
ACACCGGCATCGCGCCGGGTAGGGGCGGGGTGAGACGGGGGGAGAGATCCCTCAGACGGGCCGCCACACCTGTGGCAGAGTACAACGTCTGGGTTGGCGGGGATGAACTCCCGCCCGCAGCGGATGCAGTAGTGCAGGATGCCTTCACCCTCACGTTTGGCTCGACCGTCCATCGCTCACCTCCACGCCAATGGGTACATTACACCTACAGCGCCTCCAGCAGCGCCTGCTTGAACTCCTCCGCCGTCTGGTAGCGTTCCCCTGCTTTCTTCCTCACTGCCCGGTCTACCACGCGGGCCAGTGCCGCCGGGACGTCGGGCTTGCGCTCCCGGATGGGTATCGGCTGATCCTTCGATTTATCAGATAGCACCATCTGCACC
Source organism: Anaerolineae bacterium (assembly GCA_034430655.1). Lineage (GTDB taxonomy): Bacteria > Chloroflexota > Anaerolineae > B4-G1 > B4-G1 > JAUWNP01. The sequence continues at coordinate 381 of DAOUEC010000126.1, forward strand.
GGGTCCTTGCGCACCTTCACCCCGCGTCGAAGCGGGAAATCCAGCGAGAACTCCCCCGTCAGCAGGAAGTAGAGCGTGACCCCCAGGGCGTAGATGTCCACTGGCGGCTTGCAGCGTTTGAAGTTTAGAAACTGCTCCGGCGGCATGAACATAATGGTGCCGGCAAATTCTCCCATCCGCGTGATGGTGCCGCCGTGCTTTTCGTAACTGCGCGCCAGGCCGAAGTCCGCCAGTTTGGCCACGGCCCCGTCCTCCCCCGGCCGGAGCAGGATGTTCTGCGGCTTGATATCCCGATGCACGTACCCTCTCTGGTGCACAAAGGACAGTCCCTCCAGCGTTTGCGCGATGTAGCCGACGGCTTCCTCAGGAGGCAGAGGCTCCTCCTGCCACACAGGCTTCCATAGGTCCCCTCCCGTCATAAACTCCGAGACGAAGAAGGGTTTCTCGTCCACATGTCCCATCTCGATCAGCCGGACCAGGTTGGGATGGGTCAGGTCTTGCATGATCGCCGCTTCCCGCAGGAACCTTTTCAGCGCCCTGGCATCGCCACCGACCAGAGGGAGCATCCGTTTCAAAGCCACCACCCGGCCCGTCGGCTCGTGCCAGGCCTGGTAGACAACTCCCATCCCTCCTTCTCCAACCTTTCTGAGCAGCACGTACTTGCCCACTTTCTCCTGTGGCAGATTACGCTGGCGCTCAGCGCACTCCTCGCACCAGTAGAATACCTGGTCCCCCAGTTCGGCTGCGCGCTCGTCGCTGTTCGCCTGTCCGGTCAGGTCCCGCCTACAGGCTTCGCAGACATAGCGCACCTTCGCCGCTGCCTCCGCCGCCTCCCGGCGTGCTTCCTCTATCTCCTTTCGGCAGCGAGGGCACGTGAGGTCGTGGGCGCTCACCGTCGCTGACAGCCCCTCCACTTGCTCAGGAGGAAGTGGTCGCCCACAGCGGATGCAGAACACCTCCGGGGTTGCCTCGCCAACCGGCTGCTCCTCAACAAGCGTCTTCACCCCTGCCGGACGGGGCATCTCCACCACGAGGATGGTGTGCCCTACCTGGATCTCATCCCCATCGTGCAGAAAGGTCTCCTCCACCACCTGCCACTCAGTTTCGCCCTGGCGCCGGACGCAGGTGTGGTTGGTGCTGTTGTGATCTCGAATGAAGACCACGTCGGGTGGACGAAGCTCCAGTGTGAAGTGATGGCGGGAGACGTACCGGTCGCCAGGACTGAGACGATAATGGGCCTTGCAGTCCACATCGTCCCGACCGACCAGAAAGTTATCTGCCTCGGTGGTCTCTATCCGCATTGGATGCTGGTCCGGCTTCGGCCCTTCCTTGACACGCAAGATGACTTCCATCGTTGTGCCTCCTAACGCTTTCCACATCTATCAGGATGACGGTGATGTTGTCCTTCCCACCCCGCTCATTGGCTGCCTCTACCAGCGCCTGGCAGACCTCTTGCGGCGGCTTGGGCCGGACCTCGATGAACAGGATTTCTTCATCCCTCAGCATATCCGTCAGGCCGTCGGTGCAGAGCAGGAGACGATCCCTGCTCTCCAGAGGGATGCTTTGACTCGATGGGGCCAGGAACGCACCCTGTCCTACCGCCTGGCTGAGCATCTGGCGCGGCGGCCATTCGTCCTTGCGTTCGGGCGAAAGAACCCCCGCTTTCAGTGCCTGATGGAGGACTGTGTGGTCCTCGGTCAACTGCTTTAGCACACCATCCCTGAGCAGGTAAGCCCGGCTGTCGCCCACGTGGGCCAGCCACAACGTGCGGAATGGAGGGGGCAGCAGGGCAACCAGGAGAGTGGTGCCCATGCCCCGCTGGGAAAAGTCCTCGCGGGCGGCGGTCCGGATGGCTGCGTGGGCCGCGAAGATGGCTTCCTGCAGGCGCTCCTCAGGGCCGACGGCGGGGGCCGGAGGGCTCTGGGAAAGAAAGCGCCGCACCGTCTCCACCGCCAGCCGGCTGGCGATTTCCCCGGCCTGATGCCCCCCCATCCCGTCGGCCACGACGAAGAGGCCCAGGGTTGGATCGGCCAGGTAAGTATCTTCGTTATTCTCGCGGGCAAGGCCGGGGTGGGTAAGGGCTCCAAAGTTCATTGCCGTACCTCCCGTGCGCAATCCAGACACAGCCCGGCTTCGTTGAGGACATAGGCGGGGAAGGACTGCTGGCAGCGCAGGCAATAGCGGGTTTCCTCCGGTCGTCCTTCCGGAGGGCGGGGGCTCTGCCCGCCGCGCGCGGCAGCCAGTTTCTCCAATTTGCGCCGCACTCCCTCCGCCTGCAACCAGCCGTAGCCAGCGCAACCCAGTGTGTGAAGCAACTGCTGGAAGTCTTCCTCAACCCAGGCGGGCTTTCCTCGACGAGTGAGCGCTAACGCAATCTCTTCTTCTGTTGGCTCACGGTCTTGTGGGATCACACCAGCGTAGGGTGTGTGAAGAGAAAGGAACATCTCCAGATAGGGCCGCGCCCCCTCGTCCCACTCGGCCGTCTGATTGTCTTCCAACTCCCAGTCCAACTCCCACAGCCTGAGCGTCGTGTCCTTGCTGCCTGACAAAGCGTAGCGCCCGTCCGCACTCAAACATACCGAGTTCACGCTGCCCGTGTGCCCTTCGAAGGTGCGCAGACATTCGCCGCTAGATAGATCCCACAGTCTGAGCGTCCTGTCATGGCCGCCTGACAAAGCGTAGCGCCCGTCCGCGCTCAAACAGACCGAGTTCACCAAATCCCGGTGCCCCCGGAGGACGCGCAGGCAGCGCCCGCTGGCAAGCTCCCACAGCATGAGCATATTGTCAAAGCCCACCCCTCCTGACCCTGACAAAGCATAGCGCCCGTCTGCGCTCAAGCACACCGTGTACACAAAACCCGTGTCCCTTTCCTGGAAGGTGCGCAGACATTCGCCGCTGGCCGCATCCCACAGCCTGAGTGTCCTGTCACTGCTGCCCGACAAGACGTAGCGCCCGTCCGCGCTCAGAGACACCGACTGCATCCAACTCGTGTGCCCCCGGAAGGTGCGCAGACAACGACCGGTTCCCACCTCCCACAGCTTAACATAGTCATCGCCCACTGATACAGCGTAGCGCCCGTCCGCGCTAAGACGCCCAGAGCCCCTCGAGCCCACGTCGAAGGTGCGCAGGCATTTGCCGCTGGCCATATCCCACAGCCTGAATGTCTTGTCACCGCTGCCCGATAGAGCGTAGTGCCCGTCTGCGCTCAGGCACACAAAATTCACTGAGAACTTGTGCCCCTCGAAGGTGCGTAGGCATTTGCCGCTGGACACATCCCATAGTTTGAGTGTACTGTCATCGCTGCCTGACAGGGCGAAGCGTCCGTCCGCACTCAGACACACCGAATTCACTGCAAACTTGTGCCCCTCAAGCGTGGCCGATTCCCATCCTGAACGGAGAGATTTGCGGACTAGCCGCACGTAGAGCCTGCCCCATTCCTGCAGCGCCTCGGCTGCACGCTCGTATCCTGGCTGTGATCGGGCCAAGCGGATGTATTGTGCGGCAGTCACGGAATCTCCATGCTGCAACGCCTCCTGAGCCTGCGCCATCGCGCGCTCGTAGGCCGCCTGGCCGGAAAGCACTATTTCGCTCGCCAGCACACGCGATAGCATCAGGGGCGCGGAAAATGAACCGGCATCCCAGTCCACCTCCCAGAGTTTGAGCGTCTTGTCATGGCTGCCTGACAGCGCGCAGCGCCCGTCGGCGCTTAGAGACACAGAGTGCACAAAGCTCGCATGCCCTTTGAAGGTGCGCAGGCATTTACCGCTGGCTACATCCCACAGTTTGAGCGTCTGGTCTTCGCTGCCCGACAGGGCGAAGCGCCCGTCCGCGCTCAGACAGACCGAGAGCACCCTCTTTGTGTGCCCTTCGAAGGTACGCAGACATTCGCCGCTGGCCACGTCCCATAGCCTGAGCGTATTGTCGAAGCCCAATCCTCCTGACCCCGATAGAGCGTAGCGCCCGTCCGCGCTCATGCACACCGAGCGCACGTAGTCCTTGTGCCCTTCGAAGGTGCGCAGACATTCGCCGCTGGCTACATCCCACAGTTTGAGCGTCCCCTCCCAACCACCTGACAAAGCATAGCGCCCGTCCGCGCTCAGACACACCGACTGCACCTCGCTCCCGAACTCTCCACTCGTGTGTCCTTCGAAGGTGCGCAGGCAGTCACCGCTGGCCACATCCCACAGCCTGAGCGTCTTGTCACCGCTGCCAGACAGAGCGTAGCGCCCGTCCGCGCTCAAACACACCGACTGCACCCAGCCCGTGTGCCCCTCGAAGGTACGCAGGCAGTCGCTGCTGGCCACATCCCACAACCTGAGCGTCTTGTCACCCCCGCCTGACAAAGCGTAGCGCCCGTCCGCGCTCAAATACACCGAAATTACCGGGTCTGTATGCCCTTCGAAAGTGCGCAATAGACGTCTCGAGTTAACCAGTTGATCTTTCGCCAACGCCAATGCGAAGACAACCTCCTCCTGGCTCGCGTCTTGTCCCTCAATTCCTTCAAGGGCTTCGACCGCTGCTTGCCAGTCCCCCTGCTCCAGATGTACCTGTCCGAGGAGATACAAAGGCAGCCACTCGCCGGAACGGGACGCACACACATCCCCCATCTTTCTGACCAGGAGGTCGTCCGTCATCCGGCCGGAACGCCACAAGATCAGTCCCAGATTGTAGGTCGCCTGGGGGTGATTAGTCTCGGTCTGCAACGCCTGCTCCCAGACTTTCTCCGCCTCCTCCGCCCGCCCCAGGTCCAAGAGGCTCAGCGCCCGGTTGTTCAGGCTGTCGGCCCGCAACTCCGCCGCCTCCGGCATCTCCCTGGGGTACGCCTGCCCAACCTCCTGCCGGTAGATCTCCTGCAGCCGCTCCGCCACCTCCAGCATATCCCCCGGCCGCGCCTTGGGCTCCTCCTGGAAGCACCGCCGCAGCAGGTCGGCCAGAGCCAAGGGCATCGGTGGCAGGCCTCCCACCTCCGTGCCCTCCTCCAGGTACATCTCCAGCACCCCCGCTGCCGCCACCCCGCTCAGCCACGTCACCTCCCCCACGAACATCTCCAGGATGCTCACCCCCCAACTCCAGATGTCCGTGTGGTGCGTAAGCGGCTTTCCCCCAGCCTGCTCCGGCGAGCAATAGGCCGGCGTCATCCCACCCCTGCTCATCAGAACCGTACCTTCTGCCTCGTCGGGGACTTCCACATCTACCACCGGGCGGGCCTTCGCCAGCCCGAAGTCGGTCACCTTGGCGATTCCCTCGGGGGTCATCAGCGTGTTGGCCGGCTTGACGTCGCGGTGGATCAGGTCCTGTTCGTGGGCGTAGTGCAGCCCCCAGGCGAACTGGATGGCGACGTCCAGCATCGTTTGTAGGTCGCGCAGCCGGCCTTCTTCAATCCAATCCTTCAGGCTGCCCCCCTCGACGAACTCGGCAAAGACGCGCGGAATGCCACCTAAGGTGCGCACGTAGTGGCAGGTGACGATGTGCGGATGCAGGCCCAGGTTCACCCAGGTCTCCGCCTCCGCCACGAAGTTCTCCGTCCCTCCGGCCTGCGCGAGCATCTTCTGCCGGGGGCTCTTCACCGCCAGGTCTATGTTCCAGTTGCGGTGGTGGACGCGATACACCAGCCCCATCCCACCGGTGGTGAAGACCTGCTTGACCTCGTACAGATCGAGGATGACGTCGTCCTTATGCCATTCGAGAGGAACGTCCCTGTTCATGGCTCAACTCCTTTCGCTAGCACTCTGTCGGAGAGGCATTCAGGAGTCTAGGCTTCAGCCGGTTTTGCCGGAAATTGCTGCCTTTTCCCCGGCTAAAGCCTCGACTCCAACCCCTCGGGGGTTCTCTCCGACAGGCTGCTAGCCTGGCGATTGAAATCACGGCTGGAGCGAAGCCAGCGGTTGAAACCGTGCCTTGAGGGCGCTGCCGCGCCGGCCGACCACCTGCGTGGTCGGTCTGAGCATCCCCGCAGGGGGATGCCTGGCCGCAGGCCCCCCGGCGCGACCTCGGTCGCCAGCCTCACCGGTTGACCAATATTGTGCTGATGACCGCCAGGGCCAGGGCCAGGAAGCCCACCAATAGGGCCGCCGCCGCTCGCCCTTTGCGCCGCTCCAGCGCCCAGTAGGCACCCAGCGGCCAGCCTACGGCCGCCAGAGCACCAAGCCCCACTCGCAGCCAGGGGGCTGGCAGCACCAACCCGCTCCGCTCCACAGCCAGACTCCAGATGTCAAGAAAACTGTTGAATATCGTAACACCCGCCAGCACCGCCGCTGCACCTCCCAGCAGAACGCTGGATCGCTCCAGTCGCGCCGCCTCTACCCCCCGCTGTATGTCCTGAAAGGCGTAGGTACTCTCCGACACGACCTGGGTGTTCCGCAGGTCGCTCTCCAGTTGCTCAATATGCCGCGCCAGGCGAGCCGCCTGTCTGGCATACAGCGGCGTCCGCAACTTGACTCGTTCCAGGTGATCGGTGAGCGCCCGCAGGTTGCTGCGCAGACTGTTGAGCAGGATCTCGGCCTGGGCCTTCTGAGCCAGAAAGCGCATCAGCCTCCGCGCAATCTCCTCCAGTTCCAGTTGTTCACTATAGAGTTGGCCGAAATCAGCGGTGTGCAGTGCCGCCAACATCTTATCCTGCAATTCGGCCCCTGCTCGCTGCAAGGCTTTGCGTATAACCTCGTGTTGCCGGGTGTGGTGCTTGCCCTTCTGAAGGTAGAGTTCGATGCGGGCGAACCCCTGGGTCAATGGATTCAGGAAAAAGGCCCGCACCCTGTCCGCCCGGTCCTGGGGTGTCAGGAGGACCAGGGTGCGCTGCCAACAATGTCCCACTTCTTCCGCTGCCGCCTTTTCTCCCTCGCGCGCCTCCCACAGCCAGCCATAGGGGGTCTGGTCGGCGCGGCTAGCGTCGTCGGGATCCAGCCCAAGGCCGGCCGGGTCGGTCACGCACGCCCGGACTTCGGTCTCCTGGGCGCCGGCCCGCACGAGGGCGTGATAGAGATAGGTAACCGCCCACGGACGTGGATCGTCCGGCCTGTTCCGCGCTTTCGCGGTCGCCTCGTCGAGCAAGCGCCGCAGTTTGACCCAGGCTGCTGGCGTCTGAGTGCCCGGCAGGCTCAGAGTCAGGCGCAGCAGGTGCGTGTCGTGGGCCAGGCCCCAGGTGAGTTGGCACGGCGTCCCGTCCTGCGCCTGGCCAGTGTACCGCCGGCAGGCTGGCTCATCCACTTCCAGCCCCAGCGCCAACTGGTCGTTGGCCTCCCATGGCTGGCAGAGGGGCTCCGCCTCCCCGGAACCCACTTCTCCAACCGAAAACAGGAAGAGGGCGCTGACACCCGGCTTGTACAGACTACTCATCGGCTCCCCCCTCCTCTTCCTCCGCCCCTGGGAAACGGGCCCGTATGTCGCCGATGAAGGTATTGAGGATACTCTTCAGGTAGTTGGGGTCGTCCGGGTCGGGCAGTCCGTCAGGCAGCGGGGGCAAGGCATCCGGGGGAGGGGGCGAGAGTGGCTCCGGCCCACGCTCTCCACCCCATTCAGCGATGGAGAGCGTGGGGATGCCTTCGGCTACCAGGCGCAACAACTCTGTTTCGCTTTGGGCTTCCTTGAGCCGGGCTTCGAGGTTCTGCAACTGGGCAGACTGCCGCTCCCGGCTCTCCGGGGTGAGGTAAGGCAGTCCAGCGTACAGGTCATTCAGCTCTTGCTGCAACCGGGACAGAAGCAGGCGTACAGTATCGTCCTGGGAAGCGATAACCCCCAACACCTGGAAGCGGGCGTCAAATCCCAGGCGCAACCGAGCGCCGTCCAGGAGCAGCGTGGGGTCGTGGGGAGGTAACTTGCGTTCCTCACCATCCGCCAGCGTTAGAAAGGTGCCGTGCTTGCTATTCAGGTCCTCCAGCCAGAACAGCCCGGTATGGCAAGAGATGCGCGCGTGCTGGCGCGAGACCCTGACATCCCACGTGACTAACAGCGTGTTGGCATTGTCGCGCCCCAGGGTGGTCTCTGCCTGGTCCAGCAGATATTCGCGGCCATTCTCCGGGCCGCCCACGGCAATCAGTCGAGGCATTGCAGTCACAATTCAGCCTCCTTTCACCTCTATGTTTTTTCTCCGCCACGTGTAGGGGCGAACCCTCGTGGTCGCCCTCTGGGGCAGGCGCAAGGCCTGCCCCTACCTATCAATCCTCCGGCGGGTCAAGCAGGATGAAGGCGTGGACGTCTTCACCAGACCCCGTGTGTCTCACCCTGGCCTGCGGTTTCAGGAAGACCTGCCGCCCACAATACCCTTGCCCGCCCTCATCAGCACTTTCTTTCATCACGACGGCTGAGTAGTCGGTGGGATCGAAGTATCCCCACGCTCTCGTCCTGTCTTCGGTTTCGAAGAACGCGTCAAAGTAAGTGCCCTCGACGAGGCGGGCCACGTCAGCGACGGTTCGCGCTGCTTTAGCGCCGGCCTTGGCCATCTGGCGCATCTGGGTCTCTGCGGGGGAGAGGCCGATGCTGTCGTAGGCCTCCTCCCAAGGCTCACGCTCGCCTTCTTCTTCTTCTTCTTCTTCTGCCTCGGCCACGATTTCCCCACGGATCCCGCGATAGATTGCCGGGAGATCAATCCCCATCTCATCAAGCCGGGAATAGAGGTCCACACCATCCCTGGCGCGGAAGATCAGGTTATCTCCCGCATCGGTGATGCACACCTCCTCGTCGTAGAGGTGGGCCTTCAGGAACGCGACAACAGCGTCGGTGCTTTCCAGACTTATGGCGTCGCCGTGACGTCCCTCCTTATAGGTGTATCCGAAATAGGTTGGTGACATAGTCTTTCTCTCCCGCCAGTCGCAGCGCGCTGCCCGATGTCCAGGCCCTCTTGGGGGACACGGGGTTATGTTCCTGGCCTCATTGCCGCGCCGCTGCCATCTCCTCCAACTTCTGCCGCACGCCCTCCAAGCGCAGCCAGCCATAGCCAGCACAACCCAGTGTGTAAAGCAACTGCTGAAAATCTTCTTCCGTCCAGACGGGCTTCCCTCGGCGAGTGAGCGCCAACGTAATCTCTCTTTCCGTTGGGTCGCGGTCTCGTGGGAGCACACCAACATAGGGGGTATGAGCAGAAAGGAACATTTCCAAATAGGGGCGAGCCCCCTCATCCCAACCAGCCGGCTGATTGTTTTCCAGCTCCCAGTCCAATTCCCATAGTTTGAGCGTATTGTCACTGCTGCCAGACAAGGCATAGCGCCCGTCCGCGCTCAGGCAGACCGACTGCACAAAGCCCGTGTGCCCTTCAAAGGTGCGCATGCACTGGCCACTGGTCACCTCCCACAGCTTGATCATCTTGTCAATGCTGCCGGACAAGGCGTAGTGCCCGTCAGCGCTCAGGCAAACTGATTTCACGTGGCTTGTGTACCCTTCGAAGGTGCAGAGGCACGCCCCACTCTCCAGGTCCCAAAGCCGTAGCGTTTTGGAGATGCCCGAACCGGACAGGGCGTAACGTCCGTCCGCGCTCAGGCACACCGAGGACACGTCCCACATGTGTCCTTTGAAGGTGCGCAGACACTCGCCGCTTTCCACCTCCCACAGCCTGAGCGTCTTGTCCCCGCTTCCCGACAAGGCGTAGCGCCCATCCGCGCTCAGGCACGCCGAGAACACTGATTTCGTGTGTCCTTCGAAGGTACGCAGGCATTTGCCGCTGCTCACCTCCCACAGCTTGAGCGTCTTGTCACTGCCGCCAGACAAGGCGTAGCGCCCGTCCGCGCTCACGAACACCGAGAACACCGCGTCTGTGTGGCCTTCGAAGGTGCGCAGGCATTCGCTGCTGGCTACATCCCACAGTTTGAGCGTCTTGTCAAAGCTGCCGGACAGGGCGTAGCACCCATCCGTGATCAGGCAGACCGATGTCACATCGCTCGTATGCCCTTCGAAGGTGCGCAGGCATTCGCTGCTGGCTACATCCCACAGTTTGAGCGTCTTGTCACTACTGCCAGACAAGGCATAGTGTCCATCCACGCTCAGGCACACCGACCACACCGAGTCCGTGTGACCTTGGAACGTGGCCGATTCCCACCCTGCATGCAAGGATTTCCGGGCCAAGCGCGGATAGAGCCTGCTCCACTCCCTTAGCGCCTCGGGTGAGCGCCGATAGCCAGGCTGCGACCGGGCCAGGCGGATGTGCCGTGCAGCCACCAAGGCTTCCCCTTGCCGGAACGCCTCCCTTGCCCGCGCCATGGCCTGCTCGTACGCCGCCTGGCCGGCAAGTGCCGTTTCACTCGCCAACACGCGCGATAGCTTCATCGGCGCGGCGAACGCATCGGCGTCCCAATCCATTTCCCACAGCTTGAGCGTCTTGTCACCGCTGCCGGACAAGGCGTAGTGCCCGTCCGCGCTCAGACACACCGAGAACACCGATGCCGTGTGTCCTTCGAAGGTACGCAGGCATTTGCCGCTGGACACCTCCCACAGCTTGAGCGTCTTGTCAGCGCTGCCGGACAAGGCGTAGCGCCCGTCCGCGCTCAGACACACCGAGAACACCGGGGCTGTGTGTCCTTCGATGGTGCACAGGCATTTGCCGCTGGACGCATCCCACAGCTTGAGCACATTGTCATCAGCAGCCACCAAAAAGCTGCCGGACCCTGACAAGGCATAGCGCCCGTCCGCACTCAGGCACACCGAGGTCACATACTCTGTATGTCCCTCAAATGTTCGCAGGCATTTGCCGCTGGACACCTCCCACAGCTTGAGCGTCTTGTCATAGCCGCCGGATAATGCGCAGCGTCCGTCCGCGCTCAGGCAGACCGATGTCACATACTTTGCGTGTCCCTCAAATGTACGCAGGCATTTGCCACTGGACACCTCCCACAGCTTGATCGTCTTGTCATTGCTGCCGGACAAGGCGTAGCGTCCGTCCGTGCTCAGGCAAACCGATTTCACGTTGCTTGTGTGCCCTTCGAAGGTGCGCAGGTATTTGCCACTAGACACCTCCCACAACTTGAGCGTCTTGTCGGCGCTGCCAGATAAGGCGTAGTGCCCGTCCGCGCTCAGGCACACCGAGAACACTGGGTCCGTGTGTCCTTCGAAGGTGCGCAGGCATTTGCCGCTGGACGCATCCCACAGCTTGAGCACATTGTCACCAGCAGCCACCAAGCTGCTGCCGGACCCTGACAAGGCGCAGCGCCCGTCCGCACTCAGGCACACCGAGGTCACGTTCAGAGTGTGCCCTTCGAAGGTATGCAGCAGCCGCCTCGAGTCACCCAGCCAGTGTTCCGCCAATGTTAACGAAGAAACAACCTCATCTCGGCTGGCACCTGGTCCCTCAGTCTTCCCAAGCGTCTCGAGCGCTGCCTGGCAATCCCCCCGCTCCAGATGCACTTGCCCCAACAAGTATAAGGGCAGCCACTCACCAGGGTGGGACGCGCACACCCCTCTCAGCTTTTCAATCAGCGGGATGTCGGTCGTTTGGACAGAACGCCATTTGATCAATCCCAGGTTGTAGGTCGCCTCGGCGTGGTGCGGGTCGGCCTCCAATGCTGCCTCCCACGCTGCCTCCGCCGCCTCCTCTCGCCCTAGGTCCAGCAGGCTCAGTGCCCGATTGTTCAGACTGTCCGCCCGCAACTCCACCGCCTTCGGCATCTGCCGGGGGTACGGTTGCCCCACCTCGTGCTGGTAGGTCTCCTGCAGTGCGGCGGCGACATTTGCCATGCTCCCTGGGCGGTGGATGGGGTTCTGCTGGAAACAGTGCCCCAGCAACTCCGCCACTCCCGCAGGTATTGCTGGAATAGACTCATCCTCCGGCCCCATCTCCAGGTAGCCTTCCAGCGCTTCGGCAGCCGCCTGCCCCGCCAGCCAAGTCACTTCGCCCACGAACATCTCCAGCACCGAGACCCCCCAACTCCAGATGTCGGTGCGGTAGGTCAGTCTCTCCCCAGCTGCCTGCTCCGGCGAGCAGTAGGCGGGCGTCATCCCGCCCGAACTTACCAGGATGCTCCGTCCCTCTCCCCCTCCTACAGCCTCCCCCGCCACGGACCGCGCCTTGGCCAGCCCGAAGTCGGTCACCTTGACGACGCCGTCGGGGGTCATCATCACGTTGGCGGGCTTGACGTCCTGGTGCATCAACCCCTGCTCGTGGGCGTAGTGCAGCCCCCAGGCGAACTGGATGGCCACGTCCAGGATGCGCTCCAGGGCCTTCTCAGGACCGTCCTCGTACAGCCGGCGCTTGCGGATCCAATCGGACAGGCTGCCGCCCTCGACATACTCGGCGAAGACGCGGGGGATGCCGCCCAAGGTGCGCACGTAGTAGCAACTCACGGTGTGAGGGTGCAGGCCCAGGTCTACCCAGGTTTCAGCCTCGCGGATGAAGTTCTCCTTGTGTGTCTGGGTCTGGAAGTACTCCGGGCGCGGGCTCTTCACCGCCAGGTCAATGTTCCAGTTACGGTGGTGGACGCGATACACCAGGCCCATCCCGCCGCTGGTGAAGACCTGCTTGACCTCGTAGAGGTCGAGGATGACGTCGCCCTTGTGCCATTCGAGGGGCACATCGGCCTCGGCGACTCGGCGGGCGGCGGCGTCCGGCGGGGCTGTGGGCGCTAATCTTGTCGCGTCCTCCGCTTCAGGTTGCAGTCGCGTTGCATCGTCTTGAGGCTGCAATCGAGTTGCATCGTCTCTATCCATAACTCACTTCCTTTATCCCCAGTTCACGACCAGCGCCGTGATGTTGTCGCTTCCCCTGGCATCATTGGCTGCGTACACCAGCGCCTGGCAGGCGGCCTCCGGGTCGGGGTTGGCTTGCAAGAGGGCCGCGATTCGCTCGTCAGGCACCGGGCCTGTCAGGCCATCCGTGCACAGCAGCAGCCGGTCGCCCTCTTGCAGGCGCACCGTCTGCACGTCGGGATAGACCTCTCCCTCCATGCCCATGTAGCGGGAGAGCCGCCCCCGCGCCGGATGCTCGCGAGTCTCCTCCGGCGTGATGTCTCCATGTTGGAGCAATAGCGCAACGACAGAATGATCTGCGGTCAGTTGGGTAAGGCTGCCCCGGCGGTACAGGTAGATGCGGCTGTCGCCCATGTGGGCCAGGTGGGCCACCCCCTCCGGGCCGCGCAGCCAGGCCAGGGCAACGGTGGCCCCCATCCCCTTCAACCCCGCCTGGCCCGCGCTTTGAGCCCTCAACCGCTGGCTCAATTCGAGGATCGTCTCTCGCAGTGTCAGTTCAACGATCCGCTTGCGGGGCGAACTCACGCCTGCCATCCGCCGCTCAATCATTTCAGGTAGGATAGTGACCACCGCTTTGGAGGCTACTTCCCCGGCCTGGTGGCCCCCCATGCCGTCCGAGACGATGAACAGGTTCTGCTTAAGCGCTACCAGGCAACTGTCTTCGTTCTTCTGACGGACCCGGCCCACGTCGCTGGCACAGGCCGCCCGTATCGCTGAGTGGTGGGCGCGGCCGCTCGTTGCTTGCGCGCCGCGCGTTTCTTGCGAAGCGATCATGATTTGCCCTCCTGGCCCTTACAACACCTTCGCTAACGCTTTGCGCATTTCGCCCGCATCCTGGTAGCGGTCTTTCGTCCTGACAGCGAGCGAGTGGTCAATCACCTGCGCCACTTGCCGCGGAATCCTGACGTTGCGATCCTGTATCGGCACGATCTTGCCACGCAGGATCACCGCCACCGGGTCCTGCCCGCGCTGAAAGTCGTACGGGTAGCGCCCGGTGAGCACGTTGTAGAGTGTAGCCCCCATAGCCCACACGTCACTGACCGGCTTGACGTATCTGAAGTTGGTCACCTGCTCGCGGGGCATAAAAGGGTACGTGCCAGCGTAGCTGCCGGTCGCCGTCATCCCACTGAGGCCTGCCTGATCGAAATTCTTCGCCAACCCCAGATCGGCCACCTTCGCCGTCCAGTTCCCTTCGGTTCCCGTGAGCAAAATGTTCGGGGGTTTGAGATCGCGATGGATGAAACCCCTTTCGTGCGCGAAGGCCAGCCCTTCCAATGCCTGCAACGTAATCGGCCCGGCCTCGTTCAGCGAGAGATGACCGCCACGGCGTTTCATCAGATCGTCCACACTACCGCCCTCGCAGAACTCAAGCAGGCAGTAAAACACGCCGCCGGTGGAGCCGTGGTCATATAACTCGACGATGTTCTTGTGCCGCAAAGTGGCCATATTCTCGATCTCGCGCATAAATACCTTCCGCGCACGATCGTTTACCGCCACCTTGGCGAGCATCACTTTGAGCGCCACCCGCTCGCCGGTTCGCTTATGCTGTGCCAGATACACGGCCCCCATGCCTCCCTCGCCTAACTTTCTTACGATCTCGTAGTCGGGGATCTTCAACTCGGCCGGGGCTTGCGGTTCTATGGCCTCACGGAGCAGCGCCTTCAGCAGCGCGGAGGGGTCAGCCAGGACCTTCTGGCGGCAATCTTCGCACACGTAGTCGCCGCGCCGCGCCGCGCCCACTTCATCTGAGACGTCTTTACCGCACATCTTGCAGCGCACCGGTTCGGGTGGCTTGGGCGGCTTTTTGGGTTTCTCCGCGGCCTCGATTTTTCGCCGGCACCTGGCGCAGATGTACGTCCCGCCCACCCACGCGCACTGCTCGCGGGCGTCGTCTGGGATCTCCACGCCGCACTCGACGCACTCGGCCGGTAGTTCGACGCTGACGCGGAAAACGGTATCACCCACTCTGACCTCGTCGCCGTCGTGCAGGTCCACTTCGGGATACTGCCGCGTGGCACCCTCTTCCGGCGTCTCGTGTTTCTCGCGGCCGCCGTACTTCTCGTCGTTAACGTGGGTGCCGTTGAGGCTGCCCAGGTCGCGGAGGCGTGCGTCCGGCGGGTTTACTTCCATGATGAAGTGATGGCGCGACACGCACGGATCGTCCGGCAGACAGACGTGGCAGTCGTTCTTGCGGCCAAACAGGAAGGTATCGTGTTCCTCAAAGACGAACTTCTCACCCTGCTTAGCGCCTTCGGTGACCTCGAGTTTCACTTTGGCTGGCATAATTTGTCCTCCTTGGATTGGTTCGTAGTGACGACTTCAGTCGTTTCTGCCGTTCAACAAGCGACCAAATCGGGCGCGACTCCATAGAGCGAGCGCTTCATGCCCAGTCGGGAACGATGGCTCACCCTCATCGCGGGCGTATTCATTTGTCGGGGGTATGCTGCTCCCCCAAGTTTTGCATGCGCCCCCTCATTGCAAGGCGCGCAACGCGGCATTGACCGCGTCCAGGTCAAATGCCTCTGGGTCGAAGTCCTCGCCGATCCACTCCAGGTAATCCTCGTGCTCGGGGTGGTCCGGGTCTTGGATGGCCTCCAGGAAGCCATAGTAGCCCCAGACGCCGCCCACGTCCTCCGGCGGGCAGGCACGCTTGCCTTTGATGCACACCGGGTATTGCTGGTCTGGCTCCAGCGGCAGCACCTTTTCCACCAGCAGGATGTGTTCCCAACTGTCGCCGAAGTCGTACTCGTAGACGAACTTGGCCCCTGCGTCAGCGATCTGGTTCAGCCGCACGTCGCTTTCATCGCACATGTCCATAAAGTCGGCATAGTCCGGGTGGGGCACGCCGTAATAGGTCCGCCCGACGATAAATTGGTGGAGGTGGTAGTCCCACCATCCCATCACGGCCTGGAGGATGTGGTGCAATTCCCCCAGCGTGATGTCGCTGCGGACCAGGATGCGCCGCCAGATGGGCGGCTTGCTGTCTCTCAGCGTGACTTTGATCTGGTAAATCGAGACATTGCTTGGCATTTGCACGACTCCTTTCGTTTGATTTTTGGGGGGGCATCCTGATTGAATGCGAGTCAGCGAGTCAGCGAATCGGCTCTAGTATCAACTCACTCCAGCAGGGCCGCGACGCCCTTGCGCGCGACCTCGTAGGGCACGAACTGCGGCAGCAGGGGCCGCAGGTCGCGTTCCCAGTCGGCGCGGACTCGCTCCAGGGCCTCCTCCAGCGCGTCAGGATTCCACGCCATCTCGTAGAGAGCCAGTTTACGCTCGATCAGAGCTGGATCGGGTCGCACGCCCTGGCGCAGGAGCAGCCAGATGTCGTACAGGTCCCGCGGCTTGCCCCGCACGAGCAGCACCCGCACCTTCTCCGCCAGCAGGTGCTCCAGCGTCAGGACTGTCACCACGAAGGGGCGCGCGTCGTCGTACTCCGAGGCCACCAGTTCCCAGCGGGTCTCCACCTCCTCCGTCCGCCGGTTGACGTCCACGCGTACCTTGCCTTTGCTGCGGTCCCGCCCGTCGTAGAGCGGTCCCCGGAAACTGACGTCGAAACTGTAGCCCACACTGGAGGTCCGGGCATTGCGCACCTCAGCGACGACCCCGAAGTCCTTCAATCCGGCAACAGCCTCCTCCCAGAGGGCCTGCAGCGCGGCGACGTCGTCGGGGCCGTTGAAATCCAAGTCCTCGGAGTATCGGTTGCCGCCGTAGACCAGCCGCAGGGCAGTGCCGCCTTTGAAGATCAGTTCCTGGCTGCGGGAATAGAGAAGCCACAGGATCAAGTGCTGGATGTAGTCTTGCTCCTGAATTTGCATCCCAACCCCGTGGCGCTGGGCGATGCGTTGGATCTGGGCTTTGGTCAACATCAGCCTACTCCCTGTGGGACCATCTCACTCTCGGCGACGTTGACGACAACCTGCCACTGGGGGTCGGTGTGACCGGTGCGGGGGCGGGCTGGGTCCAGTCTGACCGGGCTGGCGGATCGGATGAGACCTTCCACAGGATGGCCGAGGGTCTCCAGCAAGTAGCCCAGCCGGGACCCCAGGCTCTTATCCCCCATCCGGTTGGCGTATTCGACCAGAGTGTCCACGTCCACCTCCTCCAACGCTGCCCGCAAGGCTTTGGCGACCTCTGCAACGCCACCGGCGTAGCGCGGGAGGTCCAGGCTGTCCACGATGGCTTTGGCCTCGTCGGCGACGACCACCGGCAGGTCGCCCACCATCTCCCGGCGATAGCCGAAGAATTTGCGTGATTTGACGGTGACGAAGCGGAAGCGGAAGTCCCGGAAGGTCACGGGGCGCTTTTTCTTCGTCGTCGCCACGAAGGTGGTGCGGGGCACCTGCTCGGTGAAGCCGTAGAAGTGCAGGGCAGACCAATAGGAGACGTAGGCCGGGGCGATCAGGTGGCTGGCGATGAAGAGGGGATTGGAGAGCACCCGTTCCGGCTCCAGGCCCAGGAGGAGGAACTTGCCCTTCTCGACCTCGTCCACAAGCCCCTCGGCCTTGAGCCGGGTGATCAAGCGGTATGCCTGTCTCCGATCCAGGCCGAGGAGGTCAGCCAAAAGGGGAGGGGTAAAGTAGAATAGGTCGTGTTGATGGAGTCGCTGGGCTACAGAAATCGGGGATAGATATTCGGCCATTTGCGGTAATTCTCCACTCGATTTGTATCCCTATTCTACCATAGCGCGGCAAAGCCGCAAATCTGCAAATCAGCAAATGCGTAAACCAGCGCACCATTATTCTCGCGGACAACGCAAATGTTGTAGGTATCCTCTCAATAAACTGGGGCAGAGCACGCTCTAGCGCCGGTTGAGTAGGCTTGGAGCGTAGCGGAAAGCCGTATCGAAACCAAGCGGGTTAGCCGTAGAGCCGCTCGCATCGTATCTTCTCAAAAAGTTGGGACGAGAGTAAGTCGGATTGGCAATCCGACCTACGACGGCTAGCAAAACCGCCCTACTTACGGACAATCCACTGTAAGCGGCGAATACAAGGCTGCCCCTGCCCCAAGATATTGAGAAGATACCTCGCATCCTTGGTTTCGATACGCTAACGCTACTCAACCGGCGGATGCTCGCTGCGTTACTCAGCTCAGCCACTATTCAAGATAACGTTGCCCCAAAATATTGAGAAGATACTGTTGTAGGGTAATTCTATAATAGAATGTCGGGCGCAAATCAGACCACCGCTTTCAGCAACCCCAGATCCCACAGCCGGCTGACTACCTCCGGCGGGGTCGGTTCACCGGGCAGGCAGAGGATTTCGTAGGTCTCAGGGTCGTAGGCGGGGTACTGGGGTGTGAAGGTGCCCGGCGGCGGGCCAGCAAGGATCCAACGGGGACGCTGGCCGGGTTCTACATTCTCGAAGAGGTCGGAGCGGTCGCGTATCGCCAGGTAGAGGCCGAAGAGACTGGGGGCGCCTTTGGTCGGTGGAGGCTGCACGAGCGGCATGAGGTCCGCTGTGGGCTGAGGTTCCTCCAGCAGTATTGCCCAGGCCAGTGCGGTCAATTGCTCTTCGGTTGGAGACACGGCCAGTTCGCGCAGGAACCAGCGGCCGGCCAGACGGACAAAGCGTTCGTCGGCGCGCAGCGCATCCAGGAGTTGGCTGACGACCCGTTCGCCATGTTCGAGAATCACGTACTCAGTCTGGGTCTCCACGTCTTTGGTGCCACGCCGGGCTGCTACCAGTTCCTCGACGAACTGCCGCCACTTCAGCAGGTCGTCTGGGCTGGCCCGCGTGGAGTAGGACCTTGGTTCTCCCAAGGCGTCTACCTGCATCCTTACCTTGTCGGCTTCGACCCTGGTGACCTCTCCCACGAAAGGCTCAAACCACTTGTGATCGTCTTCTCGAAAGTAGACGGCCACGATCGCGTGGTCTCCCTCTTTCCATTCCCCTGCCGGGTCCCACAGCCGCACCGAGGGATCCTCCGCCCAGGAGGGTTGGGCGGGGGCACTGGTCTCTGGGCCGTGACGCAGGCGACCGCGCACGACGCGCCGGGCCAGGGCGGTCAGGTCGTGAGCCTGGCCAGTCTCACGGATGTGGGCGGCGATGCGATCCAGGTCGGCCTGGGTGACCTGGAATTCTTCGATCCAGTAGCGGTCGGAGAATGGGTCAGTCACAGCATTGCCTCTCTGCTAGGCGATGTATTGCCCGACAAAGGTGAGATACCCCTGCCGACCGCCTCTGCGGTTCCAGCGGTTGATGGACTTGCGAACACGCTTCAGACAGGCTATGATCTCATCCCGGGTAATGGGTTTCGGGGAGATTTCCACCGGCTCTCCATCCTCATCCAGGAATGGCGTCTCCCGCCCCAGCCGCCATTCGCACATCGGTTCGACCGAGTCATAGATCTCCTGGGCCAGTGGAGCCAGGGACGGCGGCGTGGGCTGGCGGCCCTTCGCCTCAGCCTGATACGTGCGGGTCAGAGCCTCAATGGCGGCCAGGGCGTCCCAGTCGGTCATCTCGGGATAGTCGCGGTACACCCGGACGATGCCGGACTCGATATTCTGCAGGACATCCTCGTAGCGTTCCTCGAAGCCCCTTTTCCGCGCCGGAGCGTGCTTCCGGTCGGCGGCCCTGGATCGCCGACCAGGTCGGCCCCCCGCCATCTCCTGAGAGACGTTGGTGAATTCCACCAACGGGATTGGGTTGTCGTCGTCCCCCAGAGGCAGATCATGCTTTTCCTCTGGAATGGCATCCAGGTCGACGATGCCCAACACTACGAACTCGGTGCTGACGTCCCAGTGAGGCAGTCTGTGCAGAAGGTACCCGCTCATCTCTTCCGGGTTGATGACCACAGTGGGGCAGCGGGCGCAGAACCACCCTAGATCGCCTCCGACGAGGAAGCTATCGGTGCTCTTCTTCCCGCGCCTGGTGGCGACCAGGTAGGTTGCAGGGTGCGATTGCAAGCGGCCGCCGCACTGGGGACAGGGGCCGGGGTGTCCCTCAAATTGCTGATAGATGCACTCGCGTGGTATGGCGATGTCAAGCACTATCCGATCCTCCCCGAAAACATCCGTGCCGTATCATCGGCCGTAAGCCCGCGATAGAACAAGGCAAAGTACTCCTCGGCCTTACTGGCCGGTCGGGCGAGCAAGTCGTCGACGACGCCTTCGCGGGCTTCCCGTGGTTCTTCTGGATTTGCGACCTTGTCGGATTCGGCCAGCAGAGCATCCCGGCCAATGCGATGGGCGACGCTCACCAGCGCCATCGAAGCGTGCGTTTGCTCCTTCTCGGGCAACTGGGCAACTGCCATCAATAACGGGTTGACCGCACGGGCGTCGCCGGCCAGTGATAGGAATCCAAACAACTCGTAGAAGTTGCGCCCCTGCATCAGCAACTCAGCCAACGCACCGCCTGCCCGCTCGTCCTGCAGGTCAATCAGCCCCCACAATGCACCGACGAAGTGTGTCCTGCGCTGGTTGCGCCTCACTTTCTGGTAAAAGGCCCACATCTTGTCGGCGCTGGCCTGTGCCCCCAACAGGCCCAGGACAACACACGCCAGGCTCCGGCCATAATCGTTGAGATCGTCGAAGCGTTCCACCAGGGCCTCGGCCCCGGCGTCGCCCCGCCAGCGCAGTTCAGCGATGAGCGCTTCGAGGTATCCTCTCAATAAACTGGGGCAGAGCACGCTCTAGCGCCGGTTGAGTAGGCTTGGAGCGTAGCGGAAAGCCGTATCGAAACCAAGCGGGTTAGCCGTAGAGCCGCTCGCATCCTTGGTTTCGATACGC
>DAOUEC010000127.1:0-13670 GCA_034430655.1 Anaerolineae bacterium
GGGGGGCTGGGGGCTCTCCCCCCCGTGTAGGGGGGGGTGGGGGGGGTGTGACGGTGACCACCTTCGAGCCATCCGATGGGACTGGGCGGCGATACTTTGCGCGGCTCGACCTGCCGGACGTGATCTACATGACCGAACCGGCCAAGTTCCGGGCTGTGGTGGACGAGATCGAATCGTTGCACAAGGCAGGCCGGGCGGTGTTGGTAGGCACCGTTGCCATCGAAACCTCAGAGCGACTCTCGAAATTGCTCAAACAGCGAGGCATCCCTCACCAGGTGCTCAACGGCAAGTACCACGAACAGGAGGCGGTGATCATTGCCCAGGCAGGCCGTCCGGGCGCGGTGACCATTGCCACGAACATGGCCGGCCGGGGTGTGGACATCGTGCTTGGGGGCAACCCGGAGGGTCTGGCGGCGAAGTTATTGGAGCAGCGTTTCAAGAAGATAGCAGAGAAATTCGCTAATGCCGTGGTCAACGGTCAAGAGGAATGGGCTCTGAAGATCGTAGAGGGCGTGCCGGGGTTCTCAGCGGGTTCTGTGGAATTGGCCAGGACGCTGCAAGCCGAATATGAGTCTTATGAGATGGCCAAATCGCAGCAGCGCCTGGCCCGGTTCATTGCTGACTGCCTGCTTAGAGAAGGAGTGATAGAGAGAAAATACCATGGCCCGATCGTAGGACTGGCCAGGTCGACTCTGTGTGAGGATTGGGTGGCTGCGTTGGACGGCGTCCGGTTGCCGGAGGGTCTCTCTCAGCATGTCATCGGCGAGATACAGCGTGTCCGTGCCAAATACGAGGCGCCGGCCAACAAAACGGCCTACGTTGCCAGTGGTCTGTTTAGCCGCTACTATATGGCGATGTCGGCGCTGGTCCGAGCAGTACTCCAGGGTAGGCAGGAACAAGCGTTGATGTTGGTCCAGCAGTCCCCCGAACTTAATGAGGGGTTAATTGCCGAGATTGCGCACATCAGGGATCAGTGTGAACTGGATAGGCAGCGTGTGCGTGGCTTAGGTGGTCTACACGTGATTGGAACGGAGCGGCACGAGGCACGCCGCATTGATAATCAGTTACGTGGGCGGGGTGCGCGCCAAGGTGACCCTGGCTCCTCTCGCTTTTACATCTCACTGGAGGATGAATTGATGCGCCGCTTTGGCGGCGAGCGAGTGCAGGAGATGATGAACCGCTTCGGCGTGGAGGGTGACGTACCTATACAACACTCCTGGCTCGATAGGGCTATCGAGTCGGCGCAGACGCGGGTGGAAGGGTACAACTTCGACATCCGCAAGCACGTGCTGGAGTACGACGACGTAGTTAACCGGCAACGTGAGGTCATCTATGCCCAGCGGCGGGAGGTGCTCAGCCAACCTGACCTGCGCGACCAGGTGTTGCGGATGGTGCAGGAGGAGATCAGCCGGCTGGTGGCGACTCACATGCCTGGTCCTGATCGGGAAGACTGGGACCTGCGCGGGCTGTACAACGAACTGCGCGTTTTCTTGCCACTGCGGCCGGATGCGGGGCTCGTCAGATGGGCAGGGCTGGCGCCAAGTGAGATCGAAACGGAGTTGCACGAACTGGCGGAGTCGGCCTACGACGGATTGAACCAGAGGCTGGCTGAGCAGTTATTGGGACAGGTGCAGAAAGAGAATATGACTCTTGAGGATTTGGCCGGCAGCGCCGAGTCATTGCGGCGGCTCGCCTATAAGCGTATCCTCGACCATCTTGACCCGAACCCCGATCCTGATCTTCTGAGCACTCCGATTCGCAGGCTGCCCTCGAACGTCAAGAGCGAGGTCGAGGCCTGGTTTACGGATGGCTTCCGGCTGTATCGTGACCGGCAGTTGATGCTCCAGGCGGTGGATAATCTATGGGTGCGCCATCTCACGGACCTGGCGGCATTGCGTGAGGGCATTGGGCTACGGGCCTATGGGCAGCAAAACCCGCTGGTGGCCTACCGCAAGGAAGCGCACGAGATGTATGGGGCCTTGCTTGCCAGCATTCAGCGGATGATCGCCCGGTCTGTTTACATTGTGCCGCAGTCGGTTGTCCCTCAACAGCGGCGTCAGCAGCCACAGGCATCGCGTCCTGGGCAACCGGCTCGTGCTGCACTCCAGGAATTGCCGGGACGCAACGATCCTTGCTGGTGTGGCAGTGGTCTGAAGTACAAGAATTGCCACATGCGACTGGATCGGGAGAGGCGACGGGGAGCAGTGACCGCCTCTCCACCTCGCACGTCTCCTGGCAGGAAAAAAGGCCGACGTAAAGTAAGGCGGAGATAGAGGAGGAGACTAATGGAAGAAAGGGAGCTTGACCTGGCGGGTCGCCTTATGGCGGACATGGACCCTCGATTGCTTGAGTTTCTGCAGACGAAGGTTAATTCCTTCGTCAAATGGGACCTGGTTTTCTTCTTCCACGATAACCCACATACGACGGACACGGCTGACAACATTGCTCGCTACGCCGGCCGCAGTGTCGGGGCGATCCGCACTGGACTGGCCGAATTGGCGCAGGAAGGAGTGCTGGAGGAAAATCAATTGGGTGATATGACCGTCTACTCGCTGGCCTCAGACCGCCAGATCAGAGAGTTGCTGGACCGGTTCGTGCAGGCGTCCGATGACCGGCAGTTTCGGGTCAAGGCGATCTACCACATCATCCGAGGGACGCGGCGATGAGGGGCGACGTGGGCACGGAGCGGATGGGGCGAGTATGAGGAGGGGCTCATGGAACGGGTAAAGACAGGCATTCCGGGCCTGGATGAGATGCTGGAGGGTGGCCTTCTGCCCCAGACTGCCAATCTGGTTGAAGGCGCGCCGGGCACGGGCAAGACGACGCTGGGGATGCAATTCATTTGTCATGGCATAGTGGCCTGCGGAGAGCCGGGGCTGATATTGACCTTTGAGGAATTTCCACAGCAGTATTACCGTGATGCGGCCAGTTTCGGGTGGGACTTCCGCCAGATGGAGCGGGAGGGGAAACTGCGTGTGGTGATGAGTAGCCCGGAGGTCACCAAAGCTGACCTGGAACAGGTCGGCGGACGAATCGAGAGGCTGGTACGGGAGATAGGTGCCAAACGGATTCTGGTAGACAGTCTTTCCCACTTCGAGCGTATCAGCGAAGAACCGGCGCGTCTGCGAGGCATCGTCTACGGATTCATCAACTCGCTGAAGCGTGAGGGTCTGACAGCCGTGTTGACACGAGAGAGCGTGGCGCTGTTGGGTGAGGCCGAAGGAACGGATGATGCCATTGCTTTTCTGGTTGACTCCTACGTTCTTCTCCGTTACGTCGAGATTGAGAGTGCCATTCACAAGGCACTCCTGGTCCTCAAGATGCGGGGCAGCAATCACGACAAAGGCATCCGCCAGTTTGAGGTGACTTCCCGGGGTATCGAGGTCCGCGCACCGTTCGAGGGACGGGAAGGGATTATGAGCGGCAATCCCCGGCGGATGCTCGACTCGTTCGTGCAGGCATTTGTACGGCGTTAGGATGGAGGCTGGCTCTATGGAGGCAATCGAGCGCATATTGGCTGTCTATTCGTGGGTTGTCATCGGGATGCTGATCGTTTTCCTATGGCGCATCGCGTACTTCTATGAGAGGACCTCGGGCCAGCGCGTGGGCCATTACTTTCTCCTCCTACCGTCGCTGCTGCTGGCAGCCGGTGCGATCTGGTACCTCGTAGGCGGTGAAGGGTTCATTGGAGAGCCTGCCGCCGACATACTCCTGCTCTGTGGTGGTGTCTTGCTCTGCCTGTTTGGGCTGCGCCTGCAGGGATTGATGACTGGGGAGCGACGATGATTGTTATCACTACGCTTCTGGCGCCCATGGGGTTGCTGTCCATCGTCTATTTGAGTTTTCTCTTTGCCAATCTCAGCCGGCGAATGAGTGCAGTGACGAAAATGAAGGACTACTGTCGCTGGTTTGTGGTGGCCGGTGGTTTTGTCGCCCTGGCGGCGATGAGCCAGGTGGTGCGGGGCACCGCCGCTCTTGCGCCCGAACTTGCATCACCCGTTTTGCTGCAGCGCTGGTTTGCACTGGTGAGTTTTCACATCCCTCTGGCCGTGGGGGTGACCCTTGATCTTGTGCTCGTGCGGTACTATTGGGGATGGACGCTGAAGGAAAAGGTGGGGTGAAACACCAACCGTTCTCAGATCAGCCGGTTGCCTCCCACGACCCGGAGCGAGAGATTCGTTCCAGCGATAGGGCCTTGTCCGCCCTCAACGCGGTCGCTGCGACGGCCAGTATGACACTGGACGTGGACGAGGTGCTGCGACGAGCCCTGGCGCTGGCCCTGGAGGTTGTGGGCGTTGAAGCCGGGGCGATATCGGTGCTCGACGAAGCCGCGAGCGAGTTGGCCTTCCGCGTACAGCAGGGGTGGCGCGTGCATGATTTTGTCACCCAGGGTGTCCGAGTGCCAGCGGACCAGGGGCTCTCGGGCCTGGTGGTGGCGACTGGGCAGCCGGTGGTGACGGGGGACATCAGTCACGACCCGCGGGTGGTGGTGCCGGAATTTCGCGACGAAGGGGTGCAGGCGATGGCGCTGGCCCCGATGCGCGCGCGCGGTCGTGTTCTCGGCGTGCTTAGCGCGATGAGTTACACACCGTATGAGTTCAGCGCTGAGGAGGTGACAGTCATCTCCGCCATCGCCGATCAGATCGGTGTTGCTCTTGATAATGCCCGTTTGTTCGACGAGACCCGCCGCCGGATGCAGGAGTTGGCCACTTTGCAGGCGACCAGTATGCGGGTGGCGTCCACGCTCGACCTGTGGATGGCATTGGAGGCCATCATCTCCTCGACGCTGGAATTGACCGGCGCTGCTGTAGCGGAGGTGCATCTGTATGAGGATAGGGATGACAAACTCGCCTTCGCGATGGCGCTGCGCAGGGATGGAGAGCGAGCGCCGGTCGGTGGCCGCCCGCCGGGCAATGGGCCAATCGCTCGTGCGGCACGCAACGGCGAGGTGCTGGTGTTGGAAGACCTTGCGGCCTCACAGGTGAGTGTGGAAGAGTGGCGGGCTCATGGTATGCAGTCCCTGGTCGCTCTGCCTCTTAAGCGGGCGGCCTGCGTGCTGGGCGTATTGGTAGTTGCCTTTGACGCTCCTCATTCCTTCTCCCAGCACGAGATGCAGATCCTGGGGCTGCTGGCCGACCAGGCGGCCATCGCCGTTGAACGCACCCGCCTCTTCGCCAGCGAGACGCGACGTTCTACCCAGTTGGCCCTGATTAACCGGGTGGCCCGGCAGGCCACGGCAACGCTCAATCTGAATGAAATCCTGGATACGGCCGCCCTCGCCATTCGACAGAGTTTTGCCTACTTCAACGTCGCGCTCTTTCTGGTTGACGAGGCGACTCGAGAGATGGTGCTCCACTCCATTGCCGGGGGGCACGTGATGGTCTTGCGGCGTGGCTATCGCCAGACGATCGGGGAGGGCATCGCGGGGTGGGTCGCGGAGACGGGGCGGGTACTGCTGGCGAACGACATTGCCCAGGAGCCGCGCTATCGGCCTCTCTTGCCGACCGTCAAGCCGATGGGTTCGGAACTCGCGGTCCCCATTGTGCGGGGCGACGAGGTGATCGGCGTTCTGGATGTCCAGGACCTGGAGCGGGGGGCCTTTGACCAGGAAGACGTCAGGGCCATGGAGACGTTGGCCGATCAGTTAGCCATTGCTATTGACAACGCCCGGCTGTATGAGGAGACCCAGCGGCGGGTGGCGGAATTGTCGGCCGTGCAGGAGACTAATCTGCGCGTGGTCTCGTCGCTGGACACCATGCTGGTTCTGGATTCGGTGGCCCGCAGCGCATTGAAATTGGTGGATGCCGACGACGTGCGCATTTTCCTCCACGATCCGGATGATGGCAGCCTCACGTTCGGGACTGCGTTGTGGCGCGGCGAACCATCCCCGATGAGCCTGCAGAAACAACCTGATCGTTTTACCCGGTCCGTGCTCAAGTCCAACCGCTCGTTGGTCATTAGCCACGCTCGTGGGCATCCGTACTTTGCCTCGCCCGAAGCACAAGAGTCGGGGGTGGAGGCCATCGCTGGCTTCCCGCTGTTGGGGGCCGGGGGTGTGGTGGGGGTGATGACGGTGATCCATCTGCGTCCCCACATCTTTAGTGCGGACGAGTTGCGTGTGTTGGGGCTGCTGGCCTCGCAGGCGGCAGTCGCGATCACCAACGCCCGCCTGTACGAGGAAACGCGGCGGCACCTGGAGGAACTCACCGTGTTGCACGAGGTAGCGCTGGCTGCGACCTCCACGCTGGCCCTGGAGGAGATCGCTAATCGTGTCGTGGCTGCTGTCCAACAGGGTCTGGGATTTGAGCGTCTGAACCTGCTGCTGGTCAACGAGGAGCGGGGTGTGTTGGAGCCTCTCGGGCGCGCTGCTGAAGCGAAAGACGGGCTGCTCGAGTTGCGCATGGGGCAGGGGCTCGTGGGCTGGGTCGCTGAACGTGGCACTGTGCTGCGAGCAGGTGACGTCTCACAGGATTCTCGCTACGTCGAGAACGTCCCTGGTGTCCGCTCAGCGCTGGTTGTCCCGCTTGTGGTCGGAGATCGTGTTATCGGGGTGATTGATGCAGCGAGTTCACATCTTGATGCTTTCAGCGCTAACGATGAGCGTTTGATGACCACCGTGGCGCGACAACTGGCCGTCGCCATCGAGAACGCACGCCTGTATCAGGAAACCGAGCGGCGGCTCATGGAGGTGTCGGCTCTCTACCAGTTGGCCCGGCAGATGAACACGAGCCTCAATGTCCAGGAAGTGCTGGATTCCATCGTCCGGTCGCTGAAGCAGGCGATGGGTTGTCGGGGCTGCTCTATCGCACTTCTGGACCCAATCAACGACGTGCTGGAGATTCGCACGGCGGCGGGTATTGAGGGTAAGTGGAAGCACAATTTCAGGCTGCGATTGGGTGAGGGAGTGGCAGGTCGCGTGGCACTTGAAGGTATACCGATGTACGTGCCCGATACGTTGGAATTGAAGGATTTTATCTTCTTTGATCCGTCCGTGCGCTCGCTCTTGACAGTGCCCTTGAGTATACAGCAGCGGGTGATCGGTACGTTGACCGTGGATAGTGACCAGCCCGATACTTTCGGTGCAGCCGATGAGCGGCTGCTCACCATTGCAGCGGCTCAGGCGGCCATAGCGATTGAGAATGCTCGACTGTACGCCAGCCTGGAGCAGCGGGCCAGGAGCCTGGCGGAGGCGTGCGCCGAATTGAGGGAGTCTGACCGGCTGAAGGATGAACTGGTGCAGAACATCTCACACGAGTTGCGGACGCCATTGACGTTTGTGAAGGGCTATATAGAACTGTTGCTGGCCGGCGATGCGGGATCACTCACGGATGCGCAGAGAGAGCAGCTCAGCATCGTGGCCGAGAAAACCGATGCCGTCACGCGATTGGTGAGTGACATCATTTTCCTGCAACAAGCGGATCAGATGCCTGGCAAGAGGTCGCTCGTCTCGCTGGCCCAACCGGTGCAGCGGGCTCTGCGAGAGTGCGCGGCCGCGGCGGAGAAGGCTGGATTGACCCTGGTGGCGAACCTGCCAGATGATTTGCCGCTGGTGGCCGGGGACGAGGGAAGACTGCTGCAGGTGTTCGATAGCTTACTGGGTAACGCGATCAAATTCAGCCCTGATGGCGGACAGATCGTGGTGACTATCGAGGACGCAGGCTCCATGGTGCGAGCGTCAGTTGCTGACCAGGGAGTTGGCATTCCCGAGGATGAGCGGGAACGGATCTTTGACAGGTTCTATCAAGTAGATGGCTCTGTCCGGCGGCGTTTCGGTGGCACCGGACTGGGCCTGGCAATCGCCAAACGTATCGTAGAGGCCCACGGAGGGCGAATCTGGGTGGAAAGCGAGCCGGGGGAGGGCAGCACATTCTATTTCACACTCCCCAAGTATCAGGGCTGATAGGTGATGCGTGAAGCGTGAAACCGATGGCGTCGTGATCGCTGCGCGGGCATCCTGCGCCGAACAATGAACACTTCATGGGCAACGTGACAGTACATAGCATAGGAAAACACTCGGAGGCGATGGCTAGCCTGCGCGCCCAACTACACGCGCTACCGAAGGTAGATCTGCATCGTCACCTGGAAGGCTCTCTGCGGCTCCAAACCCTGGCTGAAATCGCCCAGGAGCACGGGATTGACCTGCCCAGTTACGATATTGAGCATCTGCGGCCCTTCGTGACGGTGACGAACGAGGAGCCGGATTTCCACCGCTTTCTCGAGAAATTTCGCCTCTTGCGACGCTTCTACCCCTCCCAGGCCGCTGTGGAGCGAGTGGCGTATGAGGCGGTGGTCGACGCGGCAGCCGATAACATCAAATACCTGGAACTGCGCTTCAATCCGGTCGCGCTGGCCCGGGCACAGGGGTTCTCGTTCGATCAGGTGACTACATGGGTATGCAACGCTGTCGCCAGAGCCCAGCGTGACTGTGGAGTTCGCACCGGCCTGATCCTGCAGATTGGCCGGGATGAGGGCCTGGACACGGCGTCTCAGATTGCCGACGTCGCGCTGGCTCGCCAGAACGACGGCGTCGCCGGTCTTGACCTGGCTGGCGACGAGGCGAGGTATCCAGCCCGTTGCTTTGCCGAGGTCTTTCGGCGGGTGCGGCAGGAAGGGTTAGGTGTGACGGTGCACGCCGGGGAGGCTGGAGGGGCCGGGAACGTCCGGGAGGCCATCGAACTGCTGGGGGCGCAACGCATTGGGCACGGGGTGCGCACGATTGAGAACTCGGATGTCGTGCAGTTGGTCCACGAGCGGGATGTGACGTTGGAGATCTGCCCGACCAGTAACCTGCAGACTGGTGTCGTGCGTCATTTGGGGCAGCATCCCTTGCCTGATCTGCTGGCCCTCAACCTGCGCGTGACGATCAACACCGATGACCCCAGTGTCAGCGATACGACGCTCACGGATGAGTATCTGGTCGTGATGCTGGCGATGGGGGTGCCGCTGGAGCAGATTAAGCACACTATCGTGATGGCTGCCGAGGGCTCATTCCAGCCACCGGACGAGCGGAAACGGTTGGCGGAGTGGTTCCGCGAGGAGTTGGGGCTGGTCTGATACAAGGAGGGTGATGGCAGAACCTATTCGTGACCAGATCGCAGCGTTGATTGCCGCGGGATTGCAGGGGGCGCAGGAGAGGGAGGCGTTGCCGGAGTTCGAGAGGCCGGCAGTTGTCGTAGATCGCTCGCGTCAGCCCGGACACGGTGATTACGCCTCGCCGGTCTGCCTGCGGCTGGCGCGAGAGGCGCGGATGCCCCCTCAGGAAATCGCCGCGCGGGTGGTCGAACATCTCCCGTCGGCTCCGTTTGTGGGCGAGGTCGAGGTGGCCGGGCCTGGGTACATCAACGTCACGCTGGATGCGTCCTGGCTGGCGGCGCAGGTGGAGGCCATCCTGGCCGCCAGGGAACGCTGGGGCAACGTGGACATCGGCCAGGGACGACGGGTGCAAGTTGAGTTCGTCAGCGCGAACCCCACCGGTCCCATCACCGTCGGCTCCACCCGCAACGCGGTCATCGGCGATGCCCTGGCCAACGTGCTGGCGGCGGCCGGCTGCGAGGTTGAGCGGGAGTACTACGTCAACGACGCCGGTTCCCAGGTGCGCAAATTCGGCGAGAGTATCTATGCTCGCTATGCTCAAGCCCTGGGTCGGGATGAGCCGTTCCTGGAGGATGGCTACCACGGGCATTACGTCGTGGAGATGGGGCAGCAGATGGCCCAGCAGTACGGCGGCCGGTATCTCAACCTGCCTCGCAGGGAGGCCGTGCGTGCTCTGGGCACGGAGGGGATTGCGCGCATCATTGAAGAGATACGGCGGGACCTGGCCGCACTGGGGGTGGAGTTCGATACCTGGTTCCACGAGAAAAGCCTGCACGAGTCTGGCCTGTTCGACCGTGCCATTCAGATGCTCCGGGACAGGGGCTACATCGTCGAGCGTGACGATGCAGTCTGGTTTACCTCCCCTGACCTGGATGCGGACGCGGTTGTTATCCGCTCCCCCAAGGTCATACCAGAGCCGGACGAGCGGCCCACCTACCTCGCCTCCGATATCGCCTACGTGTGGAACAAACTGGTCGAGCGCGGCTTCGACGAGGCAATCTACGTCTGGGGGGCGGATCACCACGGTGACGTGCCCCGGGTGAAAGCGGCGGCCCAGGCGCTGGGACTGGATCCCGAGCGGGTGGTGCTCATCATCTACCAGATGGTCAACCTGAAGCGGAGTGGTGAGGACGTGCGCATGTCGAAGCGGGCAGGGGAGTTCGTCACGCTGCGCGAATTGCTCGACGAGGTCGGGCCGGATCCAATTCGCTTTATGCTCCTCACGCGCACGGTTGATGCGACGATAGACTTTGATCTGGACCTGGCGGTTGAGCAGTCGGAAAAGAATCCGGTGTACTACGTCCAATATGCGCACGCCCGCATCTCCAGCATACTGCGCTATGCCGCTGACCTGGGGTGGAATCCGGAGGCCCCGGGCGACGTCTCGCTGCTGACCCACGGGAGCGAACTGGCGCTGATCCGCAAGATGCTGGAGTTGCCGGAGGTCGTGGCGCTGACAGCAACGCAATTGGCCCCGCACTATCTGACCTTCTATGCGCACGACCTGGCGGCCGTGTTTCACGCTTTCTACCGCGACTGCCGCGTCATTGCGCCGGAGGAGCCGGAGCGGACCCAGGCGCGTCTGATGCTGGCGCGAGCGGCCCGGCTGACGCTGGCGCAGGCGCTGGGGCTGCTGGGGGTGACCGCGCCGGAGCGGATGTGAGTTGGGTGACTGGGTGATTGGGAGATTGGTGAATGGGGTTGAAGCCGGATCACTGGATTCGCAAGATGGCGTTGGAGCAGCGGATGATCGAGCCGTTCGTGGATGGGCAGGTGCGCGACGGCGTCATTTCTTATGGCCTCTCGTCCTATGGTTACGACATCCGTGTGGCTGAGGAGTTCAAGATTTTTCAGCCAGAGATCACGGCGGCCAAATTGTCGGACGTGCAATGCGCCTACGTCGCCGGGATGCTGGACGCGCAGGGGCGGATCGGCTACGACGCTTCGGGGCCACCGGGGCGGCCAGGTCTGGCGCTCGTCGTCGCCGGCGACGACCAGCGGCTGTTGGAAGGGCTGCAGGCGATCATCGGCACAGGCCGGTTGCGGGAGTCCGATAAGGGGCAGAGTGAGTTGGTCGTGGGTAAGACGGCCGACGTGCAGTACATTCTGTCGCAGGTGTGGCCGTACCTGGCGCACCGCCGCGACGCGGCCTCCCGCGCACTGGCCGAATTGAAGTCGAGCAAGTCCATCGTCGTGGATCCCAAGCGTTTTGATGCCGACTCCTTCGCTGACTTCAAGGGCGAGGTGTGCGTCATCCCCCCCAACTCGTTTGTGCTGGGCCGTACAGTGGAGTATTTTCGCGTGCCGCGCAGTGTGCTGACGATTTGTGTGGGCAAGAGTTCCTACGCCCGTTGCGGGATTATCGTGAACGTGACGCCCTTTGAGCCGGAGTGGGAGGGCTTCGTCACGCTGGAGATCAGCAACACCACGCCCCTGCCCGCCAAGATCTACGCCGGTGAGGGCATTGCTCAGGTGCTCTTCTTCGAGGCAGACGAGGAATGTGAAGTGTCGTATGCGGACAAAGGAGGCAAGTATCAGGCACAGCAGGGTGTGGTGCTGCCTCGATTGTAGTGTTGACAAATGCACAGTTCCTGGCTATCATGGCAACGCAGTGGGCGGTTAGCTCAGTTGGTCAGAGCGTCTGGTTTACACCCAGAAGGTCACAGGTTCGAGTCCTGTACCGCCCACCACAGGCGGTGCGGTCAGTCGCGCCGCTGCTTGCTGGCGGGAATGACTTATATCCACGAAAAGGAGTAGCAACAAGGAGTAGCAGTGATGAAACTTGATCCCGAAGCACGGTATGCTAAGACCCACGAGTGGGCCCGGAAGGATGGAGACGAGATCATCTGCGGCATCACCGATCATGCCCAGGAGTCCCTCTCCGACGTCGTCTACGTCGAACTCCCCGAGGTCGGTGATGCCTTCCCCAAGGGGGAGGCCTTCGGCGTCGTTGAGTCGGTGAAGGCCGCCTCCGACGTCTACATGCCGGTGGGTGGGGAGATCACCACCGTCAACGAGGCTCTGGAGGACACACCGGAACTGGTCAACCAGGACCCCTATGGCGAAGGTTGGATGATCCGCTTCGCCCCGTCCGACCCGGCTGAGTTCGATGCCCTGATGGACTCCGAGGCCTACGAAGCGTTCGTCGCCGAGGAGGAGGGGTAGGGGCGGCCCTTGCGGTCGCCCCGGTGTGGGCATCCGCGAGGGATGCCCTTACATTGGTGCGGAGGTACTATGCCATACATTCCTCATTCGAATGAGGACCGGAAGGCCATGCTTGCTGCTATCGGCGTCCGGTCCATCGAAGACCTGTTCGAGGACGTGCCTGCGCACGCCCGCTTCCCCGAGTTGGACCTGCCATCTGCTCTCTCGGAGATGGAGGTCCGCTGGGAACTGGAAACGCTGGCCGGGGCTAATTTCACCACCGTTGACGGCCCCTGCTTTCTGGGGGCGGGGGCCTATCGTCACTTCGTCCCGGCGGTCGTGGATGCTGTGCTGCGCCGGGGGGAGTTCTACACCGCCTACACCCCCTACCAGCCGGAGATCAGCCAGGGCACTCTGCAGGCCATCTTCGAGTACCAGACGATGATCTGTGCCCTCACGCGGATGGAGGTCTCCAACGCCTCCCACTACGACGGGGCGACCGCCACTGCCGAAGCGGTCATCACCGCCGTCAACGTCCACCGCCTGAAACGGCGCAGGGTGGTCGTCTCTCCCTTCGTCCATCCTGAGTACCGGGCCGTGGTGCGCACCTACACCCAGGGGATGGGATTGACGATCGTGGGGGAGAACGACGGATTGCAGGACAGCAACGGATTGGTCGGCCTATTGGATGATGATACGGCCTGCCTCATCGTCCAGTATCCCGATTTTCTGGGACGTTTCGAGGATTTGAGCGGCCTGGCCGAGGCAGCGCACGTGGTCGGTGCGCTGCTGATCGTCGTGGCCGATCCCATCGCGCTGGGGCTCCTGAAGCCGCCCGGAGAGTTCGGGGCGGACATCGTGGTGGGCGAGGGGCAGGGGATGGGCGCTGGGCTCAACTTCGGCGGGCCGTACCTGGGCTTCTTCGCCACGCGGAAGAAGTACGTGCGCAAGATGGCCGGCCGGCTGGTGGGCCAGACGGTGGACGCTGAGGGGGAGCGGGGCTTCGTCCTCACTCTGTCCACACGCGAGCAGCACATCCGCCGGGGGAGGGCTACCTCCAACATCTGCACCAACCAGGGCCTCGTGGCGCTGGCGGCGGCGGTCTACATGGCGGCGCTGGGCAAGACGGGACTGCATCAGGTGGCTGAGTTGTGCTATCACAAGGCCCACTATGCACGACAACGGATTGCGGAAATCAGCGGATTCTCCGTGATTGATGATAAACCTTTCTTCAAAGAGTTCGTGGTCCGCTGCCCGCGCCCGGTGAGGGAGATCAACGACTATCTGTTGGACGAGTGGGGCATCATCGGCGGCTACGACCTGGGGCGGGACTATCCTCATCTAAAGGGTCACATGCTCTTGTGCGTGACGGAGATGAACCCGCGAGGAGAGATTGATGCGCTGGTGGAGGCGCTGGGGGAAATGAACAATGA
>DAOUEC010000128.1:0-2857 GCA_034430655.1 Anaerolineae bacterium
CACAATGACGATTATCGCCGATGTGGGGAGGCTGGATCAAGTGATCGGGAACCTGATGGCCAACGCGCTGCGCCACACGCCTCCTGGCGGAGTCATCGCGCTTCAGGCGGAGGCTATCCACGACGGCGTCCGCATCATCGTGCGCGACACCGGCGAGGGCATCCCTGCCGAGGATTTGCCCTACATTTTCGACCGCTTCTGGCGCGGTGACCGGTCGCGCTCCCATGCCCGTGGGGCAGGGAGCGGCCTGGGGCTACCCATCGCCCAGCAGTTGGTGCAGGCCCACGGCGGCTGCATCGGCGTCGAGAGTGAGCCAGGCCAGGGGACAACGTTCACCATCGAGTTACCAGCGTAGGG
This sequence comes from Anaerolineae bacterium, assembly GCA_034430655.1. Taxonomy (GTDB): domain Bacteria; phylum Chloroflexota; class Anaerolineae; order B4-G1; family B4-G1; genus JAUWNP01. The sequence continues at coordinate 358 of DAOUEC010000128.1, forward strand.
GCGAGGCATCCCGCGATGCACGACCTCCTACGAAGGGCATCCCACCATACACGGCGACATCCGTTGCGGGCTTCGATTCTGGGGATGCCTTGCCCCTACCCACCGACCCCGGGGCGGTGGGATGAATGGAGAAACAAATGCTTCAATTCACGCTCCTGGCCACCGATGGCCACGCCCGCGCCGGTGTGCTTCAGACCCCCCACGGGGAGATCCCCACGCCGGTCTTTATGCCCGTCGGCACCCAGGCCACCGTCAAGGCCGTCTCCCCCCGCGACCTGCACGACCTGGGTGCGGCCGTCATCCTGGCCAACACCTACCACCTCTATCTGCGCCCCGGCGACGAGCGCATCGCCAGCCTGGGCGGCCTGCACAAGTTTATGGGCTGGGACGGCCCCATTCTCACCGACTCCGGCGGCTACCAGGTCTTCAGCCTGGCTACTCGGCGCAAGGTTGACGCCGGCGGCGCCACCTTCCGCTCCCACATTGATGGCTCCGAGCACCGCTTCACCCCGGAGAGGGTCATCGCCATCCAGGAGAACCTGGGGGCCGACATCATCACCTGCCTGGACGAGTGCGCCCCACCTCTCGATTACGACTACAACGTGCAGGCGCTGGCCCGCACCCATGCCTGGGCCAGGCGCTGCAAGGCCGCCCACACTTGCCGTGACCAGGCCCTCTTCGGCATCGTCCAGGGCGGCGTTTTCCCCGACTTGCGGGAGCAATCGGCCCGCTTCCTCACTGACCTCGACTTCCCTGGCTATGCCATCGGTGGGCTGAGCGTCGGCGAGACGAAAGCGCAGATGCACGCGGTGTTGGAACTCCTGGATGGGATCCTGCCGGCCGATCAGCCTCGCTACCTCATGGGCGTCGGCACGCCCCAGGACCTGGTGGAGTGTGTGGCGCGGGGGGTGGACATGTTCGACTGCGTCCTGCCCACGCGGCTGGCCCGTAACGGCGGCGCGCTTACTCGCACCGGCCGTATCAACCTGCGCAACGCCCGCTTCGCCGACGACCCTGGGCCATTGGAACCCGGCTGTGCCTGCTACACCTGCACTCACTTCAGCCGCGCCTACGTCCGCCACCTGACCCGCGCCAACGAGATTCTGGGGCACCATCTGCTCACCCTCCACAACCTCCACCTGATGCTCACCATCGCCCGCGAACTCCGGGAGGTGATCCTGGAAGGGAGGTTCCAGGCATATCGGGAAGCGTTTTGGAAAATGAACAATGAACAAATGGCGGATAGCGAATAGCGAATGGCGGATGGCAACCCGCCTCTTGTTGGCCGCGATTGCTGTTGTCATCCTGGTGTTGTTGCCATGCTCCGCTCCCCTGGCCCCCTGGCGGATCTACGCCTTTCGAGATGGCTCCTTTGCTCTGCTTCCTGCTTCCTTGTCTCCTGCTTCCTCTTCTCCCCCTCTCCTTGTCTCCTTGTCTCCTTGTCCTCCCTCTGTCCCCTTGTCTCCTTGTCCTCCCCTCGTTCCTCACACCTGGCACGTCACCGCTGCTGTCTTGGCCGACGTCACCAATGATGGTATCCCCGAATGGGTGCTCCTGGTCTGGCGGCCCTGGCGCGATTGGCCCATCCAGCGCTGGCTCCCGGTTCCCAGCCCCATCGCCGTCTTCCACGACGCGACGGGCGACAGTTGCCACCTCGTCCTGCTCGACCCCAGCGACGGGCGCGAAATCTGGGCTGGGTCTGCGTTGCCTGCGCCGCTCCTGGCGCTGGCGGTGGGGGACGTGGATGGGGACGGGCGGGACGAGGTGGTGGCGCTGGAAGGGGACTACGCCACCAGCCGCGACGGCCCCGCTACCCGCGTGGACGTCTGGGCCTGGAACGGCTTTGGCTTCACGCTGGAATGGCGCTCACCTCCCGGCACCTTCCGCCAGCTCCGCTTGACCGACGGGAACGATGATGGCATACTGGACATAGCAATCCGCCCAGGATGATCTCCAGACGCTCCTGGTAAACTGCATACACTCCATCAGTCTCAGCCCGTTGCCGTAGAGAAGCTGTGCGGCCAGGCGGTACATATTCGATAGGCGCTTGATGACGGCGAGCACCTCCCGATACAGAAACAGCAGGGCGTTGAGCGCCTGATTCTGAGTGGAAGCAGCAACGCCTTCTTCCGTCGCCAGGTGAAGGGGAAAGGCTCTGACGTCGGAGTAGCCCATCTTTTGTGGGTGGCGTTTGTTTGGAAGAGGATGAAGCGTTTGATCCAAGCGACGTAGGCTTCTTCGATGCGGACGGAATAGCCCTTGAGACGTATGGCATCGCGAACGCGATCCAAGAGTCGTTTGGAGTGGTGTTTCATTGCTCCCCCTGAAACAGATTTGCGCTACAGAGATCTTTGTTTTATACTATGTGCGATCAGGATGGAAACCCATTACAGGGCAATTCCGGAAATGCAAGCGATGGAGGCAGGTAGGGGGACTCTCTCTAGTACATCCGTTCTAGTATTGGAGGGGGGACTCCTTCTACTAATAGTTCGGCGGCGAG
>DAOUEC010000129.1:0-30603 GCA_034430655.1 Anaerolineae bacterium
AAGTAGTTGCGCGAGATATCGGCCTTTCTGGCCAAATCTTCTTGACTCCAATCTTCCTCCACTCGTCTGTCGCGGACCTTTTGCCCAAATGATTTCAACTCCATGGATTGCTCTCCTCTGCTATTGACTAAACTACGACTGTACATCGCGTAGGTAGATTATACCTAGGTCAATAGCTTTGTCAACTGTGGTTTTCACGGCTTGACAATTCTGCTTTGTGTGCTACAATCTGCACGCGATGAATACTGGAGTTTGCAATACCGGCTTCACAAATTAGGTCTAGGAAGGAGGTGATAGCAATGGCAAGAAGACCCGGCCCACCGACTTACGGCAAACGGTTTGTAGGCAACCGGAACCCAGGGCATATGGAAGTGCATGATCTGGACAAAGAGAATGTAAGGTGCCAAATTGACGAGATCATTCAGGCTGAACATGCGGTCACTTTCACTCCTGACACGCTTGCACAGGCGCATCGGCAAGGATACGACAACTGCGCGTATTGTCTCGGCGGTTCGGTCCGGTAGACCGTTCAGCCATGTCAAAGTGCGATGGCCAGGCATCGACATCACTCGCATCTGGAGGTTCAAAGCATGGGAAAACGAAAGCAACCTACACTCAAACCTGGGGAGCATGCTCCTCGGTCAGGACAGTACGAGATCGTTGGGCCACGAGGTGGAAGGACGGGCATTGAGCGAACTGTCGTTGGGGGAGAACCTCTCCCGCCAACGCTTCAGTCCGGTCAGCGTTACATACTCGTGGATCCGACCAAGACCAAAGGCAAGTAATGGGGGAAGGGCACAAGAGAGTACACCGACCCTGGCTAGGATGCTCTCTGTGCCCTCACCTAGCTTCTCCAAGTGCATAGCGTACTATCGCGCAGTGTCTTGTAGGAAGAACCCTCATTCCTGTGTGTTCGCTCCTCTCAGCAGTGCCTCAGTAATTCTACCCCTCCACAATCGCAATCTCCTCCCCCGTCAACCCATACAACCCATACACCAGCGCGTTCAACTCCCGCTCCCACTCCGCCACCTGCGGCCCTTGTCCCTCCGCGTCCAGCAACTCGCGCACCAGCGACTCGATGGCGGTGCGTTGGGCAGGGGTAGCTTCAGGGATGGGCAAATCATCCAGGTATATCCGCTTGAAACGTAAGAACCCGTGTTGAATGGTAGAAGCGGTACGCTTAAGCACCCACTCTGTCACAACGGAGTTCAATATACCGAGCAGATATAGCTCAGGTTGAACTATTGTGAAAAGAGTCATGTCCAGATAGCTGCCGGACGTGTCTAGAGTAAATTCACACCTTTTGGCTATATCTGGCCAAACAATTTTGGGCTGCTCGAACTCTGTATGATGAGGCACGCTATCTTGAGTCTCATACCACTTGTAGTTTCCTGGCTTTCGTCCTCGCTTATCCGTTGGGGACTTCTTTGGAATTAGGTCATCCTTATACTTGAGTAGATGTTTTTCAACTGCCGGGTAATTAGAAACCCGTGTACCGCGTGGCAAGAAAACGATGAACAAGTTACCTTCGGGTGGTTGCCAACGCTTTACATCCCGTCCCCGAAGCCAAGGCTTGATAACCTCCGCGCTACACGGATCTTCGGCAATGAGCCAAGCGCGAGTCGCCTCGTCAATGACAAAGGCCTTGTTCAGGCCAGTTTTGATGCCATAGTAGAACCGCCCACCCACGTACTCCCCCAGCGGCGTCCCACTGCCGCGCAATTTCTCCATCAAGGCCAGCACTTCGGGCCGCTCCAACGCCCACCCGTCACGCCGCAGGCTCCGCTGTGGCTGGGGCCATCCCTCGCGCTGCACGGCGTCGGCCAAACGCTCCAACGTCGCCATGCTCCGCACATTCAGTGCTTGTACAGTCGCTTCGTCGTCACCAGGGCGGCGGTTGGAAGCCACCAGCACGCAGGGGTAGGTGGTGGCCTCAAAGATAGGCAGGTCGCCAAAGTCAATCACCGTCTTTAAGCGGGCGTTGTCCCGCAGGTAGGTACGCAACGCTTTGCCGTATCCGGCGCGGAAGAACTTGTTGGAACTGATGAAGGTCAACACACCCCCTGGCCGGGACAGGGCCAACCCCTGGCGGTAGAAATAGACGTACAGATCGGCCACCCCGTGGTATACGTCGGGGAAGGCTGCCCTTAGCAGCGGCTTCTGCTCGGAGAAGCGCTCCTGCCGGATGTAGGGAGGATTGGCGATCACCACGTCAAACCCGCCCTTGTCGGCGAAGACCTCGGCAAAGTCCAGCCGCCATAAGAACGATAGACCCAGTTGGGTGCGCAGAGCGCCCACGTCGCGGGCCTCGGTGGACAGTTCGCCAGTCTGCATGCCTAGCACCTGGTCGTACACCCCCTTCACCTGCTCCATCAGGCCGTCGTAGCGGGCCAGTTCCGCCTCGGCCTCCTGTTTGGCCTTCAACTGCCGCCTGGTCAGTAGCCCCTCTCCAAAGGCGTCGAACAGCCCCGGCACCTCAGCCGACATCCTGGTCAGCACAGCGCCGCGCTTGGCCCCCACCAGTTTGGCCGCCAACTCGCACAACAGCCCCAGGATATGCAACTCGCGCCGTTGCTTCTCCCACAGGTTGGGCTCCTTGAAGTAGGCTTGCTTCTCGGTCTGGATGCGGTCAACAAGAGCGCGGGCCACGGCGTCGTCGGCCAGTTGATCCAGTTGCACCGGCTCGCCGAAGAGCCGCTCGACGAGGCTATCGCCGACGCGGACGCGGTAACTGAGGTTGGGTAGCGTCGGCACCGCTTCGCCGGCCCGCCGCTCGTAGTCCACCATCAGGCTGAGCCACAGCCGTAGTTCGCAGATGCGCACCGCCTCGGGCTGCACATCCACACCGTACAGGTTGCGCTCGATGAAGGTCCGCTTGAGGTCGTAGTCGTAGTTGCGGCGCTGTACCCGCTTCTGGCCGCGCAAGCGCACGTCCATCAGTTTGGTCAGGGCCACCATCCCGTAGAGCATGCCCACCAGGAAGGCGCCCGACCCCACGGCGGGATCGAGCACGCGCGCGTCCGCCACGAGAGCGCGCAACAGGCGAGCCTCCGGCTCGGCGATCATCTCGCCTAGTTCGGCTACCTCCTCGGGCGTCAACTGCTCGGCGGGGCCGGCGTCCATCAGCGCTTCGACGCGATCTGGAACAAGGCCGCTCTTGGCGACCAGGTACTCTTTGAGGGCCTGGCGGCACATGAAGTGGACGATCACGCGGGGGGTGTAGTAGGAGCCGGTGGCCTTGCGGCGGTCTTCCCCTCGCTCCAGGCCCAGCACCAGGTTCTCGAAGATCTGGCCCAGCATCTCGGGGTCAATGGCCACCTCCACGTCCAGGGGAGTGTCCTCGCGCACGGTGAAGTTATAGCGCTCCAGGAGGCCATCGAACACCTGGCGGAAGACACCGTTGCCGACGGTGAGTTGATCGGCCAGGACCGCGCCAGCGTCCACCTCGAAGAGGCCGCCGTTGAGGAAGGGCACGTCGCCCAGGCTGGGGAAGGCCGCGCCCTCGTTGGACAGGGCGACGAATAGGGGGAAAAGGAAGTCGCTGTAGAAGCCGGTGCCTTCGGGATCGGCCTGGTAGTGAGCCTGGAAATGGTGGTAGAGATAATCGCGGCGGTCGTCCAGCCAGCCTTTCTTCTGGATGAAGTAGAGGAACAGGAGACGGTCGAGGAGCACCTGGGCCTGGCGTTCGACCTCAATCTTTTCAGCCCCGCGGCGGGGATTGCGCCGGGCGATGTCGTCATACAGGGCGCCAAAGACCTGCACGTAGTCGCGGTAGAACTGCCTGGTGACCTCTTCGACGTCAAAGGCCTGGTCGTGGAGGCTCTGGAGTTCGAGGGCGGTGGCTTCGGGGCCGGGCACGACCAGCAGGGCCATGCGCTGGGCGGCGGTGTGCAGCCGCTCGGCGGGACCGACGTGGATACGGCGGATGGTGCGGCGGCGGGCGCCATCTTCAGCGCTGTACTTGACGTTGACGAAGTCCCACAGCGTCAGGTCGCGGTTGGCGAAGACGAAGAGGGCGTAGGGATGTAGTTTGTGCAGGGTATGCTCGACGATGGGGCGCTCGACGGTCCGCGAGAGGTGATCGGTGGTGAGGTGGGTGTAGACGACGCGGAAGTCGCGGTGCTGGGCCAGATAGATGGGAGGATCGGCATTGCGGCTCACAAGGCGCCGGACGCCAGCGGGCCAGTTGCGGATGGGGAGGGGGAGTTCGTCGGCATATTGATAGCCCAGGGCGTCGAAGAATTCCAGGGCAGCGTCGAGAGAGCGACGTCGGGGGAGTTCGGACAGGTGACGATAAATTATTTCAGGAGCGGCCAGCATAATAGGCCCCTATAGGACTGATTGGCTGCGTTTATGCGTTTGTCCTTGGCGGTGTAACGAGAAAGGCCCGCGCACCTTGACGGTGGGCGGGCTTAGTATACTTGTGTCGGGGTTTTGTGCAAATGGGCGTGTCTACACGCCGGGGGAGTTTGGGTAGGTGGGGGCTCCTTGACCACGAATCAGACGAACGACGAATGACCAAGGACGAAGGGGTGGACGAGGGGACGGGGGGACAAGGTGACAGGGAGACAAGGAGACAAGGAGACAAGGAGCGGGGGAGCAAGGGGGGGGATGGGTGCTTTCTACCTGGAGGTAGGGCGGCCTTTTCGACAGAGAAGGAAGCGGGGCGACCGGAGGCGGGGGCAGGCGCAAGACCTGCCCCTACGCCTCCTGTGGAAATATTTTGCCCGGGTTGAGGATGTTCAGCGGGTCGAAGAGACGCTTGATGCGCCGCTGGAGCGCGATCAGCGTCGGGTCCATCACCAGCGGCAGGTAATGCGCGCGCTTGGAGCCAATGCCGTGCTCTCCGCTGATGGTCCCACCCAACCGGGCGACCACCTTGTACAGGTCCTCCAGAATCATTGGCAGTTTCGCCTGCCACTCCTCCATCGGGGTCTCCGGCCGCTTGACGATCGTGGCGTGGAGGTTGCCATCACCGGCGTGGCCGTAGCAGGGGATCAGCACGTCGTATTGTTGTGAGAGGCGTTCCAGTTCCGGCATCAGGTCGGGGATCTGCGCCAGGGGCACGACGACGTCTTCCAGGCTCTGCACCGGGCAGACGGCCTTGAAGGCCTCCGCCATGTCCTGCCGGGGGCGCCAGATCCTTCTTGCGGCGGTAGGAGTGTTGCCCACGTAGACGTCCAGCGCTCCGGCCTCCAGGCACAGGTCCACGATGGCGTTATACTCCGCCTCGACCTGGCTCTCGCTGTAGCCATCTACTTCGATGAGCAGCATGGCGCCGATGTCAGGATGGGGGGGGCGTTCTCCTGTGTAATCGTAGGCGGTTTGAACCGAGAGGCGGTCCATGAATTCAACGGAGGTGGGGATGATACGGCCATGCGTCATGATCTTTGGCACCGCCCCAATAGCGGTGGGTACGTCCGCAAAAGGTATCAGCAAGACCGCCCTGGCTTTGGGCAGGGGCAGCAGCCGGAGGGTGATGCGGGTGAAGATGCCCAACGTCCCCTCCGACCCGACCATCAGGTGCAGGAGGTCGTAGCCGGTGACGTCCTTGACCCGCTTGCCGCCCAGTTGCACGATCTCACCGGTGGGCAGCACCACCTCCAGCCCCAGCACGTAGCGCCCGGTGACGCCGTACTTGATGGCCCGGCCGCCGCCCGCGTTTTCGGCCACGTTACCGCCGATGAAGCAGAGTTCCACGCTCATCGGGTAGCCAGCGTAAAAGAGCCCATATTCCCTGACCGCCTCGTTGATGTCATTGGTCACCACGCTGGGCTCGACCACGACCACCATGTTCTCGCGGTCAATCTCCAGGATGCGGTTCATGCGCTCCAGCGCGAGCAGGATGCCGCCGTAGACCGGCACCGCGCCGCAGGAGAGCCCCGATCCAGCGCCGCGCGGGGTGACCGGAATGTGCTCGCGGTTGGCCAGCCGCATAATCTCCGCAATCTCGGCGGCGGTCGCCGGCTTGACCACGGCCTCTGGGCTATGGGCGTACTCGGCGCCGGCCACCTCGTCGTGCGCATAATCTAGCATCGCAGCCGGTTCGCCGTAGATGACGTGCCGCTCCCCGACGATGGCCCGCAGTTGGGCGACAGTGGCCGGGGTGACGGGCTGGTAGGGATGCTCAATGTTCGCCATGATACCCCCCTCTTATCCCCCCTCCAGGGGGGAGGTCAGGTCTCCAAGGTCTCAACGTAGGGCACAGTTTGGGGGCCGTCGGGCAGGACGGCTAAGCGCGCCCCGGGGTTGTTACGCCGTAGCCGCGCCACCGTCTCTTCGATGGAGCGGCAGGGGATCACCAGCGCCCGCCGCAGTTCCTCGTCCGAGAGCCCGCCGGCATAGACGTGCACGCTGGCTTTCTGCTGTATCTGGGCCTGGACCTGTGCTTCCCACTGGTCGTGACAGCGAAAACCAGGGGCCATGATCCTGTCCAGCAGTTCCTGGGGCGAACTGGCCTCCCACAGCAACCGCCGGTACCCGCCGTGAGAGGGCACACCGTCCCAGCACTCGGCTGCGATGATGATGTCACCACCTGGCCGCACGATCTGGGCTGCAGCCGACATACCTTTGACCGCTTGGTACAGATTGAGGTCCAGGGGATAGCCGCTGTTAGACGTGATGACGATGTCGCAGGGCTCTGGCAGCGGCCGCATGGATGTCCGCCGCACGAAGTCCGCCCCGGCGCGGTGGGCTGCCACCAGGTCGCCGGCAAAGACACTCGTTATCTGCCGGCTTCGGTTCAGGGTGACGTTGAGCAAGAAGGCCGGCGCAGTGCTCTGGGCCACGGCCAGCATCTCATCCCAGATGAGATTGCCCTCGGTCACAGTCCAGGTGGCCTTCGGATCGGCGATCATGGACGCGCCGTGGTTGTCCAGGATAGCCTCGATGTCACTGATGCCAGGGAGGACGGCTTTGGGGCCACCGCTGAAGCCGGCGAAGAAGTGGGGTTCGATGAAGCCGGTCAGGATGCGCACCGAGGCCTCCATATAGGCCCGGTTGACCCGCACTGGCCGGCCAGCCCGGTTCCGTCCGACCTCAACCAGATTTTCATCGTCCCAGGCGTCGTGCTGCACGATGCGGTACCGCTTGACCACCTCGCTTCCCAGCAGCGCCTGCAGTTCGGCCTCGGTCTGAGGGCGGTGGGTGCCCAGGGCGTTAACGAGCACGATCTGCTCATCGGGCACGCCGGCCCGGGCCAGTTCACCAAGCAGAGGCGGCAGCACCCGGTCGTTGGGCATGGGACGGGTCAAGTCGCTGAAGACTACGGCCACCGTGTCGTCTGGTCGCACCAGTTGGCGCAGGGGTGGTGTGCCCAGGGGCAGGCGCAACGCGGCCACGATAGCGGCCTGCTCGTCTGCAGGGGGTAGACCGGGCACGAATTGCGGCTCGACGACAGTCACCTGCACGTCTTCGGGCAACTCAATCCACAGCCCCTCACGACCATAAGCCAATTGTAGTCGCATGCTTATTGTCCTGCTCCTCTCCGCCGAGAGCCTGCCCCCAGTTGCGGCCAATTCTAGCCCACCTGAGCCGGTAAGTCAAGCAGCCCGTCACACTTGTTTGCCACTTATTTGGAGACCTTCGGTCAGCCCTGCGGCGGGGTCAGGAGACCCCCGCCGAGCAGATTGAGGTGCATAGGGCGCCACCGGAGAGAGCCTGAGGGTGATTACTCAGGCATCGTCATTCTGAGCGACCGAAGGAGCCTGTCCTGAGCAAAACCGAAGGAAGCGAAGAATCTCGCGTTGGCAATGATTCGACACTCAAAGAACGAGATTCCTCGTCCCTTCGGCTACGCTCAGGGCAGGCCGCTACGCTCCTCGGAATGACGGTCGCTACGCCCCTCGGAATGACGCATCACGGGCAGCCTGAGTAGCAACGACTGAGGAAGATATTCGAGGAGACGTAAAGAAGCGGCCACCTGGACGGTTGCCGCTTCTGAATGTGGTGCCCCTGGCGCGATTCGAACGCGCGACCTTGAACTTAGGAGGTTCCTGCTCTATCCGGCTGAGCTACAGGGGCCTACCTTGATTATAACACGGCTCCCGCAGCGCGGCAAGCGATACGACCGTAAGATCAACGGCACGTAGCAGGAGAAGAACTCAAAGAACTCGTGCGCCCCCCGGTCGTACCCCTCGCCGTGGGGCCGGTGGACACCCCGAATGTCCTCATTCGGCGCGCCCACCGGCGTGCCCGTGTCCACACACGGCGAATCCTCCAGCAGCCGGTAGATGCCGTTCTGCGGGACGCGAAACAGCGGATCGGCGTTGATGTTCCCCTCGCCGGGCCAAACGCCCTCACCACCCCCAACGTCGGAGTAAGTAACGGTGATGACGGAACCGTCGCGCAGTTCCAGGTTTGTCTCGTTGTCCCACATGATGCAGTTGACCACTGTGGCAATGCCCCCACCCTGCCCCTCGTGTCCCTCGTACAAGTAGATGCCGTGCCTGTTGCCGGTCACCGTGTTATTCACGATGCGCGAGACCGCACCGTCTTTGACCGCGATGCCCGTGCCACTGTAGGGGTCCTCCTCCTTGCCCAGGCAGGTGTAAATCAGATTGTTCACCAGCGTCGTGGAGGAGGGGTGACCGATGGAGATGCCCTTGTCGCCGCAGTGGTGCAACTCGTTGCGCTCAATGACCGCCGACGAGTGGTTCAGGTCCATACAGTCGTCGGAGACATCGTGGATGTGATTGTCGAGCAACAGCGCAGGCGTGATCATGTGGCTGACCTCGATGCCCTCCAGCGGGTAGACGCCCCGCCGGACGTCGTGGATGTGGTTACCCTGGATGAAGGCGTATCCGTCGGTGACGTGCACGGCGTCGCTCTCGATGTCGTAAATCTCGTTGCGCAGCAGGTAGATCGTTGGCTCGTACCCTCCCCAGGAGTAGGTCTGGACAGCAACGCTTTCTTTGGTGTAGCGGAGAACGCTATCAGCGATGGTTACCCGCGAACCATAGGCCGAGACGCCGTGGGTACGCGGGCAAGTGATGATCTCGCGGGTATACTCGATCACCGCGTGGCTGATGCGGTTATCCGCCTGGGTGCTCTCAAGCAGGATACCGCCCCAGTAGCCGCTCCCCTGCCGCGTGAAGAGAATGGGCTGTGCGGCGGTGCCCTCCGCCAAAAGCCGCCCTCCCTCCACGCGCAGAGAGCGGCCCGCCTGGAACTGGAGCGTCACACCTGGTTCAATGGTCAGCGTCAGCCCAGCCGGCACGACGATGTCGTCGGTGATGGCGTACGGATAGCCGCTGGTCGGGAGCGTGGTGTCCTCCGTCAGCGTGCCGCCGTGGAAGGTGTCCCAGTACACCGTGATCGTGCGGCTGTCCAGCCCGTCGCTGATGACGAAGACGTTGTCCCGCGTCCAGAGCGTGCTCGTGTAGTGCCAGGTTGTCGCCGTCGGGTACTGCACCCCCCCCTTGCCCCCCCCTCCAGGGGGGGGTAAGGGGGGAGGGCCATTGACGTAGACGTCGCGCAGGGGGGAACAGTTACCCTCCAGCGTCACCTCCGGCTGCGTCGTGGTGAGGTTCGCTCCACCGTTGGTGCTGATGGAGAGCGTCGTGTCGGGTATCTGGTCGTTCAGCGCCGGGATGCGGGCGGCGACGTACTCCTTGAGTTCGTCCCGCCCCTCGCCACTCCCCAGGCGAGGCAGCGCATCAATGCGCGGGTACATCTCCTCTACTGAGAACTCGTGCGCCGCGATGCTGGCGATCTCCTGGTAGTACCAGCGCGTGAAGTCGGGATAGAGCAGGATGCGGCGCACGATGGGCAGGTTGGGCCTCCAGATGGAGTTCTTGGGGTTGCAGAGGTCGGGGTTGAGGTCGCAGAAGGTTTCGTCGTGGTCCCAGGAGATGAGGATGAAGCGGTCATCGGAGGGACGGTGGTAGAGAAAGTAGTCGTCACCCTGTCCGAACCACAGCGCCCCCTCGCGGTTGTCGAGCACCGCCTGGACCGCAAACCAGCGCAGCCACTCGCCGCTGTCAGCCAGCACCTCCGCCTCGGCGCGGAAGGTCTCATCGGAACTATTGGTGAGCGCGTCGGTCAGCGCGATGACGTCGGAGTAGTCATCCGCATCCTGGTTGTTCTTCTTGAGGTAGTAGGGACGGTAACTGTCAGGGTCAGGGCCGCGATAACTCAGGTCCGCCCCATCGTAGCCCCGGTAGAGATTGCCGGTGGATCCAGAAAATCCCACGTGCCCACCCCGTCCGGCCGCCGTCCGTATGAGACGTCCTCCCGCTGTGGGCCGAAGACAACGCTGTCTAGCGGAACGTTGCTGTGGGCGTCGTCGGCAAAGAGGCCGATCTCCTCCCCGTCCCGGTTCAGTTTGAAGTTAGCGTGTAGCAGCCCCTGTCCTGTATCCTTGTCACACCATACCAGCAGGTAGCCGCCTGGTGAGATCACGGTGCTGGCCGGGAACTGCCACTTCGTCGGATTGTCCAGGTGGTCCGTGAGGTACATCCCGTCCAGCGTCACTGTGACCGCGCTACTGTTGTACAATTCCACCCAGTCGTCGTACTCCCCCGCCTCATCCTGGTTGACGCTCTCATTGTCGGCCAGGAATTCGTTGATCAGCACGGCCGGGGGCGCGTAACCGACCAGGTAGCGATGCGTGACCGTGGGGGCAGCGGTGGGGTGCAGCGTCGTCTGGCCGATGCTGTCCACCGCCTCCAGGTAGTAGTCCACCAGCGTGCCCTCGGACTGTGGCGGGATGTGGGCGGTGTAGATGCCACCCCCCTCTAACTCCCCCCTGCAGGGGGGAGAATTGCCTCCCTCTGGCTCCCCCCCACAAGGGGGAGAACCGGACATTGGCATGGCCTGGAAGCCGGTCCCGGCATCGTACCACAGCGTGGCGGAGACAATGGGGCTGCCGGCGGTGATGACGGCGGTCACAGTCACACCCTCGCCTGCGCCAGGCCAGGTGGGTGTGCGCGTCACCTCCAGGAACTCCGGTGGGTGCAGCAGGTTGGGCCCGCCGGGCGTGGGGGTGTCCATCGCGTGCCACTCGTCGCCCCCGCCTGTGGTGAGCCCCGTCGAACCATCAGGGAAGCGGCCCCAGGAGACGTCCGGCGTCTGCGGGTCGAAGTAGACAGCGTCAATAGGAGCATAGTAGCCAGCCTGGCTGTCGAACAGGCCGACGTACTCGCCCGCGCCGGACAGTTTGAAATTGAGATGGTCGCCCGTGCCGTCGCCGTCAGCCCAGAGGAGCAGGTAACCACCGGCTGGGACGATCGTGCCGGGTGGAAGTTGGTAGATGTGGGACTCATCGAGTTGTTCGGGGTCAGGCTGGTCAATGTTGTCGGAAAGGTACATCCCACCCACGTCAATGTCCACCGGCCCACCGTTGTAAAGTTCGAGCCAGTCGTCGTGGTCGCCGTCCTCGTCCTCCAGCGTGTGGGTGTTGAGCGCCATCAGTTCGTTGATGTAGAGCGGCGGGCGTTGCCAGCCGACGATGTAGCGATAGTCCCCCTGCGGCCAACCGGGACGGTCCACAGTCACCATCCCCACCTCGTCCTCCGCCTCGACGTAGTACTCCACCCAGATGCCGTCGGCCTGGGCGGGGATGGTGCCGACAAAAAGGCTCCCAGCCCCCGTTCCGGGGGCGTCGGCAGTCATCGGTACGTCCTGGTAGTCTGGCGGCTCCGTCCCCGCCGCGAAAGCGCGGTACCACAACGTGGCCGTGATGGCCCCTTCGTCGGTGATGATCGCCGTGACGGTGACGGCCTCGCTGCTGGTGGGCCAGGTTGGCGTGGGGGCCGTGCCGCTGATGACGGGCGGCCCACGCTCGCGGGCCCAGTTCGCGGAACTCCGGGTCGTAGTTGGCGACGAAGTCGGTCAGGCCGAACTTGCTCGCCAGTTCCTCCCGCCACTGCTCGACCAGCGCGGGCGGGGTGATGATGAGTATGCGGTTGACCATCTGGCGCAGGAGGTACTCTTTGAGCACCAGGCCGGCCTCAATGGTCTTGCCCAGCCCAACCTCGTCGCACAGGAGGCCGCGGCCGCGGAAGCGGCGCAGCGCGGTCTGGGCGGCTTTGACCTGGTAGTCGAAGGGGGTGAAGTAGAGCGCGTTCAGGCAGACCAGTTCGTCGAAGCCGGCGACGAGCGCCAATCGCTCGGCCTGCAGTTGCAGGCGGTAAGGGAGCCAGCCAGCAAAACGCCCGGCTGCCGCAGCCTCCAGCACCCGTTCCGCGCCAGGCCGCAATCGCAGATCACAAATTGTCTCAGATAACAACCCCTCCTCAGCCTTCGGTTTGATAGAGCCTACACATTGTACGCCCAGGCGCGGGTCATGTCAAGCAAACTGTCTCTGTGTGTTCGAGGCAGAATTCGAAATCCCAACCTCCCTCCCGCCTATTGAGTTTATGCCGCTATTATGGTACAATGAAATCGACCCGGCGGTCATTGCGAGGTAGACTGTGAGTATTCTCCAGAGCCAAGCCCATCAATCAGCAATCAACGGAGCCACAACAGGAAGAGAGGAGTTAGAAGAGCGATACGCCCACCTGCTTGAGGAAAGGCTCGCGCTGCGTCGGCACGTCACCTATGTTCCCAACAAGAGCATCCCGATCCAGCGCTGGTTTCGGTACAAGGAAGCATTTTCTAGCGATCTCGTCAGGTTGTTCCTGGGAGAGTTCGGAGCCGATCCCCATACCCACAGGGTGTTTGACCCATTTGCGGGCTGTGGCTCCACAATCCTGGCAGCCAGGCAACTGGGCTTCGGGGCCTGGGGGATTGACATTCTCCCCGTTGCTGTGTTTGTGGCCAGAGTGAAACTGCGTGGGGCGGAGGAATACGACCTGGGTGCCTTGCGTGAAGCAATAGATGACGTACTGCTTATGCCCTACAGGACGCCAACCATCACAGCGCCAGACGACGTACGGATCATTCGTCTGGCATACACGCTTGACACCCTGAATCAGATCCTCTTCTTCCAGGAACAAATAGCGGCCATTCAAGATGAGCACATACGCGACTTTCTTCAGTTGGCGCTGCTTGCGGTGCTGGAGAGTGTAAGCCATACGTCGAAAGATGGACAGTTTCTACGCTTGAGACCAGCAGCGCGGCTTTCTGATGTCCGAGAAGCCCTTTCGAACCAAACTGATATGATGTGGAGTGACTTGACCGGCACCGGACAGCAACCACTTCCTGGCTGGGAATCCCCGGAAGCGGCTGCAAACAACTGTTACGTTGAGCAAGCAGATGCCCGTGACTTTGCCGCCAGGTTTGACGACTATGCCGATGTCATTATCACGTCGCCCCCGTATCTGAACCGTTACGACTACAGCCGCATATACAGCCTGGAACTCTGTCTGGGCTTTGTCGAGACCTTCGAGCAACTAAAGGCTGTTCGACACAGCCTGTTGCGCTCACACATCGAATCCCGCCCAGCGCCGACAGACGAGGTTCATCATCCGGCTCTGGTCGAGGTGCTGCAGAACCTGCAAGGCCAGAAACTGAATAACCCCCGCATCCCTATCATGATCAAGGGCTACTTCGAGGACATGAATCTGGTGTTCCGGCAACTGGCCAGGGTATGTCGTCCCAACGCTAAAGTGGCTCTCGTCGTAGCGAACGCCAGATTTCACGGGGAACTCATCCCCGTAGATCTAATGCTGTCCGAACTGGCTGGAGATGCAGGATTCCAGACAGAGAGAATCTACGTCACAAGATACAAGGGAAACAGCTCACAGCAGATGGGCAAATTCGGTCGCGTGGCCGTGCGCGAGTCCATAGCCCTGTGGCGGTTTGTTGGTCACCCAACAAGGCCGGAACCCAGGCAGAAAGTACAACACCAGCCACCGTATTCCTCAAGGAAGGCAATCGTGAAACAATTGGCAATGCTCGAAACCAAAGGGATGTACAAAGCGGCGGGAGAGCCACGTCATGACGGCTATTTGCAACAAAACAGAAAACCTTATACAATAGACTGGACCCTGGCAGATTTTATGACGTGTGGGAAAGTGCCAATGGTGTTGAATGAACTGAAGGAAGAGAAATGAGTCAAGATCTAGCCCAGGCCGCCACAACCAGAGAAAAGAAGATTCTCAATATCGGCTATGAGAGGACGTGTGATTGCAAGCCGTCCCACATTAACTGTCTGACTGCCAAAGAATGGCTAAAGTGCCAAATCGGAGTCTGGCAATTCTATTACGAAGGTCGCGACATTCGAGATAAAGAGTTGCATCCAGCAGTCTTTCCGATTAGCCTGGCCACTAAAGTCATTTCGCTATTTACTCATAGAGGCGAACTGGTTGTTGACCCCTTTGTTGGTAGTGGGACAACATTGGTTGCTGCTCGTGATTTGGACCGCAACGCAGTTGGTTTCGACCTGCAAAAAGAGTACAGAGAACTCTGTGGCGAGCGTCTGCAACAACTTGCGTTGATTAACACAAGTACGCAGTTGGCGATTCAAGATGATGCCCGCAATATTCCTCAGTATTTCGAGGAAGGAACGATTTCGCTGATTCTCACTTCTCCGCCTTACGCCAATCTCCTCAATCGCAGACGAAGAAACAAGAGCAGAAGAGGTGATCTACGGGAAAACAGACAGTATATGCAAGTCGAACAGTACAGTCAGGATCCGCGCGATTTGGGAACTCTGTCTCCGGCAAAATTTGGAGAGGCAACGGAAGAGATTTTTGCAGGAATCTTGCCTTTACTGAAACCAAAGGGGCATTGCGTCATTAATGTGCCAGATATGTGGTGGGAAAATCAGCGTATTACATTGCACATTATTGTCGTCGAGGCTCTACGCAAAGCTGGCTACGAGTTGAGGAATACGATCATCTGGGATCGTACAAACATTGTGAATCGAATAGGTATCTTTGGCTGGCCCTCAAACTATATTACAATGGGCACTACTTTCGAGTATCTTCTTGACTTTTGGCGGCCTCTAAAGAAAGGGAAATGATCAATGCAAGAGTCATTTTTCCCTGACGGGCTATCAATCCGTGAGAGACGAGCCGCGTATGAGATCAAACGCATAGAGCAACAGATGAGCCCATACGAGAACGTGTATTGGTTTGCGCGGGCGCTGGTTAGTAGTGAGTATGGTAGTGTGGGAAGCGATAATGCTAAAATGCTCAGTCTGGCGCAAGCAATTGATACTTTCTTGTCTGTTCCCGAACCCGACTTAGTCACTTCAAAACAGGCTGCTTGGAACCTGATGCGCAAGTTCCACCGTTCTGATACCAAGGCTGCCGACAGGGTGGAAAAACTGATTGACTTCCTGGATCCTTTGATCACTTCCATCCAGGATTTGATTGTATTGAAGTTCACCATTGAGCATATTCTCATCCCCACGAACGAGTTGTTGAGAAGGGTGCCCAGTAGTGATAAAGAGATAGCTGAGGAGTTGATAAGAGCATACCTCGACGAAACGGGCGAGGCTGGCTTGAAAGATGTGATCCTGATGTGGGATCGGAAAGGCCGGCGTTGGTGTATGGAGCGGGAACGGGTACTGATAGTCGCTGGTTTTCGCTTGCTTCGAGAGACTCTCGACGATCTACTCAGGGACAACTGGCTCAATCGTATTGATGCTGATCAAACCCTCACCGCTTTTGTGCAGGAGTTTGAGCGCAGGCTTGTAAGAGGTGTGCGGCCGGGCAGAGCAGGCCGGAGCCTGGAAGATGTTACGGGTGTCATCCTGGACCACTTTGGAATCAAAGATTACATTGATGCCCCAGAACACATCAAGACGGCTTTCGAAGTGGACAAGATGATCTTATTGCCGGATGGGTGGCGAATAGGTGTGTCCTGCAAGCGCACTTTGCGCGAAAGGTGGAAACAAGCAGCTACCCTGGACCTGCAGCATATGGATGCTGAAAGAATCAAAAGCACGTGGCACGTCATCACCTACACTTCAGATTTGACGGTGCAGAAAGTCGAGGCCATTGGGGAGAGTAGAGGCATTGTTTACATTCCAGACGACGATCACTTCTTCCAGAACCACTTCGCTGATCCTGCTGTTTCGGTTTTCATCCGTCCAATGATCTCTTTCATCTCGGACCTGGAAGATGAAGTTCATAGCTCTGAAGGGAGCTAAGAACCGCCAATTCTGAGAGCGCGCCGACGATCACCACGACGATGGCCGCACCCCACCTCCTACTTGAACTTCACCAGGTCGAAGTCGGTGAAATCGGCGTGGTGGAAGATGATGGACTCCGGCCGCCGCCTGAACTTGTCGCCCTCCCAGGAATGGGTGGCGATGACGTGCAGGACGCTCTCGGGGATGCCGTGTTTGTAGGCCAGCGCGACGCCAGTGAAGGGATGCCGCAGGTAACGGTACATATCGGCGAAGACCGTCCGGCCGTCCGGTTCGCTGCGGTACTCAATCAGCTTACCGACGTCGGCCAGCAGCGCGCCCGCCACCAGCGCGTCGTGGTCAATCTGTGCCCGCTCGCCGTAGGCCTCCACCAGTATCTGTTCCATCGCGACGCACATGCGGCACACCGTGCGCACGTGCTCGATGAAGGTAACGTCCACGTCCTCAGCCAACAGCGTGAAAGGAATCTCCGCCAGCGCCTCGACCGTCCAGCCGCCGAGGGCCATCCCCTCCTCCCACACCGCCAGCGCTTTGGCTCGCAGCTCTGGGTCGTGGATCTCACTGAACTCCGGGATCAGTTCCTCCAGTTCTCTCATTGCTTTTCCTCCTCGCCAGATGATGACTTCCTGATCGCGCACCCGTACCCAATCCCCGGTGTGGATGCACGAGACGTCCACCTGATCCAGCATCGGGATCTCGGCGATGATCGCCCCCACGGCCACGACGGGATCGGCTTCGGCGTTGATAATAGCCGCTGGAGCCAGCCGAGAGCGCGCCAGCCGGTAGAGCGTGTAGGAGCCGACGGTGCTGCCCTTGCCGGTGGGGAAGACCAACACGCGCCCGGCCACACATTGGCCTTCCAGCGGGTGACCAGCCTCGATGACCACTCCCGTATCGGGGTCCACTCCGCCCAGGAAACCGATGGGTTCGGGTGATACGAGGGCTTCGCCCTCGGCATGGCCGGGTTTGATCACGCGGGCTAGAACACGGATGGTAGAACACGGATTGCAGGACAACAACGGATTAGACTCGCACGAACACTGGTCGAATGGCTGTGTCGTAGAAGTTGGTCAGTATGCCCAGGCGGATGTCTTGATGGCGCATCCAGTCTTTGAGGTTGTGCACGTTCACATCGGCTACGTCACGGATGGCCACCGGGAAGTGCATTACCGCGCCCTCGACTACGAAGTGGTTAAATTTCAGGGAGCCAATGCTTTCACCCTGAAAGATGACCTGGTACTCCTTGCGCAGCTCGGCACCCACGCCGCGCAGCCGGTACTCGTAGTAACAGGCGTTGGCATAGATGCGATGGATGAAACCCGGCCCCAATGCGCGGTGCACCTCAACCGCCGTGCCCAGCACCTCCCCCGCCACCTCGGGACAGAGTAATCCATCCGGCAACTCGCCCGGCGACCGGAAGCCCGGTTCGTACTCAGCCTGTCGGTCTGGATCGAAGTACAGCCGCTCGAACTCCGGCTCCGGCCTACCGAAGTTGAGCAGCAGCCCCACTCGCGCCCCGACCGTCTTCATATACGAGAAGAGTTGCGCCTTGTGGATGCTCCCCAACCGAGGCACCACCTTACACTCGACCACGACCACCTCATCCACGAGCAGAATGTCGAGCCGCTGTACACCGACCAACCATTCTTTGTACATAATCTGGTACTCTGGCTGCCGCCGGTGATGTACCCTCATCTTTCCCAGCAGTTTAACCATCGCGTTCTCGCAGATCAACTCGGGATAAGTGCGCGACAAGCCGTTATATGCGGTGTAATATGCTCTGAGGGTCTTGCCGGTCAGTTCCTTGTAGAGCAACTCCGTCATCGGCTCCTCCGAATCCGCTACTGTCTTGTAATCCGCGTTCTCAGAACTCGGATTACAGGACATCAACGGATCAAAAAGCCGCGCTCTTCACTCTCCCATCAAAGTCCAAGCAGTCTTCCACCCGCTGGCGTTGAACCGGGCTCAGTTCATCGAGTGCAAAGTAACGATATTCAGAATGTTCTGGACTCAACCATATCTTAGCATCGGACGGCGGTGTCACCAGACAGCAGCGAAAAATACAGGCGTGCGACCTGCTGCTCGTCGTTAGTAATGACTGCGTGAACGCTCAACCTGTATGTGTCTTGAAAGGCCATTGATTTGTCCCATTCCTAGCCGCCATGACGGATCAGGGCTTGTACCTGTTCACGGTAGTAGTTGCAGTAACTTCTCACGCCACAGATTGAGCAAGCCGGATTCTTCTCTAAGCAGATGCCCCGTTCTATTCCAAACTCGTCTGACTTCACTTGTCCATAAGCCGCAAACACAATATCAACGTATCGAACTGGATGCTCTGTCGCCTGCGCGAACTTTCTGCCCTGAATCACCGTTTTGAGAAGTTGTCCCTCGCTTTCGATGAGGCCCAACCTCTGAAAGATGCGGCATACGACCCTGTCTGGCTTGATAACGGGCATACCGATGTCAGTGAGGAAGTGATAGGTTGTGATACTACCCAAACCTTCGAATCGGTACTGCAACTCTTCCTTCAACAGCATGAGGTTCTCGAACGATTGATTTGGCTCGAAGGACTCAATATACTCTTGGAATGAGCCATACTCCGTCACGATGCTTTTGAGAATTTGGGCGTTGCCGACGCAGGCTCGAACTTTGCGCCTGTTTCTTATCATATTCTGGTCACTTAGGATGCGCTCAACCTCAGCGTTCCCGTAGCCCGCAACTCTCTCGAAGTCAGAAAAGTGTCCGTCAATCACTTCCAGTTTTGCGTTGACAGTCGCAGCCCTAAAACCAGAATAGAAAACAACGTGCACCAGTACCCGGTAGTATTCGCTATCGGACAGGATTCTGCCTTTAAGATGTTTGAACTCTTCAAGGCACTCTCGAATTGTGTCTGCGTCCAGCGTGCTATGGCTTATGAGCGTAGACTCTACTTTCTCGAAGATGGCCTTGTAGTCTTTCATCTATGGTGCCTCCAATAACGTGATGGCATGAAATGGGGGCTTTACACATTACAGAATTACCCGGCAACATTTGCGTTGTCCGCGAGAGTCGTGATCTGCTACTTGCAGACTTGCGGCTTTGCCGCGCTATGCTTCACATTTTACGTTTTATGAGAGCAACCTCAGCGTCAGCCTTCCTCCCAACCCACTACTGTCCCGCCCTCTGCGTCACGTCAAATGCCTCGATATTCCACAACTCCGAGTACTCGCTGAGGTCCAGAATCACGCCGCTCACCTCCGGGCGCGTGGCGACCAGTTTGGGCACGAAGTAGAGCGGCAGCACGGGCAGGTCGCGGGAGAAGATGCGCTGCGCCTCACGGTGGAAGAGAGTGTACGCCTCCGTTCCAGGCAGCATGTCCAGTGCCGACCGGCAGGCCGCGTCGTAGTCGGCGCTGACGTATCCAGGGTTATTGCTCGCAGCCCACCAGTTTTCGGCGCGTGGAACCTGGGACGAGAGATAGAGCCCACACGGTGCATCGAGACCATTCAGCCAGGAGAAAAGCGCCAGGTCGAACTGGCGCCCGAACACCGGGCCGTCGGGGCCGTCGGCGAAGAGTTCTTCGGCCGGCAGGCACTCCACCGCCAGCCCAACGCCGCAGGCCGCCAGGTTCCCCGCCAGGATACGCGCCGTCCGCTCGCGGGCCGGGTGATCGCTGGTCGTGAGCAGGGTGACGGAGAACGGCGTGCCGCTGGCGATGCCTGCTATACCATGGGCCTCCCGGATCCCGTCCCCGTCCTCGTCCCGCCAGCCCGCCTCCTCCAACAGGGACCGGCCAGCGAACAGGTCGTAGTCCCAGCGATGAAGCCAATCGCCCGCATAGAGCGGGTGTTCGGGGGCGACGTAACTGTGGGCGACAGCGGCCTCGCCGTAGGGCAGCGCCTCACGCGCAATGCGCTCACGGTCAACGCACAATGCGACGGCCTGGCGCACCCGCACGTCCCCGAAGAAATCCGGGCGGCGAACCCACCCGGCCGGGTCAATGCCAAAGTCCAGGTGCTCCCACTCGCTGCTGGGGGAGGGAACCAACCGCACCGTGCCGGCGTCAGCGGCTTCCAGCAGCAGCGCGACGTCCCCGCTCTCGATCACGCCCTGCGTGATGAGGTCACATTCGCCCGCCGCGAGCAGGTCAAGCGCCCGCCCCAAGTCGGGAACGAAGCGGAAGGTGACGCGGTCGAGGTAAGGCAACCCCTCGGACGCGCGGAAGTAGTGCGGGTTGCGCACCAGCGTGATGTGGTCGCCCTCTGCCCACTCCTCGACGGCGAACGGCCCCCAACCCAGCGGCTTACGGTGCGCGACCTCGGCGCTGAGCAACTGGTCAGCATCGCTCCCCCCCCACACGTGCTGGGGCAGCGGGTGGTAGAAGTTCAGGAAGTAGAAAGTGTCTCGATAGCCGGGAACGCCGGTCCAGACGACAGTGCGCTCGTCCACGGCGTCGTAACTGCGAGTGCGATCCCAGAGCAGCCGCAGGGTAGGACTCTCGAACTCGCCGGCCAACTCGAAGGAGTAGCGGGAATCGCCAGCGGTCAACGGGTGACCATCCGCCCAGGTGACGTCAGCCCGCAGCGTGAAGGTTACCACCACCTGCGTCATCGTGACCACCCCACCCTCGAATGTGGCCTCCTGGCCATCGGCATCGAAAACAGTGACGCCTGGCAGCAGGTCCACCGCCAGGCCGTTGACATCCACGACTTTGTCGCCCTCCTCGACCTGGACGCTCCGCAGGACGGCATCCCCGTCGGCCAGGCTGGGGATTTTCTCCAGGATCACGGGCTGGAACTGGTACGCGCGGGTGTCAATCGGGCCATCGTAAATACCAGCCAGCACGTTGCGAGCGGCATGCGACGGGCCGCCGTAGATGAAGAGTGTGTTGGGCTCCTCAGCCTGGCAGATGGTGAATTCCCTGGGCGGTATCGGGGTCGGCGTGCTGGTGGGAGCCAGAGTGGGTGAGGGTGACGGCGAAGGGGAAGGGGAAGGAGAAAGGGAAGGCACGTCAGGCGTGGCGACCGTAGCAGTGGAGTCAGGCGACAGACAGGCCGTGATGAGGCCGGTCAGCAGCAGTGCGACGGTCGCGATGTGGCTATACTTCATCTTGCCTCCTCAACATAGGGGCCAGGGACTAGATAGGGGCCAGGGACCAGGGTCTAGGGACTGACTAGGAGCGATCAATTTCGACACGACCGGAAGCCGCTTCGCCCTCCCAGTAGCGGATGAGACCCTGCAATGCACGTGCCGCTTCGCCCTGCAATGCTGCCAGGCGCTCCCGCTCAGCGTCGTCCAGATAGTCCAGCCGGTGCGAGAGATGAATAAAATACTCCTCAATACGCCCGCCCAAAGACAGCCCGCTCACTGGCCTCTTTTCCGCAGCGGATGCATTTTCCTTTCCCCGGCTCCTGCTCCAGCGGGATGCAGCGTATCGTGGCTTTGGTGTCCTCCTTGATCTGCGCCTCGCAGTCCGCATCCCCACACCACCAGGAACAGGCGAACCCGTCGGACACCGCCTCCTGGAACTCGGCGTAGTCCCCGGGGTCGTAGGTGTGCGCCTCACGGAAGTCAAGCGCGCGACGGTAGAGATCGGCCTGGATCGTGGCCAGCATCTCCCGCACCACTCCCGTCAGCCCCTCCAGCGGCGTGGTGCTTTTCCCCTCGCGGCCGGGGATGTCGCGCCGGGCCAGTGTCACCTGCTCCCGCTCTACGTCCCGGGGGCCGATCTCAATCCGCAGCGGCACACCCCGCATCTCCCATTCGTTGAATTTCCAGCCGGGCGAATACCCGTCCCGGTCGTCCACGCGCACGCGCACATCGTCGCGCAGCGCCGCCTCTACCCGGGTCACAACCTCAAGCACCTCGGCACGCTGGCCGTCGCTCTTCCAGATGGGCACGATGACCACCTGGATCGGGGCCAATTTCGGCGGCAGGACCAACCCCTGATCGTCGCCGTGTACCATCACCACCGCTCCCACCATCCGTGTGCTGACGCCCCAACTGGTCGTCCATACGTATTGGAGTTCGTTGTTCTCGTCGAGGAACTTGATGTCGAACGCCCTGGCGAAGTTCTGCCCCAGAAAGTGACTGGTGCCAGACTGGAGCGCCTTACAGTCTCCCATCATAGCCTCAATAGTGTAACTGGTCACCCCGCCGGCGAACTTCTCATTCTCGCTCTTGCGGCCGGCGATGACCGGGATGGCGGCGTCCTCGACGGCGAACTCTGTGTAGACGTCGAGCATCTGCAGGACGTTGGCCTGTGCCTCCTCAGAAGTGGCAAAGGCATCATGACCTTCCTGCCACAGGAACTCGGTGGTACGGAGGAACAGCCGCGTGCGCATCTCCCAGCGCACGACGTTGCACCACTGGTTGATCAGCAGCGGCAAGTCGCGGTAGGACTGAATCCACTTGGCGTACATGTGCCCGATGATCGTCTCGGAAGTGGGGCGCACGGCCAGCGGTTCCTCCAGCCGCTTGCCGCCACCGTAGGTGACGACGGCTAGTTCGGGCGAGAAGCCCTTGACGTGCTCAGCCTCTTTCTCCAGGAAACTCATGGGGATGAAGAGCGGGAAGTAGGCATTTACGTGGCCGGTAGCCTTGAAGCGCCGGTCGAGCCCCGCCTTGATGTTCTCCCACAGTGCGTAACCATGGGGCTTAATTACCATACAGCCCTTGACGGGGGCGTAATCGGCCAGGTCGGCCATCTGGACTACGTCGGTGTACCAGCGGGCATAATCCTCACTGCGGGGTGTGACTTTGGTGGCCATTTCTCCTCCTTTTTCCGTCAGCCCAGGACCATTGCGCCGGGCTCACGTGACATGTTCTTCTTCTGGGTCGTCCGCGGCAAATTCCTTTTATCGCGCACCTCCGGCCATTGTGCATTACCACTCAATCACACGGAAAGGGTAGACGTTGATGATCTCGGTGTCCAGATAGCGTGTCCGGCAAGTTTCCGGTCCGTAGACGTGCTTGTGACCGTGAAGCAGATAGCGAGGCCGGAAATAGGCAATAAACCCAATCAGTGCCTTGAAGCCACGATGAGGCAAATCCTCACCGTCATGGATGCCGAAGGGTGGCGAATGTGTGATGAGGATGTCCAGGTAGCGCCCGTGAAGCACGCGGTTCATAAGCAAGGCTGGCGTCATACACCAGACTTTGTAGGTCATCTCGCTCTCCGTGTACTGGAAGGGCGCTCTGGGCTTGTAACGAATCGAGCCTTCCAGCCCGCCCAGGAGCATCCCTCTGGTTTCTACAGTCCGTCCATCCAGATTAACCCAACCGCCCGGTTCGGTAAGCGTGCGTCCATCAGCCGTATACTCAGGTTGGTCGTGGTTGCCGTGCACGAAGAAACAGGGCCTGTTCAACATCGTCGCGATATACTCCAGGTAGGAATAGGGCAAGTCGCCACACGAAAGCACCATATCCACGTCGTCAAATCGCTCGCGGATGCGCGAACTGTAGATACTCTCGACCACCAGGTCGCTGACGGCGAGGATTTTCACACTTCCCTACTCCTCAGGCCACTTCCGGTTGTAGTTGAGCGCCAGTTTGTCGAGAATCGCCTGCTCCAGGTCTACGCCGGTCAGGTAGGCCAGTTGCAGCAAGTAGAGCGCCACGTCGGCCAATTCCTCCGCCAGTGCATCTCTGTCGGCCTGCTCGCCCCACTGGAAATGCTCCAGTACCTCGGCCGCTTCCAGCGAAAGCGATATGGCGATGTTGCGCGGCGTCTGCTGCCACGGCGAATCCTTCCCATACCAGCCCATCACCTCCACGAAGCGGTTCATCTCGTCGGTGAGTTCCTGGATGGTCATTGGTATCCCCACACAAAGGCCAGCCCCCGCATGGTCTGGAGGGCTGGCCGGCTTACGCTCCGCGTATGCGTCCCCAACACACCTATCCAGACCAACAAATGTCTGGCTGCGGAGGGGCCGGTGGGCTGGGAAAGCACACAACGAACATAATACACATTCTGGAGCCTCGTCTCTGAATTGGAGGCAGTATACAACAAAAGGACCGAGATGTCAAAGTGTGTTTTTCCCCCGCCATATCGGCTGGCCCACTGCTACAGTCCCCGTCGGAAGCGTCCCGCCCGACGAGAGCCGCTAGAACAGCGTCAGTTCGCGGTTCAGGATGTGCGCGCACACATCGTGCACGTTAGCCAGGCTCTCGTCGAGCACGCTCTGCACGTCGGCCCGTATGCTGGGGGTGAGTGGCCCATTAACCGGGCGCACCAGTGCGGTGGCCACCAGCGGCCGATCCAACGGCGCGCCGATCTGCGAAAGGACGTAAACAGTAGCTTCCCGGACAGTGGACACCCGCCTGACAATGTCCTGCGCCGCCAGCAGCGCCAGCACGTTGTAGACCTTGCCCACGTGTGAGATCGGGTTCTTGCCACAGGCCGCCTCCAGGCTGGCCGAGCGGAAAGGCGCGATGACGCCATTGACCCGGTTGCCGCGACCGACCGCCCCGTCGTCGCCCATCTCGGCCGAGGTGCCGGTCAGTGTCAGGTAGACCGCGCCGCGGGCAACGTCGTCAGCCGTGTCCACCATCACCGTCACTTTCCGGTGATCGAGCTGAGAGGCGTATTCCTGGATGGCTGCCTCAGCCGCCCGCTTGGCCTCCACGTATTCGGTCGCATCCCCGATGCGCGTGGCGATAAAGGGCAACGCCACCGTCAGTGTCAGTTCCCCGTTGCGGCGCAGGCCCATCACCTTGACGTCCTCGCCCACCGGGAAATCGTCAATCAGGCTGTAGTTAATGTGCTGGGCGGTCTCGTAGACGGCATGCTCCAGCCCGGAGCGGGGCCAGTGACTGACGCCAAAACTGGTATCGTTAGCCGTCACGTGATCCACCACATACTGCAACTCCTCAGCCCCCCGACCAGCATAACTATCAATCACCATGTGCCTGTCGGGGTCCAGATAGCGCATGGTCTCACGCACATGCTGCTTGGCGGCCTCGATAGCAATATCGTCCATAGGCACCTTCTGCCCCTGGAAAGCGGGAGTGCCACGCCCGGCGATCTGGATGCGGATGGGCTTGAGCATACGCCCGCCGCCGTAGCCGACTTCGACCTCCCCGGCCACCAACTGTACCTTGTCGAAGTTGTGGTGCAAAAGTACGCCCAGATTCTCCTGGCACCAGCGGCTGTACTCAACCGAGATGCGCTCGGCGATGCCGTCGCACAGGCTATCGGGATGACCGATCCCCTTGCGCTCGACGATCTCAACCGCTACGTCCTCAATGAACTGGCCAGTGGCTTCAACCACCACAATGTTGCGCTTTGTCATCTATTACCTCCTCGTGATTTCCCCTCAGCCGGGGCTGGCACTGACAAGAAAAACCCCTTCTGGAGGACAGAAGGGGCACGACTGACGTGACCACCTCTCATCTTCCAGAAACACCGTTCTGCCGGAATTAGCACCTGGGTTAGTCTAATGGTCTGGTAGTCCGGTAGTCTAATAGTCTAGTGGTCTGATGCCACTGGTCAATCTTGCATCAAGTGACCATACGACTACCTGACTACCCGACTATCTGGCTACCTGACCAACCTGGTTGTCGAGGCTTCGCAGGGCCGGTCCCTCCACCTCTCTGGATAAGAGTGTCGCCGGGATATTCAGTTTGTGTGCGATGATACCACGGATGCGAATAACTGTCAAGACTTGCAGTTTGAAGAATTCAGTGCTATAATCTTGAGGTCTTGGGCGCGTAGCTCAGTTGGTCAGAGCGCTACACTCACATTGTAGAGGGCAGGGGTTCGAGTCCCTTCGCGCCCACTGTCCTAACTCCAGGCCGCGGCCGCGTGGAAGGGGGAGCCCCATCCGCTCAATGGTCGTGGCCTGTTCAGCATACGCGATGGAAAGATACTATGCCCACACCTGAGAGCGCCGGGGAACGTTTCCAGATAGACTGGTTGATCGGCAACCTGCGCTGGTTACTCCTGGTAAGCGTGGCTCTCGTCAGTTTCACGGATCTTTTCATCAATCACGGCGGCTTTCTCGACGTGGCCTCTCTTCTACCCCAAGTTATCCTCTTGACAGCCGCGGCCCTCTACAACCTCGTCGTGATGCTGCTATTGCTCTACGGCCCCTTCAGACGGGCCGTGCCGGTGATGACGTTGCTGATTGACACCATCCTGACCATCGGCTTTGTCATCACGTCAGGCGGCCTGACGAGCCCATTGCTGTTCTTCGCACTGTTTCCCATCCTCACAGCGGCGCTACGCTTTCCCTGGGTGGTGAGCCTGCTGATCGCTATCCTCGTCGTGGCAGGTTGCGGGTTCGCCGGCTACCTCATCACACCACCCGGGACATCCTGGCCGGCCCTGTTCCCATTTGCAGCCCGCTCCCTGGTCCTCCTGCTGGCAGCCCTGATAAGTGGCTTTGTAGGCAGGCAGATGAAGCAAATCATCGCGCGCGCACACTGGCTTGAGGAGGAGGCCGAACTGCGAAAGTTGCGTGCCGCTCAAGAACATTCGCGAGTGATCTTCGAGTTGGCGAGCACGCTCAGTGCGACGCTAAACTACAACAAAGTGTTGGAAGCGGTGCTCGACGTAGGCGGGGCCGGCATGCGAGAGTTGGGCCGCCCGGACTCAGTCCACGTGAGCATGGTGATGCTTTTCAGTCATAATGACCTGCGCATTGTGGCCGCGCGTCATCTGCCGCCCCGCGACCAGAAAGCCGTGTTCCAGGGCAAGAGCGGTGTCCTGGCCCAAGCATTGGCGACAGCAGAGGCCGTGGTAGCCGATAATCCGGCCGCAGACCCGGAGTTAGGCCAGCTTATCACGATGCACAGTTGCCAGCAGGCAATCGTCGTGCCGCTGCGGGCCGGGTTCGAGAACTTCGGCGCAGTGGTCTTCGGCAGCCCCCATCCTGGCACCTACACAGAAGACCACCGGGAGCTGCTCATCGCCATTTGTAATCAGGCCATTGTCGCGCTTCAGAACGCCCGGCTTTATCAAAGCCTGATGGAGGAGAAAGAACGTATCGTGGCAGTAGAGGAAGACGCGCGCAAAAAATTGGCCCGCGATCTGCACGACGGCCCCACGCAGAGCATTGCGGCCATCGCGATGCGGCTGAACTATGCACGGATGCTGTTGGAGAGGGATCCGCAACAGACGGCTGAGGAATTGGTGCGGGTCGAGGAATTGGCACGCCGCACGACGAAGGAAATCCGCCACATGCTCTTCACGCTCCGACCGCTCATACTCGAAACACAAGGACTGCAAGCAACATTGGAGCAGTACATCAGCAAATTGGCCGAAACGGACGCCACGCCAATCCATCTGGAGGCAACACCAGAGATAGACCAGTTGCTGGATCAGAACACCCAAGGAGTGATCTTCTACATCCTTGAGGAGGCAATCAGCAACGCCCGTAAACACGCCAAGGCCAAAAACATCTGGGGGCGGCTCTACATTCAGGGCAATACCTTCGTCGCTGAGGTAGAGGACGATGGCTGTGGATTCGACGTGAATGAGGTGCAAGTGCGCTATGACGAGCGCGGCAGCCTGGGCATGATCAATATGCACGAGCGGGCCGAATTGGTTGGCGGCCAACTGACCATCGCTTCAGCCTCAGGCGAGGGAACTCGGATCACGCTGACCGTGCCCCTGAGTAGGAGGTAGGCACGTGCCTGGACCAACCCTGGTGTGGAGCGAAGGCTGGCTGTGGCTGAGCGGCTCGCTACTCCTGGCCGTCCTTTCGGCGAACATGGCCTGGTTTTTCCGCCAACCCCGCTCTGGTATGGTAGGTGAGTTCGTCACCCGTCTGGTCGCTTGGCGCTTTTCCCCGTGGCTGCTTCAACTCCTCCGTCTGCTGTACTACATCGGCGTGCCATTCGCCGCACTCCTGTGGGGCCACAACGCGGTCGTCGGGCGGCTGCTGGGGCTACAGCACCTCGACCTGCCCATGCTGAGTGACGAGGCGACCGGCGCCGCCGTCGCTGCCAATTGGCTCGACTGGGCTCACGACGTGGGATGGACAGCGGCACTGGGCATCGGCGCGTGGGCACTGTTGGCACTGGGCTGGTGGGCCTACCGTCGGGCCGTGGTCGCCGCTGATGAGGGGGGTGTGGTTGCCGGGACCAATGTGTCCGGCTGGGTGCTCTTGCGCGAGGCGGCTCACCACGAGGTCCACTGGGCCTTCTACCGCAACGCGCCCATCCTCGCGTGGGGCGCGTATGGGGGGGTCTGGGGTGGGCTGGCGCTGGTGGCGCTGGAGGCAGCGCTCAATCCGGCCTGGCGCAATGGCCTGACCGACCCGCAGCAAGCTCCGGCCCGGTTGCTGCGCGGGGCACTGGCCGTTGTCAGCAGCGCGCTATTTCTGCTGACTCAGAATCTGTGGCTGGCGCTGGCACTCCACTGGGGAGTATCGTGGGGGCTGGCTGCACTATGCCAGGCGCACCTGAAATCCGCGGCATGGTTTGGCACATCAAGGCAATAACAACGCCAGGGCAACCAACACCGCCAACATCGCTATGGCGATGATGCCGATACGTTTGAGGTCAGCGATAACGTAGCGGTACTCCTCCCGAAGATCAGATGCCTGGGGCGCAGACGGTCCCTGAGCGCTAATGATGGGGGTATCGGCGATTTTACTCTCCCTCATTCCCGGCTGTACCATCTGAGCCGGCGAAAGGCGTATTTGCTGGCCCTTATTCTTGACGCGACGTGACTTCTTCGCCATAATCTCCTATCCTCTCCCCTCTCTCACGGTCGTAACTCAGCAATGACAACAATGCGGTGCGTGTCAATCCCATACGGATAGCAAGAAATGAGCGTCAGCACCGGGCTGGAGGTAGATTTCATTACGCTCACCTCTGTCGGCTCAATGATGCGCTTCTGGGTGACGACATAATGGTAGACCTGGCTGGCGGTGTGGACGAAGACCTCATCGCCCAGGTCAAGGTCCGACAGATCACGGAAAATCTCGCCAAAGATGTCGTTGTGGGCCGAGATGACACAGTTGCCGCCCTCACCAGGGTTGGCACTACCGACGTGATGACCGGCCCCCTGCCTAAGCGATTCCCAGTCATCCCCTTCCACGACCGGGGCATCCACTCCGATGGCAGGAATCTGGATGCGGATGGCCTGCTCTGGCCCCGGCGTGGGCACAGGCAGCGGCGTGATCGCCCCCACCAGGTCGCGCAGGTGGGCGGGGATCTCTTCGGGCGCAGGATCGCCAGGCGAATCGGGCGGTGTGTGGCCTCCCGGCAGCATCACCACCTGGATGAGGGGAGTGGGCGTGGGAGCGGGCAGTCGCTGGGCCTGAGTGGAAGCCTCGTTAATCTCGCGCAGCGTTGCCAGCGAACTGAGTAATACGAGGACCAGCCCTGCCAGCACGGCCAACTCCACCACCAGCAGGCTCTTGTCGCGCAGCCAATCCCAGCGAATGTGACGCCGACGCTGGGCGGGTTTCTCCTCCGCAACCGGTTCGTCCAGCGCATGAGCCCGGTACTGCGCTGTGGCCCCCGCGCCCTCGAAGCGCTGATAGTCCATCGGCAGGGGCGAAGGCTGAGGCTCAACCGGCTCTGGAGCCAACGGATCGAGGGTGCTTGTCTCGGCCTCCCTGCCCAATCGGCGCAGACGTTCCAGCCGCGCCTTCCGCTTACGGATGCGCAGAATCTCTTCCAGTTCTTCTATGGATAGTTCGTCAACTGTGCGACGGTCTTTCATCGTTTGACACCGCGAGGCCTGGCCTCACATCCAGTTCTGCGAAGAATGGATCAGGGTCGAGGATGCCTGTCGTGCACCACAAATATGGCATCCGACACGACGTTATAAACCTGCCCGTCTCTCCATTGAAGTTCGATGTCTCGCCCAGGGTTCGTGCCTACCTCGTCGAGATATACGTGTATACGGTCAACCAGCAGTGGCTTGGCACGTTTCAGTTTCCAGGAGTCGAAGTGGTTTGACTTGTCCACAAGTATCAGGAATAGCCGATTCGCAGCATCAAAACGACGTGTGCCTT
The DNA here is from genome assembly GCA_034430655.1 of Anaerolineae bacterium. GTDB lineage: Bacteria > Chloroflexota > Anaerolineae > B4-G1 > B4-G1 > JAUWNP01. The sequence goes on from DAOUEC010000129.1 coordinate 29,995, forward strand.
GTTGCTCATATAGCCATCTGATGAGAGTCGAAGGGTCAAGAATAGACTCCTCGAGTACTCTGTCTCTGGTATTCTTTAACTCTCTCAAGCGACACGTAACTTGTTGGGAAGGATGATCTGCCAATTTTACCCACAGATCTTCCAGGAGCCGCGTCTGTGGCATATTTCGATCGTAGCGAACTTCAAACTCTCGTGCCAAACCCTTGAGAAGCGTGATTTCAGGACGCAAACCCTGGGCTCTTCGCCTTTCAGCGATATATCCCTCTGGCAGATACGTGACCTTCAAGTCGAACGGCACCTCGCTGATGAAGAAGTCTATCTTCTTAACTTGCCCAACAGCGGGAAGAACGCTTGGGTGATCTCGAAATACGTCTTCAATGATGATTGATGTCCAGTGATTATACCACGAGCACAAGACATACCCTCTCAGACTGACTTGAAGCTCGTTGTCAATCTTCTCACATAGTTCATCGTACCTTCGCGTCCTCTTCACGTAGTTATTTACAATCGTCCTTTCCAGGCCGCTTTGGTGAAGCCCACCCCAATCAAATACTTGCAGGCGGTACAGTTCATTGACCAACTCATCCTCCGTCTCTCTCCGCACCGCTC
>DAOUEC010000130.1:0-1714 GCA_034430655.1 Anaerolineae bacterium
ATGACGCAGATGTCGAGGCGGGTCAGCGGCCAGGCGACCATCGGCGCGGCCCGCACGTCTTCGATGGTCAGTTTCCTCCGCTTCTGGGCGTAGGGGTTGTGGTAGGCGTTCAAGTGATTCTTGACCGAGACATGGGCCAGTTGCTCGGGGGTGGTGCCGAACTCGGCCATGTGGCGGCTGACCATCATGGCATAGTAGCCGGAGTAGAAGCCGCCCACGGGGTAATCGAAGGAGACGTCGGAGGCCAGGGCGATGAACTCGTTCCCCTTCCAGGTCTCGACGTGGGACATCATCTCGAAGCCGTAGCAAAGGACGATGTCCGCGTAGCCGGAGGCGATGGATTTCCAGCCCTCCTGGAAGCAGATGCCGCCGGTGGCTCCGCCGCCCTCGACGCGGTGGGAGGGCTTAGGAAGCATACCGATGTAGTCCTGGGCCATGATAGCCGCCATCAGTTGGCGCTCAAAGTGATCGGAGAAGTACGAGGCTACCGTGGCGTCCACCAGTTCCCAGAACTTGGGGTGTTCGATTCCCAGGTCGGCGATGGCGTAGTCGTAGGCCTCCTTGACTAGCGCCGGAAAGGTCTTGTCGGGCCGGGCCTTGGCAAACTTGGAGACCCCACCCGAAACAGCGTATACGGATCGCATAGGATACCTCCTGGAATGACCAATGATCAATGACCAATCTACCAATTTACCAATCTACTGATTTCCTATCACCTCCTTCAGGGCTTGTCCTGAGCACCGTCGGTCGGTAACTCAAAGCGCCCCTCGTCTATCACGAGCAACGGGAACGCTCCATCAAAAAACGCCACCACCCTCTGCTCCCATTCATCAGGGGCGACGTCCAGGTATCCACCGTGGCCGCAGCCGGGGACGATCCAGAGCGCCTTTGGCTCTCCCGCTGCTTCGTGCTGCTCCCGGGCGTGACCGGCGGCCACCTCCTGGTCGCCGTAGATGAGCAGGAGGGGCCGGGGGCTGATGCGGCCTATGACGGAGATGGGACTGACGTCGTGGGGGACGATGCCCGTCTCGCGGCGGAAGAAAAAGAGGATGGCCCGATGGGTGAGGGCCTGCCACAAAGGGTCGTTGCCTCGCTCGTTGATGATGTCGCCCGCCAGGTCGTAGAAGCCGCCCTCTGCCACCACCGCCTCGATTCGCTCGTCCTGCGCGGTCTCCAGGATGGCGGTCACCCCGCCCAGGGAGTAGCCCAGCACCCCCACGTGGGCCACGCCCGGCTGGGTGTGTATCCACGTCACCGCCTCCGTCAAGTCTGCCGCCTCCCGATAGCCCAGGGTGGCCTGCCCCTCAGGGTGGGCGCAGGAGCGTAGTTCGGTCATCAGCAGGCCATAGCCGTGGCGGGCCAGGATTGCTCCCTCTCGCAGCATCCCGTCCCGCGCGCCGCCTGCGCCCGGTAGCAGGACGATCACTGCGCTGTTCTGCGGGGGCAGGTACCAGGCCCGGAGCGTCAGCCCGTCGTGACTGAGGTAGGTGACGTCCTGTGCGTCCTCGATGCCTGCGTTGACTGGGGTGGCTCCCATCGTCACACAGCCGGGATGGGTGAGGGTGTGGGCGTAGAGGGCGCTGCCCAGCAACCCGTATCCAGCGATGCCCCCCACCAGCCCGACGGCGAGAGCCACGGCTGTCAGCCTTGCCAGGCGCAGCCAGTACTGGCGGTCTCGTTGCATATCATCTGCCAAGAACCCGGGTTTTTAGCA
>DAOUEC010000131.1:0-16361 GCA_034430655.1 Anaerolineae bacterium
GAGGTGACCGGCGTGGTGCTGGCCAAGTTGGATAGCACCGCCAGGGGCGGGATGGTCTTCGCCATCGCCCGCGAGTTGGGCCTGCCGGTGCGCTTCGTCGGCACCGGGGAGGGGCTGGAGGACCTGGCCCCGTTTGACGCCGATGCGTTTGTGGAGGGACTCCTGGGCTGAAAGAGAAGCAGGCTGAAGTGGAGGCAATTCGGCTCGGCGACGAGTTATGCGGCTCACCACAGTTTGCGTAAGGAATCCTTGAGGAGTGTTTGTATGAGCAAGAGACAGATGATCGAGACCCTGCTGGAGGCATTTGAGTATGCAACCGCCGAAGGTGAGGGGGGACAAATCCAGATTTGGACGAACCGTGTTGCTTCAGCTCTGGCTGGCGCTGGAATGTCGGAGGAGCATAAAGCCTGGGTCGATGCTCTGGAATACACACATTTTTCTGCAAGTGAGTTCTCAGTCGAGCCCTCAATGGTGGCTCACGCAGAATCAATGAGAGCTATACTTCTTGGAATTCTCGATAAGGTGAAACAGACTGAGCCATCAGAAGAACTATTCCCAATGGAAATCGTAGAGGGCACGCGAAACTACATTGAAAGAATCGCAGCTCAAGCCAATGGTTGCTATCAGCAGGGTTGGTACGATGCTTGTGCAGTCCTGGTTAGGCGTTTGATTGAGATACTGATAGTGGATTGCTTTGAGCAACACAATACCGCCTCAAAGATAGAAGGCGCAGATGGGCGGTATTATGGCCTTGACCGGCTCATTGACTTATTCCTGGCCGAAACTTGGCATATGCCCCAGTATATGAGGAGGTACCTTCCAAGACTGAAGGATTTGAAAGAGATTGGAGACTCAGCCGCACATGGCCGCAGTATCACTACCAAAGCCACAATAGATAGGTTTTCGCAGGCTATCTTTCACACATTTCAGGGGTTGATTCATATTGCTGGTTTTGAGTAACGCTGACGTTTGCTGTCAGCAAAGGGGTTGTTCTGAAATCAGAAAGCGCGCTAACACGCGCTGCAGGCGACGCCGCTACGCGGCCTTGTATCGGGGCGCGATTTGGTTATGTGCGGTGTCTTTTCAAGTAGGACTCGATGGGTAAGCCGCGGCGCGCCTGAGCTCATCCGTTAGGCTGCAGCTTCATCAAGAGGTGAGATCTATGAGCACGAAGTATGGGTTCTCCGAGTCCCAATGGAATAGGGCAAAAGAAGAAATGAAGCAGATCCTCATCGACAGAGCACGAGTCATAGGAATGATCCCGTATTCTGAGTTGGTCGGTAACCTGACGACGATAAAGCTTGAGCCGGAATCATATGCGTTGGCAAAAATGCTCGGAGAGATTTCGACCGAGGAAGATAAAGCTGGCCGAGGGATGTTGACAGTGATAGTCGTTCATAAAACAGGTGATATGCAGCCTGGACCTGGTTTCTTCGAGCTTGCGCAGAGGCTTGGTCGGGACACATCTGATATCCTCAAATGCTGGGTGGATGAACTGAAGGGAGTTCATAGCTACTGGAGTAGATAGTCTCCCTGTCGGGTGTTGGTAGCCAGTTGTGGTGAAATGTGCCACGAATTGCACGAATTGACACCGATTTTTTGGCCTTCATTCGTGAAAATTCGTGTCATTCATGGCACAAAACACTCAACAACACTTCATGGGGAGACTATCTAAGGAAGGAAGGAGAACAAATGTCCATCGAATACTCCAAAGAGGAATACTTGGATGTAAGTGCTAATCTCCGGCACTATGGTAGTGCACGGTTTGCGCTTCTGACATTATTTCTTGCGATTGTTGCTGGACTCCTTACAGCTGTTTACGGGGGACAGATACAGCCTGGAGAAGTGGTTATAACGATCTGGAAAATAGGGGGAGCTTTGATTAGTCTTGCCTTTCTGGTAATGGAGGAACGCACTTCTTGTTACTACCGTAGATTTCGAGAGCGTGCAATTGAGCTGGAGAAAGCGCTAGGTTTCAAGCAGTACAGGAACTGTCCAAAGCAGAAAGGAATTACCTCGACCAATGCTGTTAGAGTTGTCTATGGCCTTACAGCGTTCTTCTGGCTAATCAGCCTGCTCATCTAGCGGGGATACTGCACCAAGTTGTCAACTTCGTGGGAGGATATTCCTATGGAGAAATGGACCGTTGTGAGTTCACAGCTTGTCCTGGACAATCAATGGATGAAGGTGCGCTGTGACAGCTGCCTGCTACCATCAGGGGAGCCCCTGGATGACTTTTATTATGTGTGGGAAGGTAAAGACTTCGCGATGATCTTCGGGCTGACCGAAGAGGATCAAGTGATCTTAGTGAAGCAGTACAAACACGGCGCACAAGAGATTGTTGTGGAGCTCCCCGCTGGGGTGGTCGAGGACTCAGATAGTGATCCACAAGTTTCTGCTGCGCGTGAGCTAAGGGAAGAGACGGGATACGAAGCGAAGGATTACACACACCTCGCGAGCGCGTTCGTTGCATCCGCAAAGGCTACGGTTGTAGCCCATCTCTTCCTGGCCACAGGGTTGGTACGCACCGCAAGCCCGGAGCCGGACAGACAGGAGTCTATTGAGATCTTGCGCGTATCAATGCCGGAAGTCATCCGAATGATCAATACAGGTGAAATCCGTGACATCAACTCCATCGCTACTACTTTTCTTGCACTGCAGAAACTAGGTTGTTTTGTAGTTAAGCCAGCCGACCCCGTGTAGAAGTGGAGTCAGTGGTATGGCGCTTTGCGAGGCTGCCTAACACTCATTGGAGCCGACCCGCGCCTATCGACGCCCGAAATCGGCGGCGCTCTTGCAGTTGAGGTAGGTGCTGGAGCGAGGAAATCGGTGCAAATCCGGCGCGGCGGGTGATGCGCAGGCCGTTGCCCAGAATTGGCTCGCGCAGCGGTCGAAGAAGCGCCCCCCAGGTTGCTTGGACGAGGCTGTTGGGACATTGAAGGGAATTGAACCATGGTAGTTCATTTTCACCCGCATGCCCGAGAGCGTATGAGAGAGCGCGGCACTACTGAGGATGAGGTAAGAGCGACAGTCGAACAAGGCGAACAGTTCCCTGCTAAGTTTGGACGCACCGGCTTTCGACGTAACTTCTTGATAGCGAGTGGCGAGGCAAGTATTACAGGACCAAGCAGGTAGAGGTCTACGCTGTTCGGGAAGGCCCCGATTGGCTGGTCATCACGATCATCACACGCTATTTCTGAGTGTCTGAATAGGAGGGTGTACCATGAGATTCACGTATGATCCCCGCTATAACATTGCTTACATTCGCTTTCAAGAGAAACAGACTGAAATAGAAACAATTCGGATTAGCGACGAGTTAGTCGTGGATATGGCTCCCGATGGAACGATCTATGGCATCGAGTTGCTGAACGCGAATGAGCAACTACGGCGCGAAGATACAGGCAGGCTTCTAGTCATCAACGAAGCCACCGGTGAGCGGGCCGAGTTGCCGCTTGCTGTCGGTTGAGCGAAGCAGGACTGCGAAACAGGAGGTGTACGTGGAAGAACTTCGTAATCGTCTGACAACCCTGAGAGAGAAACTGGAACACATCCGGAGGCGTCTTTGACCTGGCCGCCAAGGAGCAGGAGATCGCGCAACTGGAGAAGCGCGCCAGCGCCCCGGACTTCTGGGACGATCCCGAGACAGCGCAGACAGTGATGCGCCGCCTCTCCGGCCTGCGCGAGGAGGCGGAGCGCTGGAACACGCTGGAGCAGCGGGTGCAGGATGCGCTGGAACTCTCCGCGCTGGATGACGAGAGCCTGGGCGACGAACTGGTCGCCGAGACAGCGGCGCTGGAGCAGGAGATAGGACAGCTGGAGTTTCACCTGCTCCTCTCCGGCCCCCACGACCCGGGCGACGCCATCCTGGCCATCCACGCTGGCGCTGGCGGCACCGACGCTCAGGATTTCTCCGAGATGCTGCTGCGCATGTATCTGCGCTGGGCCGAGGCGCGCGGATACGCAGCCGACGTGGTGGACCGGCTCTACGGCGAGGAGGCTGGCATCAAACGCGCCACCGTCACTGTCTCCGGCCCCTACGCCTACGGCTACCTGCGCGCCGAGCGAGGAGTGCACCGCCTGGTGCGGCTCTCCCCCTTCGACGCCGCCCACCGCCGCCATACGTCATTCGTGCTGGTCGAGGCCTGGCCCGACATCGGCACGGACGTCTCGGTGACCATTGACCCCAACGACTTGCAGATCGAGACGTTCCGCGCCTCGTCGGCCGGGGGACAGCACATGCAGAAAAACGAGACGGCGGTGCGCATCACCCACGTCCCCACCGGCATCGTCGTCTCCTGTCAGAACGAGCGTTCGCAGACCCAGAACCGGGGAACGGCGTTGCGCGTGCTGCGGGCGCGGCTGCTCCACCTGGAGGAGGAGAAACTGCACGCGGAGATCGCCGAGTTGAAGGGGGAACACGTGGACGCCGGCTGGGGTAATCAGATTCGCTCTTATGTACTGCACCCTTACCAGATGGTCAAAGACCATCGCACCGGCCACGAGACCGGCAACGTGCAGGCCGTGCTCGATGGGTGGCTGGACGAGTTCATGGAGGTCTATCTGCGATTTACAATGGGGACGGCGGCGGGGGCCGGGGAACCCGGCAATGGGCATTAACCAAGGAGACAAAAAATGAGCATTAAGAAGTCCAAAAGAGGGATCTCATCCCCTGCGGGGGAACGTCTGGTGATAAAGTCGAAGAAGACATCAACAAGTACCCGCGCCGCCACCAGCGTGCAGAAAAAAGGCTCAGGAGTAGGCTATGCCGCACCAGCCGGAACGTTGAGCGAGGAAACCCATGCCAAACTGGACGAACTTCAAGACCAGTTGGGCGATCTGCAAGAGTCACTGCTGCTGACCGACGTGCGCAACGACATGGGGGACATCGAGACAACCCTGTCGCTGCTCCCGGCCGAGATCGAAGAACTGCGCACCCGAGGCTACGTCTTCCGCAGTTTCCTGGAAAACAAGGTCAAGGTATTGACCGAGCAGTGGGAAGAGATGGACGACCGCGTGTCCCGCGAGGTGAGCCGGCGACAACGGGAACTGGAGCGGGAGACCGACGTAGCCGAAAGTGCATTGCGACAGGCGATGAGCGGCCGCGCCTCCCAGGTAGCCCGTGCCGAGAGTGCGGTCGAGACACTGGAGCGCAAGGTGAAGGCAGCACAATCGGCGGTCGAGGCGATGTACGAGGCGCTCCAGCAGAACGTTGACCAGACCCGATCCCAGGTGGAGCAGATTCGCTGGCTGCTCGATCAGATAGACGAAGCCAGTTTCCCAATCTACCCGGCTGAGGATCCCGTGGCGGCCTGCCAAGCCCAGTACATGGAGACCAAAAAGGACGGGCCGAAGGGCGTGCTCTGCCTGACCGACGAGCGGCTGATCTTCGAGCAGAAAGAGGATATCGCCACCAAGAAGGTGCTCTTTATCGCCACCGAGAAGGAGAGGGTCCAACAGCTCATCTTCTCGGTGCCCATCGTACAGGTCGAGGAAGTCAAGGTCAGCCAGAAAGGATTTCTGGGGCACAAGGAGATGTTGGAACTGCTCTTCGCACCCGAGGCCGACCTGAGCGGTGCCACACTCCGCCTGCACGGCGCTGACAACGAAGAATGGGCCGGTCTGATCGGCCGGGTCAAATCGGGGGAGATCGCCAAAGAGCGCACGCGGCCGAAGGAAGAGGCAGCAGTGGAGGCCGCTCGCGCCGCGCCGACCAAGTGCCCCACCTGTGGCGCGACCCTCACCGTCGAGATCGTGCGCGGCATGCGGGAGATCACCTGCAAATATTGCGGCACCGTGATACGTTTGTAGTGGCCACGCCGCCGTGAACAGGCGGCGCTGGGTGAGAAAGCGAGCCAGCACCGGCTCTTCCAGGCCGGTGCGGCTCACGACCAGGAGGCAATAATGGCGGAGAAACTCACCGGCAAGGTGAACCACTGGTTCGGCAATATCGGCGTCGCCGGGATCGAACTGACGGATAAACTCACCGTGGGCGACCGCATTCACATCCTGGGGCACACGACCGACTTCGAGCAGGAGGTCACTTCGATGCAAATCATGCACCAGGACGTGACCAAGGCCGGCACCGGTGACGACGTGGGGGTCAAAGTCCTGTTCCGAGCACGAGTCGGCGACCGTGTCTACAAAGTGACGGAGTCTTGACCGACGTCCTGAAGCAAGTCCGGCGCACAATCGAGACACACGGTCTGCTTACCCTCCCCCCGTCCCCCCCTCGCGAGGAGAGGGAGATGGTGGTCGTCGGCGTCTCCGGCGGGCCAGATTCGCTCTGTCTGCTCCACGTCCTGCTGCGCCTGCGCCAGGAATATCACCTCCGGCTCCACGTGGCCCACCTGCACCACGGTGCGCGCGGTGCCGACGCCGACGCCGACGCCGACTTCGTCGCAGCGCTCGCCACGGAGTGGGGCCTGCCGATCACGGTCGAGAGGCAGGACGTGCCGGCGCTGGCCCGCGCACACGGGCTGGCCTTCGAGGAGACCGCCCGGCGCGTGCGCTACACATTCCTGGCGCGGGTGGCCGGGGAGGTCGGTGCGCACAAAATCGCAGTGGGCCACAACGCCGATGACCAGGCCGAGACGGTGCTGATGCACTTCCTGCGGGGAGCAGGACCGGCGGGGCTGCGCGGCATGCTCCCCCTGACCCCGCTTTCCGACTACCGTCTGATCGCGGCCCTAGTCCCTGGCCCCTCGTCCCCGGCCCCTGTTGTTCTCATCCGCCCCCTCCTCGAAGTCCCTCGCGCCGCCATCGAAGCCTACTGTGCTGACCAGGGTCTCACACCGCGCTTCGACCGCTCCAACCTGGACACCACCTACTTCCGCAACCGCCTGCGCCACGAACTGCTGCCCTTGCTTGCGACCTACAACCCCAATGTCCGCGCCCGGCTGTGCCACACCGCCGCCGTCGTCGCCGCCGACTACGAACTGCTGACTCAACTGCGAGAGCGAGCATGGGCCGAAGTAGTGCGGGAGGAGCGTAAGGCGGCCATCGTCTTCGACCGGGCAACCTGGCGAGCGTTGCCGGTGGCCCTGCAGCGCGCCACCCTGCGCCAGGCAGCCTATTATCTACGAAGAAGCCTGCGCGACGTGGACTTCGTCCACGTCGAGAACGTCCGGCAGGTGGGGCTGAGGAAAGAGACCGGCGCACAGGCCACGCTGCCGATGGGCCTGGCGCTCACCGTGGGCTACGACACGCTGACCGTGGGCGACGCTGGCGACGTCGGCCTCCCGCCCGACGAGCCGCTGCTATGGAGCGCCGAACCGCTGCCGGTGCAGATACCTGGCACAACGTCTTTGCCGCAGTCGGAGTGGGTATTGCGGGCAGAGGTGCTGGAGGACCTAACCCCCTGGCCCCCTTCCCTGCGAGGGAAGGGGGAAAACCCCTTGCGAGGGGAGGGGGAAACTCCCCTGCAAGGGAAGTGGGAAACTCCCCTGCGAGGAGAGGGGGAAACTCCCCTGCGAGGGGAGGGGGAAACCCCCCTGCGAGGGAAGGGGGAAACCCCCCTGCGAGGGGAGGGGGAAACTCCCCTGCGAGGGGAAGGGGAAACCCCCCTCCCCGCTTCGGGGAGGGGCTGGGGGAGAGGTCTGGACCCCTGGACGGCCTGCCTCGACGCAGACGCGCTTGCCGGCCCGCTGGTACTGCGGTCCCGCCGCCGGGGGGACCGCTTCCGGCCCCAGGGGATGGGTGGGCACAGCGTCAAACTAAGCGCATTTCTGATCAACCTCAAGATTCCCAGCGCCTGGCGCGACCACGTCCCGCTGTTCGTCGCAGGCGACGAAATCGTGTGGGTGTGCGGCCGGCGATTGGGGGAGGGGGTCGCCATCGGGCCGGAGACGCGACGGGTGGTGAGGCTGCGCTTTGAGCGCACATTTTAGCGCCGAGAGCCTTCCCACGGGGAGTAGATCGGAAACCAAGTTGAGGAGAAGGTTGATGAAGAAAATCGTCCTGTTACCCCTGGTAACACTGCTGGCCCTCGCTGCCTGCGGGCCCAGCCCGACGCCCACGACTGCGCCGACCGAGGAGCCAGCCGTTGAGCAGCCAACCGACACTCCGCCTCCCTCTCCCACGCCTGCCGAGGCCCCCACACCCACAGAAGCGCCCGCCGCGACGGAACCCCCCGCACCAGCCCCCACGATGCAGGTGCTGTTCGTCATCGCCCCCCAGAACTTCCGCGACGAAGAGTACACCGAGCCCCACGCCGTGCTCGAGGCCGCTGGCTACACCGTCGTTGTGGCCTCGTCGTCGCTGGAGATGGCGACCGGTATGCTGGGGGTGGAGGTCCAGCCCGACCTGCTGCTTTTGGACGTGCAGGTGGGAGACTACGACGCCGTCGTCTTAATCGGTGGCATGGGGGCAGCGACCTACTGGGACAACCCGGAAGCACACCGCATCGCGCAAGAGGCGGTGGCAGCAGGGAAGGTAGTGGCAGCCATCTGCATCGCGCCGGTCATCCTGGCGCGGGCCGGCGTGCTGGAGGGCAAACAGACCACCGTCTTCCACGGCAACTGCGGCGAGTTGGAGGCCGGTGGCGCGATCTGCGACAGCGACGTCCCCGTGCAGCGCGATGGCCTGATCATCACCGGCAACGGCCCGGCTGCTGCTACGGCCTTTGGCGAAGCCATCCTGGATGCACTGATGGGGCAACCCTGAGACCCAAACCTCAGACGGGAGGGGATATGTTGAGCGACAAAGCGCGCATGACCCTGTTCTGGTTTACCATCTGTATGTTAATACTCGTCGCGGTAGTGGCGGTCATCACCATATTACGGTCGTGCGGGGGGACCGCGACACCCGCGGTGGAGAAGGTCCCCTTCGAAGTCACCCCTGCCGAGGTAACAGTGTGCATCGGTGAACAGCACCAGTTCACCACCGAGGGCGACGTTGAGGTCACGTGGGAGGTCACAGGGGGCACCATCAGCGCAAGCGGCCTCTTCACTGCCGGCGATACCCCAGGCGACTACACTATCACAGCCACACGAAGCGACTCGCGCCAGGCAGCCGAAGCCATCGTGCACGCCGTCGTCTGCACCCCGAGGCCCACGCCCGTACCATCCCCCACCATCGCACCCCCCCCAACTGCCACGCCGACACCGGAGGCCGCCACCGCGCCGCCGCCCGCTGACGCCCAGGGCGACGTGGGCATCTACGAGAGCGGAGCCCCGGTCGAAGCAGCCCCCACCGGCGTGGATATCCGCGTTGCCAGCGTGGGGCCCGACCTGCGGGTGGTGCTCCAGCCCACCGCAGGGGTGCCAACGGAACTGGCCGACTGGAGCACCGAGGAGGAAGTGCTGCTGTGGATCGTCCTCCACGATCCGGTCCTCGACCCGCCAGAAATGTATACTGAATGGCTCTTCGCGCTCGACCTGGATGGCGACACTGCCACCGGCCGTCCCGTGGGCTCGGCTCGCATCAACCCGGACCTGGGGACAGAGACTGCCATCGGCGTCTACTACGACCCTGCCAGCGGGGAGTATGTGCCCTACTTCCTGGTATGGGACCCGGCGCAGGAGGACCTGGTGCCAAAACCTGACGTGCCCCGCTTCACCCTGGACGAGTCACGCACGCTGGTCGGACTGGCTATGCCATTGGAGATACTCACTCAGACGGTGGCGCAGACCACCGGCGTGACCGTCGTGCCCGAGGCGGTGAAGGGCCGGGCGGCGGTGCTCTCCTACGTGGGGGAGCAGGGGGTGGTAGACTTCTACCCCGACCGGCCCGAGTAGAGGCGCGGTAACCGCGCCCCCACCAATGCCACACAAGGAGCAAGTTAATGGGACTGATGGACAAACTGCGCAAAGGTGTCGTCGAGGTGGCCGAAGAGGCCGAGAAAGCGGCCCGCATCGGGCGGCTCAAGGCCGAAATCTCCGGCTTCAACGAGCAGAAAAAGCACACCCTCCAGGAGATCGGCCAGCGCGTCATCTCCGTCTACGCCGAAGGGGGACAGACCCAACCTGATTTCTCCGCCGAGTGGGAGAAGAGCCAGCAGTTGGACGCGGAGATCGCCCGGCGGGAGGCAGACATAGAGGAGACAAAGGCGGAGGGCAAAAAACCACCTTCGACCAAGTAACCAGGCAGATGAGACGCTGACAGATACTCCCGCCTGCCAGCCTGGACCTGTTACTGGCACCAGCGGCAGTTGCGCTGGCTCATAGGTCAAGGCTGAGTCACACAGGCCCTGCCATAGCACACACACCTACGGCATAGCCAAGACCTCCGCGATCCGCTCCAGCGCCCAGTCCAGTTCCTCTTTCGTGATGACCAGTGGCGGGGCCAGACGGATGACGGTGCCGTGGGTATCCTTGGCCAGCACACCTCGTTCCTTCAGCGCCTCGCAGAAGCGGCGCGCACCTCCGGCCTCCGGCTTGAGCACGATGCCGACAAAGAGCCCCTTGCCCCGGCAGAGTGCCACGTAGGGGCTCTGAATCCCCCGCAGGCGGGCCATCAGGTACTCCCCCAGTTCGGCCGATCGCTCGCAGAGATGCTCGTCCACAATGACCTTGAGCGCCTCTCGCGCCACCGCACAGGCCAGCGGGTTACCCCCAAAGGTGGAGCCGTGCTCGCCTGGCCCAAAGACGCCCAGCACCTCCCGTGAGGATAGTACCGCCGAAACCGGATACATCCCGCCTGAGAGCGCCTTGCCCAGCGTCACCACGTCTGGCTGCACCCCCTCGTGTTCGCAGGCCAGGAGTTTGCCGGTGCGTCCCAACCCGGTCTGGATCTCGTCGGCGATCATCAGCACGTCGTGACGGGTGCAGATTTCGCGCACGCGCCGGATGTACCCCTCCGGCGGGACGACGACGCCGCCTTCACCCTGCATGGGCTCGACGAGGAAGGCCACTGTGTCGGGCGTGATCGCCCGTTCCAGCGCGTCGGCGTCGCCATAGGGGATCAGTTTGAACCCGGGCGTGAAGGGCCCAAAGCCATCACGGTACTCCTCCTCTGGCGAGAAAGTAATGATGGTGATCGTGCGCCCGTGGAAGTTGCCGGTGCAAACGATGATCTCGGCCCGATCATCCGCCACGCCCTTGACTGTATAGCCCCACTTGCGAGCCGCTTTGATGGCCGTCTCCACTGCCTCTGCGCCGGAGTTCATCGGCAACACCATCTCGTAACCGGTCAACTCGCACAATTCCTTCGCCAATAGTGGGAGTTGGTCGTTGCGGAAGGCCCGCGAAGTCAACGCCAGCCTCCGGGCCTGCTCGACCATCGCCCGCACGATACGCGGGTGACAGTGGCCCTGGTTGAGCGCCGAGTAGGCCGAAAGACAATCCAGGTACTTGCGCCCCTCCACGTCCCAGACCCAGACCCCCTCCGCTCGTGTGATGACCACGTCGAGGGGTTGATAGTTGTGGGCATTGTACCGATTCTCCAGAGCGACGTAATCCTGCGTTCTCAGCATGTTCACTTTCCACTCCTTTATGGGGGATAGCACGCAGTTGGCGAGTACATATTACCACAATGCGCGAGTTCGGACAACCTTCTCGCCCATTTGGGGCCTCGCATGTTTGGCTACCACCGACATCAGTGGTATAATCTCACTCGTGCAAACGAGGAGAGGACAATGATACTGATCGCCGGTGCCACGGGTTTCGTGGGGCGGGCCGTGGTGCGCCAATTGGTAGCCGAACGTTGCGAGGTGCGCTGCTTATTGCGCCCATCTCAGCGCGAGCAGCGGCTGGCCCCGGGCACCCCCTGCTCCATCGTCTCAGCCAGTATGGGCGATTTACCCGCCTTGCGCACGGCAATGCAAGACGTGACGGCAATAGTTCACCTGACGGGGGAGGAGGATCTCGACCACGGGGGAACGCTGCAAAGCCACGTTGAAGACACAGCCAACCTCATCACAGCAGCGCAGGAGGCGGGCGTGCATCGCTTCATCTACCTGAGCCACCTGGAGGCCGACCGCGCTTCCGCCTACTCACTCTTCCGCACCATGGGGGAGGCGGAGGCTGCGGTGCGCGAAAGTGGATTGGATTACACCATCCTTCAGGCATCTGTCACCTATGGCCCGGAGGACGTTTCTACCAACGTGCTGGCGATGCTGGCCAAGACGATCCCCTTCGTGCTGCCCATCCCCGACACAAGTCTGTCCCGCTTCCAGCCACTGTGGATTGGAGACTTGGTGACGTGTATCATAGCCACGCTGGACCGGGAGGACATAATCGGGCGGACCATCCCCCTCGGCGGGCCGGAGCATTTCACTTTCGAGCAGATGGTGGCGCAGGTGCTGGCAGCGGCGGGGGTGCGCAGGCGACTGGTGCACGTGCGTATGCCTTTGGTGCTAGGCGCGATTGATCTATTCGATGCGTTGCTGCCGCGCAATCCCATACCTCATTGGTGGCTCGACGTCCTGGCCATGGGCAGTGCAACGGAACTGGGGACAATTCCGCGCCACTTCGGCTTTGAGCCCGGCCGTTTTGCTCAGCACCTCGACTACCTGCACGGTAAGCGCCCGTGGCGGCGCGATCTGATGCGCTTTGTCTTCAGGGGTGATTATAGGTGAGCAGGCGAGTAGCAGATGAGGTAGGGCATAGAAAGAGTCAAGGGAGGCTGGATGTTCGGAAAGCAACTAGGGATTGATCTGGGTACGGTCAACGTGTTGGTGTACGTAAAGGGGCAGGGAATCGTTCTGCAGGAACCCTCGGTCGTCGCCATCTCATCCAGTGACTACAAAATCATGGCCGTCGGCGAGGAAGCCAAAGCGATGCTCGGCCGCACCCCGGACGTGATCGAGGTGATGCGCCCAATGCGTGCTGGCGTCATCGCGGATTACCGGGTGACCCAGCGGATGCTGGAATACTTCATCCGCAAGGCCTGCGGAGGCTTTCGCTTGCTCAAACCACGGGTGATGATCAGCGTGCCTTACGGGGTGACGAGCGTGGAGCGGCGGGCGGTGCGCGAGGCCGCGCTGGATGCGGGCGCCGGCCGGGCCCACCTGATACCAGAGCCACTGGCCGGGGCTCTCGGCGCAGGCATGCCAATCGGGACACCGTCCGGCAACATGGTCCTGGACCTGGGAGGCGGAGCGACCGAGGCAGCCGTCGTCGCGATGTATGGCATCGTGGTGGCGAATTCGATCCGCGTGGGCGGCCTGCGCATGGATGAGGCCATTATGGCCTACATTCGTCGCAAGTACAACTTGATGGTTGGTCAGCCGACGGCGGAGGAAATCAAAATCCGTATCGGCGCCGCGCTGCCGCTGGAGGAGGAGATGCACATGGAGGTGCAGGGCCGCGATCAGGTCGCCGGGCTGCCCCACACCATCTCCATCAGTTCCGAGGAGGTGACCGAGGCACTCTCTGAATCCCTCTCGGCAATGATCAGCGTGACCAAGTCGGTGCTGGAGAAGACGCCACCTGAGTTATCATCAGACATCATTGACCGCGGCATGGTGCTGATCGGTGGCGGCGCGCTGTTGCGCAAGATAGACGAACTCATCGCGCGCGAGACGGGGGTGCCGGTTTATATAGCCGAGGCTCCCATCGCCTGCACAGCGCTGGGGGCGGGACAGGCGTTGGACCAGTACGAGATTCTCCGGCGCAGCGTGCCCGGGCTGTAGCGCAGAAACGGTCGAGGGAACGAAAGGCGCAGGGACTTCCCTGCGCCTTTTCCCTTCTAACCAAGCACTACTCCCGCGACGACGGCGCCTGCTGCGACGACAGCACCGCGCAAGACCACGGCCCGGCGCAACGTAGCGCCCGCACCGACGCGAGAGCACGCCTCGAGACAGACCTCTGGCCCGATGCGGCAGCCAGGGCCGAGTTCCACTCCAGCCTCGATGCGCACCGGCGGGATGATGGTGGTATCGCCCGGCAGGCCGGCCTCGATGGTGGCACAGGTGGGATCGTGGCGCAGGAAGTAGCGATTGAGCGCCAGCAAGTCCGCCGGACAGGTCAGGGTCATCCGCTCTCGCACCAGTACCCCCCCCACCCTGCCGCCATCCTCGATCAGCAGCCGCAGCGCGTCGGGGAACTCCCACTCGCCACGGAGAGAGACGGGCACCTGGGGCAGGTAGTTCCAGCACGCGGACGGAGAGAGCATAGAGCGCCGGAACGCCAAGGTCCGAGGGGGCTTCCTCAGGACGCGGCTTCTCGACGATGTCCGTCACCCGCCCATCCTGCACGACGACGACGGCGAGGGTGGGCATCTGCTCGGGCCGCACCCGCATCAGCGTGAGCGCGGCGTCCAATCCGTCCTCACGCCTTCGAGCGACCAGCGCGGCGACGTGACCCTCGGGGTAAAGGTTGTCGCAGGAGGCAAGAATGAAATCGGGCGCACCGTCCTCGCGGATGAAGGGCACGGCGCACTCGAGCGCGTGGGCCATACCCAGCCGCTGCTCCTGGTAGGCCAGCCTGACCCGACCGGGCCACACCGGCCGGCTGAAATGCTCGACGAGAGCGCGGTCGTCGGGGTGGGCGACGACGATGAAGCGGTCAGCGCCGCCCCGCGCCAGCATCTCCAGCACCCGCTCGACCATCGGTTTGCCGGCGACGGGCAGCGTGGCCTTGGAGCGCTCCTCGGTGAGGGGACGCAGCCGTTTCCCGCGCCCTGCAGCCAGCACGACCGCCAGGATGGTAGATTGGTAGAGTGGTACGAACCCATCATTGTTCATCGCTCATTGGTTCATTGTTCATTGGTTCATTGTTCATTGCTCATTGTCTGCCGCAGTCCGTCCCGGTCCACGTGTGCCCGCCATACCCGCGCGTTCTTCAATCCTGCGCCGTCAGCGGCGGCGCGCAGCGCCTCGACCAGTTCCTCCTCGTGACCCGGCCGGGCCAGCGCGAAGACAGAGCCCCCACCCCCTGCGCCGGTCAGTTTGGCCCCCAATGCGCCGGCCGCCAGCGCCGCCTGGATGAGCGCGTTGTTGGCCACTCCCGCGCCGCCAGGCAGCCCGCAATAGGCCATCATCTCGTCCACCAGACGGTGGTTCTCCACCATCAAGCGCCCGAACTCGGCCCAGTCCCCGCCCAGGAGCGCCATCTTGCCGCGCCAGGCGGTGGCTCCCACCCGCTCCATCACCTCGAGCATGAAGGGCTTGGGGCCGCCGTGCTCGTATTCGGCGTACTCCTTCAGATAGCGAGCGCGCATCACGGCGTGCACATCGCCCGAATCGCGCACTACGCCGGTGAAGGCGATGACCAGCGGCAGGTCGGGCACCCAGGGGTCGAGCCGCTCGTAGGTGACGAACGGTTCCTCGCCGATGGCCCTCTGGTGAAGTTTGCCGCGATAGTCCAGGTAGGCCAGGCCGCCGAAGAGGGGCACGTACCGGTCGGCGTAGCCGCAGGTGATGCCGAGTTCCTGCGCCTCGACGCGCTGGGCCAGTTCGGCCAGCACGTAGTCGTTGTGGATGCGCGGGTCGAGTTCGTAGAAGGCACGCAGGCCCGCCAGCGCCAGCAGCACCAGCAGCGACGAGCCGCCCAGCCCAGACTGGCGCGGCACCCCGGTCCAGGTGGCGATGCGCACACCGCCCCGCTCCGCCAGCCGCCGGCGGAACTGGGGGCTATAGGCGTGCATCCGGTTGACCGCGCCCTTGAGCAGGTCGAGGGTGCCGTCGTAGGGATAAGGTGGGGGGCCATCGAAGGACTGGCGGGCCAGCCTCTCGCCCCCATCCTCGTTCTCACGAGTGACTGCCTCCAGCACCAGGGCGCCGGCGGGCTCGACGGTGGCTCCGGCGTAGGTGTCAATGGCAGCGGAGATGGTGGCGTGGGCACCCTCGTTGGCGTCGGAGGGGTTGCCGAGGACGTTGACGCGGGCGGGGATGGTCAGTTTGCTGGATACTGGATGCTGGATGCCAGGTGCTGGATGCTCGTTGCTGGTCACTCGTAGACTTTCCAATATGGCTTTTCGGCCTCCCACTGGTCGAAAAACTCCTGGGGTGGATGGACCAGGGCAGACTCGCACTCGGCGGTGACAGTGCCATCGGGCAGGCGGATCTCTCCGGCCACCCGTGCGCCCATTCCGCCCATCCGCTCTACCCAGCCCACGGCGGTCAGCAGGGTTCCGGTGGGGGTCGGGCGGCGATAGCGGATGGTGATCTTGAGCGTCGCCATCAGGTCCTCCTCGGAGCCACGGATGAGCACGGCTCGCCCGGAGACCTCGTCCAGCACAGCGGCGATGATGCCGCCGTGGACGACGCCCGGATAGCCCTGGTACTCGTCGGGCACGACGAACTCGGCCCGCACCTGCCCGGCCTCGGGGTCCTCGTAGAAGGCCAATTTCAGCCCGGCCGGGTTCTGCAGGCCGCAGACGAAACACATACGGGAGTTGGGTTGTTTGTTCATACTGGTTGCTATCTTCCGGCTCAATCTTCAACACCCCACTGCGGGTGTGCGCTCGCGCCTCCAGTTGAT
>DAOUEC010000132.1:0-3255 GCA_034430655.1 Anaerolineae bacterium
TGGCTGGCACGTTGCGTCGCAGCGTCTCCAACACCGGCGCGGCGTGCATACCAAACTCGCTGATAAAGCGACCCGGGTCCTCGGCATAGTGGCGATAGGAGATGCCCTCTGGCGAGATGTCTTGTTTCGGCTCCTCGCCAAAGCGGCGGGGATATACAGCGCCATGCCAGACCTGCCAGTTGTGGCGGTCTCCTTCCTCGGCAGCGTTGTGGTCGTTCCCGCCATAGGGGCTGGAGGGCCAGTAGAGCCGGGTGCCATCCATCTGCTCGACGATGGGCGGCAACAACTCGTGGTAAATCTTTTTGCCCGGAAACTCTCGCCCGGGCTGCTGCCAGTTGCGCATGTCGTCTAGCCAGTCGTTCTCGTTGTTGCCGCACCAGAGGGCCAGGCAGGGACGATTGCGCAGCCGTCGCACCACCGTCTCCGCCTCCCGCTCCACCTCGGCCATAAAGTCAGCCGAGTCGGGGTATAACGCGCAGGCGAACATAAAGTCCTGCCAGATCAGAATGCCCAGCTCATCGCAGAGACGGTAAAAGATGTCTTTCTCATAGATGCCACCGCCCCAGACCCGCAACATGTTCATGTTGGCCTCGACGGCCAGCTCCAGAAGATCGCGGTAGCGAGCCTCGTCCACCTGAGCCACAAAGGAATCGGCCGGGCTCCAGTTGGCTCCCTTGGCAAAGAGCTTGATCCCGTTGAGCACAAAGGTAAAGAACCTGGCACCCGGCTCGTCTGGGTCAGGCGATTGATCGACCTGGATGGTGCGAATGCCCACCTGCTCGCAGTGAGTGTCCAGGGTCTCGCCGCTGGCCCGCAAGATGACCTCCAGTTCGTAGAGGGCTGGCTCCCCCAGGTCTTGGGTCCACCACAGGGCGGGATTGGGGATGGTGAAAGCTGCCTCCGCCCGGCCATTGGCCAGCGGGGCCTGGTCGGTTAGCCGTTGCTCGCCCCGGCTCAGGGTGATCTGCGCCTCCATGTCTGGCGCATCGGCCCACCGCTCGGCCTCGACGACAATGGTCGCTTCTGCCGCTTGCGGGCTGATGGCCGTGGTCTTGAAAAAGACTCCACTCAGGCGAGCGGCCACGTGACGGCGCAGCGTCACTCCTTGCCAGATGCCCACGCTCACCAGCCGTGGCGCCCAGTCCCAGTCAAAGTTACACTGCGCCTTACGCACCCAGGCCCGCTCGGGGTTGCGGCCCCATTGTCCCTCAATCTCCTGCTCGCCAACGGATGCTGTCACCGGCTCGAAGCGCACGGCCAACGTGTTGTGCTCTCCCAGGCGCAGATTCTCCGCCACGTCAAAAATGGCGGCGATGAACATGTTCCGGTGGCTGCCGATCTCGATCCCGTTCAGATAGACGGTGGCCAAGGTGTCGAGGCCGTCAAAGGTCAGCAGATACCGAGTCTCGGCGTCGTCTTTGGCCACAGGCGCTTTGAACGCTGTGCGATACCACCACTCCTGGCGTTCCACCCATTGGCAAGTCTCCACGTTCATGTTGTAAAAGGGCGGCGCTAATCGTCCGATCTCCACCAGCGCCGTGTGCACATCTCCGGGTACCGAGGCCGGAGACCAACTTGTATCGTCGTGGTCAGGCAGGTGTGCACCTACCGCTAACCCCTGACCCGGCGTAAAGTCCTGCAACTTCCACTTGCCATTCAGATTCAGAATGATAGATTCAGACATGGTTCAGTCTCCGAACGATCTCTATGCATGCCCTGGCAGTGTGATAAGGGGTCTTCCAGATGCTGCCCTTTTCGCCCCTACATTTGCCCTCAGGCGTGATTTCTTCGTGCCACTCGCCGTATTCCCTATCGAACTGCCGGGCAAAAACCCATTCCTCGACGTTGACAAATGCGTCTATGAAGCTTTCGTTGCCACTCAAGGCATAGGCATTGAGAAAGCCTACCAGGGCTTCTGCCTGGACCCACCACACTTTTTGTTTTCCCGTGACCCTACCCCTCTCGTCACCTTCGTAAAAGACTCCCCCATTCTCACGGTCGAGACCGTTCCTTGCCACTTCTCTGGCAAGCGACAGGGAGAGCTCATGGATAGAACTCACGTTGCTGATCCCACAAACATCGCCGGCTTCGGTCAGGAGCCAGGAAAGTTCTATGTCATGTCCATAGGATACAGGGGAGGGGAGAGGCGTCCAGTCATTTTCGAAAAACTGGAAGGCACATCCCCTCTTTGTATCGGTGATGGTATTCGCGCATAGATCTATCAGCTCCTCAAGACGGTTCTTAACCGTCGCATCCTTAGAAGCCCTGTATAGATTGGTGAAAGATTCCAGAAGGTGGACATGAGTGTTCATGGTCTTTCTATCACCACTCACCCCATAGTCCGGATGCTGGGGCATGGGGTTCCACTCCTCTGAGAAGGATTCCCTATAGCCCCTCCATTGGCTGTCATGACCGAATTTGTCCATCACGCCAAATGTCTCAAGGGCAAGCCTGAGGGCCTCCTCGTTTCCAAAGGCCAGGAAATATTCGCTCAGCCCATAGATGATGAAACTCTGCCCGTAGAGATGCTTCTGCTTGTTGAGGGGCAGGCCCTCCGCTGAGACCAGGTAATACCAACCGAGCCTTGCCGGGTCATAGAAGCGCTCCCGAAGAAAGTTGAACGAGCGGTCTGCCATATCGTGATACGCTGGTTGCGGGTCAAGTCTATAAGCGGCCGAGAAGGACCAGAGGAACCTGGCGTGCTGTACAAGGCCTTTCGGAAGGGAGGGGACGGGGTCGCCCTTCCGGTCGAGGACGCCGTAAAAACCGCCATGCCTGGTATCCGGGCCATGCTTTATCCAGAAAGCCATGATCCCATCCGTCAGGTGGCGGAGATATCTGTCCTGGGGCTCTATCACCTTTGCGATTTTGTTATCCAACTACCCATACTCCCTCACAGCTCTCCCCCAATGGCGAAGGCGAAGTCGTTGTGGCCCAACTCGCGGCCTTTGCCTCTCACGAGGGTTGCTCCGGCCTCAGCTCGTCCGGCAGGCTGGCCCGCACGTTGGCGTAGACAGCCTCGTTGACCTCCACTCCCAGACTCTCCAGGGCCAGAAAAATCGCCCCTACAACCGGCTCAAACTCCGGGAGACCGATGGTGGCCTGGGGAGCTATCCTGTGCACCACCTGAGTAATCGTGTCAACCAGCAGCGGCCCACTGCCCTTGAACACGCTGCCCCCAAGCACCACCTCCACATCGGTGGTTTCCAACCCCAGCCGCTTGATGATCGCGTTGGCCGTGGTTCCCACCTCGGT
>DAOUEC010000133.1:0-3148 GCA_034430655.1 Anaerolineae bacterium
GCGGCGTCGAGGACCCACGTGTGGTCGAGATTGACGGCGTATTCTACATGACATATACGGCCTACAACCACGAATTCCACGGGCCGGGAGGGCCGACCCACGCCGGCGGCGGCATCCTGCCCATGATCGCCCGCAGCCAAAACCTGATCACCTGGGAGCGGTTGGGGCCTATCGCGCGCGGCGAGGACAACAAAGACCACGCGCTCTTCCCACGCCGCATCGGCGTGCGCTACGCGGCCCTACACCGCCGCCGGCCTCGAGTGTGGCTGGCTTACAGCGATGACCTGGTCACCTGGCGGGAGGCGGACATGGCCCCCATCTTTGGGCCGCGACCGGACAACGGGTGGGATTGCAACAGCGTGGGAGGAAACGGCATACCCATCGAGACAGAACACGGCTGGTTGATGCCCTACCACGCTTACGATCACGACCACGTCTACCGCTTCGGCGTCTGCCTGCTCGATTTGGAAGATCCCAGCCAGGTGATCCGCCGGCCGCGGGAGCCCATCTTCTGGCCGGAGGAGTTGTGGGAACTGCGCGGAGACGTGCCCAACGTGGTCTTCTCGTGCGCCAACCCGGTGGTAGATGGCACGGTCTACGTCTACTACGGCGGCGGTGATCACGTCATCGGGCTGGCGACGTGTCGCCTGGACGAACTGCTCGACTTCGCGCTCAATGCTGAGTAGTTTTGACGATATGGGCGATTTTGACCGCCAACGGATTGACGACGCTTTCGCCGCTCAAGCAGCCGCGTTTGTGCGGGACGATTTTATTCTGTGATTTGGGAGGTGTGAAATGCAGTACAAACCCCTGGGCCGCAGCGGCCTGATGATCTCTGAGTTGTGCCTGGGTACGATGATCTTTGGCGAAGACAGCGCCCGTGGCACCGACGAAGCGACCGCCATCCGTATGATCCACCAGTTCCTCGACGCTGGCGGCAATCTTGTGGACACCGCCGACGTGTACGTGCGCGGCTACTCCGAAGAGATCACCGGCAAGGCACTGCAGGGCCGGCGCGACCGCGTCGTGCTGGCCACCAAGGTCCGCAGTCGCATGAGCGACGACCCTAATGACGTGGGCCTCTCGCGGCGGCACGTCATCGCCGGCTGTGAGGCCAGCCTGCGTCGCCTGGGCACCGACTACGTGGACTTGTTCTACGCTCACTTATGGGACCCCCTCACGCCTATCGAAGAGACGCTCCGCGCCTTCGACGACCTGGTGACGGCGGGCAAGGTACGCTACGTCGGCGTGAGCAACTTCAAGGCCTGGGAGGTGATGAAGTCGCTATCCGTGAGCAACGCCAACGGCTGGGCGCGTTTCATCGCCGCGCAACCAGTACAGCCTGGTTGTGCGCGACATTGAGCGGGAGTTCGTCCCGCTGTTCGAAGCCGAGGGGTTGGGCCTGGTGACCTGGGGGCCGCTCGGCGGCGGCTTCCTCTCCGGCAAGTACCGCCCCGGCGGTCGTCCGACCGAGGGCCGCATCGCCATCACGCCCGACTATGCCGAGGAGTCCTGGCAGCGCCGTGCCACCGAGCGTAACTGGGCCATCCTGGACACTGTGGGCGCGATCGCCGAGGCGCGAGGCAAGAGTTACCCACAGGTCGCCCCGGCCTGGCCGTGTGCTCAGCCGGCCGTCGTCGCTCCCATCATCGGCGTTCGCACGCCGGAGCAGTTGGAAGATAACCTGGGCGCCGTCGGCTGGGAACTGGCCGCTGAGGAACTGGACAGGCTGGACGCAGTCAGCGCCATCGAAGAGGGCTACCCCTATCGTATGATCCGCAAGTATGGTACGCGTTGAAACAAATTCAGGAGGACATCAATCATGCTACAACGAGTTGAACTGGAACAGAAACGGTTGGCCGACTACCATCCCATCGTAGGCGAGGAAGTCATCGCGGAAATCCGTGCGCTGGCCGAACCGCTGCGGGGGGCGCGGGTCGTGCACGTCAACGCCACGGCCTTCGGCGGTGGTGTGGCCGAGATGCTGGTCACGCTGGTGCCCTTGATGCGCGACGTGGGGCTGGAAGCCGAGTGGCAGGTCATCGCGGGCGAGGACGAGTTCTTCAACGTCACCAAGGCCTGTCACAACGGTCTCCAGGGGATGGACGTCCCCTTCAGCGGGGAGATGAAGGCTATCTGGCGGCACTACAACAAGATGAACGCGGCCAGGTTCGAGGGGGAGTACGACTTCGTCGTCGTCCACGACCCTCAGCCCGCCGGCCTGCTCCACTACCACGGACGCAAAGCAGGAGAGCACTGGGCCTGGCGCTGCCACATTGACACCTCCCATCCCAATCCCGCCTACTGGGACTTCTTCGCCCCCTATATCACCGAGTGCGAGGCCGGCATCTTCACTATGGAGCAGTACGTCGGCCCTGGCGTGTCCTACGACTACCTGGCGATCATCACCCCGACGATTGACCCCCTCTCGCCCAAGAACGCACCGATGGCACAGGATAGGGCGCAGGAGATCGTGGCCCGTTTCGGCATAGACGTGAGCCGCCCACTCATCACCCAGGTCAGCCGCTTCGACCCCTGGAAGGACCCGCTGGGCGTGGTTGACGCTTACCGCATCGTCAAGGCACAGGTGCCGGAGGTGCAACTGGCGCTGGTCGGCTCGATGGCCTCGGACGACCCCGAAGGCTGGTATTACCTGGACAAGACTATCCGCCACGCCGGCAAGGACGATGACATCCACATCCTGCATAACTTCCACGGCGTGGGCGCATTGGAAGTGGGGGCCTTCCAGACCGCCAGCGACGTCGTCGTCCAGAAATCCACCCGCGAGGGGTTCGGGCTGGTGGTGACGGAGGGACTGTGGAAAGGGAAGCCGGTGGTGGGAGGCAACGCCGGGGGCATCCCGCTGCAGGTGCTAGACGGTGAGACTGGCTTCCTGGTGGATTCGGTAGAGGAGTGCGGGGAGAAGGCGCTATATCTCTTGCAGCACCCGGAGGAGGCGGAGGCGATGGGGGCGGCGGCGCGGGAGCATGTACGGCGCAACTTCCTCACCACGCGACACCTGGCGGACTACTTGAGCCTGTTCCACAGGATGAAAGAGTCCTGACCTCAAATAGCCGGATAGTCAATTAGTCACTTGGTCGCGTAGTCAATTAGTCACTTAGTCGTGTAGTCAATTAGTCCGACTACC
>DAOUEC010000134.1:0-3353 GCA_034430655.1 Anaerolineae bacterium
TCGCGGTGGCCCAAACAGCAGACGAAGATCGTCGTCCTCTTGGCCGTTGTTCTTCCAGCGCATTGCGGCTCGCAGATTCCCCTTCCATCCACTGCCTCCAGTCATCGGTACTTTGAAGGCCCACTCCTTGCGGAGCGGGTTGTCGTGCGGATAGAACGGCGCGTCATCTTTGCTGACAAAAGGCTCTTCCAGAGTGAATTGGAATTGCAGGCAGAAGGAGCCAGGGGGCAATATCTCCAACGCGTCGGTGTCCAGGCGGGGCCACAGTATCCCCAGGCGACGCAGGAGACGTTGCTCAGGGCTGATCAGTTCCCGTGTGTAGAGCGTGGTGCCCTGCGCTTGATGGACGATCTCCCTGTAGTGAGTACGCTCTTTCGCCCAACGAGGGGGCGGCGCCAGTGCCTGGACCTGGGCCAGCAATTTCAATCGCCCGTACAGATCGCGTACATGGCGAAAGTTGCCTTGCCCTCTTATTAGCGCAACGGCTTCTTGCTCCTCACGTATCCGAAACGTAGCGTGCCAGTCGTAACCCATGATTCCTCCTCTCACACTAGCAATCTGGTCAGAAACACTCCCGCGTCCGTTATGCGGCGTGCTGTATCCCGAGGCGAGTCAAACTCGCGCCAGACTACGGATGTCAGGTCCACTAGCAGCGGACGGCCAAAGACGGCCAGCCAGAAATCCTGGCTACGTAACACCGTGTGCAGATCATTCAAGAAGACAGCCCGATTGAAGTTTGTTCTATCTCGTGGTAGCCAGCCCCATATACGGAAAGTCCATCTTCTCTCATCCTGATATGCCGCTGAGATATTTATCTTGGCTTTGCGGCGCGGTTTGATCTGACCAAAGATGTACCGTTCGTTTCCCCACCGGGTTGCGAAGGCGTTGCTCCCGTAGCGCAGTTGGCTCTTGACGGCCGAGGCAATCTGGACCGGCCCAAACTCCCCCCCAGCCCACTTTTGCAGCGTGTCTGCAGAAGCACCCAGGAGGTGGTCTTTATGGTGGTCAGTCCGTGTCCACCACTGATCAGGGGAGTTGGCCACCAATTGGAAGCGGGCGAAGAAGAAGTCCGTCAGGGCCGGGAGTGGGTCGTGGTAACGTGCGCCGACGGAATGGTGTGCCAGGAACGCGGCGGGATCCGCTTGGATTGGTTCGCCATCCCTCGTAGCCTGGACCCTCACTACCCCATAGCCGTGCTGGGTTCGCGCCCCGATTCCTCCCCGGTTAGTGGCCAGTTGCATAGTCGTCAATATCTCGTTGGCAACGCCGTAGGCTTCGTCGCGCAATACGATTAATTGACCACCGGTGCCTGTGTCATCTACGGCGAGCTGACCTGCCCCATAATACCAGCCGGTGTTGCGACCTGGGGGCTTGAAGTGTAAGCCTCGTTTGCCCTGTTGGGGGTAGGCGAGCCGTCCGGTGTCCAGTTGCAGGCGGAACCTGCGTGCCCAGCCGGTGCAACCAAACAAGTCACAGGCCACGCAATGCCGATTATCCTGACACCTGCCTGTTCGTGCTGTGGGGTCACATGCATCTTCCCCCAACCCACGCACAATCGCCTCGTACCACCAGCGCAAACTGCCGATGATCCCCGTCTCGTGCAGGCGGTCGCTTTGACAGTCCACGCCGCCCGTCCACAGTGGTGTCAGTGTTTTCAGTGTGATCTCCATAAACTCAACCTCCTTTTGCTCCAATCGCTCATCTGCCTGGCGCACCCCGCCTGGGGTGCTGCCCTGATACACAAGACGCCAGCTATGGAGATGTTCTCCATCGCTGGCGTCTCTGGTTCCATTATGGACTTGCTACGATCTCGGAGGCGGTTCATCTTGCTCCGTTGATCTCATTAGAGTACCCAACCTCGCAGCCCGGCCTCTATCGAGCCGGGTCTGATGAAGACAGACGCTCGCGGACGAACCGGAGGAACTGGCGCATCCCCTCTTGTGGCCGCGGTGAAATACGACTCTCAGTGATCACGCCCGGGGTGCCATTGTGAAAGTGTTGAGGAAAGGTCTCCACTTCGCTGGCATCAGGGTCGGGCATGTTGTCATGCCGATAGATCGGTCATTGGATGCCCTGGAGTGTTGCTCGCAGTTCTTTAATGCGTGCAGTAAAATAATCTACCTGCTTCCACTCGGATTGTAGTCTCTTTCAATAAGCCTGTCAAATCGCTACCGTCCGCGTCGCATAAACCGGCTCACGATGGTTGCTTCGTTGTGCAGCACCAACCGGTCGCCCATCTCCAGTTCCTCGTAGGGCTTCTCCCAATCCTCGCGGGTGGGATGCGGGAATATGTTGATCTCGGTTCCCACTTTGGTGTGGCGTTGGTCAACGTAGGCCAGGCCCACCAGGTAGCCCTCTGTGTCCAACGCACACGAGGTCACCTGGCCGATGACCCGCCCGTGGCTCTCGGTGACCACGTCCTCCAGTTTGGGGACGTGCACTCCTTTCTCCTCAATGCGGAAACGGGCCACTTCCATCTTGCGCTGCTGGGCGTGCTCGATGGTCGCCCGCCGCCCGACGAAGAAGGGTTTGTGCAGTTTGATGTAGCCCGCGAAGCCTGCGTCGTGGGGGCGCAGGTCCAGCGGGCCCGCCAGTTCGTGGCCGTAGAGCGGCAGCCCGGCCTCGATGCGCAGGCTGTCGCGGGCCCCCAACCCGATGGGCCGGAGCCCGAAGGGGGCGCCAACCTCCATCAACTGCTCCCACAGTGTGCCCATCACGTCGGGATGGATGAAGATCTCAAATCCTGTCCGCTCGCCGGTGTAGCCGGTGCGGGTGATGATCAGGTCGAAGACGCTGCCAGGGGCCCGGCCGGACGGGATGCCTGCCTCCATCACCTCGGTGCGCTTCAGCGCCATCAGCCGCCCCCGTATCTCGGCGACGGCGCTGGAGGGTGGGGCGGCGTCGAGGAGGGCGAGGAGGACGTCGCGGGCGCGGGGACCCTGGAGGGCCAGGTCGGCCAGCCAGGCGTAACTCTCGTGAGGGTCGTGCAGGTTCCGCAGTTCGGCCTGGAAACTGGCCCGCACCCAGGGCCGCAGGTCGTCTATCCGTACCGTCCGCTCGTTGACCGCCTGTAACCAGGCCCAGTCCTTCTCCGTGTTGGCGGCGTTGACCACCACCAGGTAGCGGGAGGGGCTGAGCATATAGACCATCAGGTCGTCCAGTACCCGGCCGTCGGGGGTCAGGAGGTACGAGTACTGCGATTCGCCAGGCCGGAGGCTGTTCACGTCGTTGGTGGTCACCAGGTTGAGGAAGTAGGCGGCGTGGGGGCCGCTCGCCTCCAGGAGCCCCATGTGGGAGACGTCGAACAGGCCGGCCGCACCCCGCACCGCCCGGTGCTCGTCGCCGATGGAGGT
>DAOUEC010000135.1:0-30013 GCA_034430655.1 Anaerolineae bacterium
CGTGACGCCAGGAGAGACAAAGACATGCAAACGCTGAACCGCCGTGAGTTTCTGAAGCGCACCGGCGCCACCCTGGCCTGGCTGGCGCTGCCGCGCACACCCTCCGTCGCTGACCCGTTCACTGATCAACCGGCATCTGCGGTGCTGCCCGCCCCGCTAGGACGCATCGCCACCTGGTGGCGTCAGGCCGTGCGCAGAGAACCCGCCCGGGGCGCCGAATGTATGGCATGGAAGAGGCGCGACGAAGTCATCCCGCTCTATGCCGCCGTCGTGGGCGAAGCGCCCTGGCCCAACAATCCTATCTGGTACCAGACCGACGGGGGTTTCATTCACAGCGGCTACGTGCAGCCTGTGGAGAACACTCCTGGCAGCGAGGTCATCACCGAGGTGGCCGAGCCGGGCTTCTGGTCCCAGGTCTGCGTGCCCATCGCCGAGGCCCGCTGGCGGCCCACCAACCGCTACGTGGGGCACAGACTCTACTACGGTACCATCTATCGCGTCGTCAGCGCTACGGCGGACGCCGACGGCAACTGGTGGTATCGGCTCAAGGAGGGCATCACCTGCGCGCCCGGTCCCTACGTGCCTGCCTGGTCCGTGCGCCGCATCCCGCCCGACGAGATGGCCCCCATCTCACCCGGTCACTCCGACAAGTACATCGAGATCAACATTGACGCACAGACACTGACCTGCTTCGAGGGGGAGAGGGCTGTCTTCGGCACACCAATCTCTTCAGGCCTGCCCGGGACGGCGACACCGCGCGGCGAGCACCACGTGCTTTACAAGCGTCACACCAGCCGTATGACAGGCGGGAATGAAGAGAGTCGCTATGACCTGCCGGGCGTCGCTTTCCCGGTCTATTTCACCTGGTCAGCCGTCGCCATCCATGGCACCTACTGGCATAACGATTTCGTCCGGCGGCATAGCCACGGCTGCGTGAACGTGACCAACCAGGCAGCCCAGTGGATTTTCCGCTGGGCCGACCCCGTAGTTCCCTACGACGAGTACAGGGTGAATGTCGAGCGAGCAGAGGGCACGCGCATCGTCGTCATCTGATGCGTGTGATATATGCACCCCATCACAAGCCCTCACACATCCAGGTTGCGCACCTCTTTAGCGTGGGTCTGGATGAAACGACGACGGGGGGGGACACTCTTGCCCATCAACATATCGAAGGTGCGGTCGGCGGCAGCCGCGTCCTCGATGGTCACCTGCAAAAGAGTGCGATTCTCTGGGTTCATCGTCGTCTCCCAGAGTTGCTCCGGGTTCATCTCGCCCAACCCCTTGTAGCGCTGGAGGGTGGCCTTCCGGTCACCCAGCTCTTCGAGCATCGCATCCTTTTCTGCTTCGGTGTAAACATAGCGCACCTCCTTGCCGACGGCGATGCGGTAGAGAGGCGGCTGAGCAATGAACAGGTGCCCCTCCTCGATGAGCGGCTGCATGTAGCGGAAGAAAAAAGTGAGAAGCAGCGTGCGGATGTGGGCCCCGTCTACGTCGGCATCCATGAGAAAAATCACGCGGTTATAGCGCAAACCGTCCAGGTTGAATCGATCGCCGATGCCGCAGCCCACGGCCGAGATGAGCGACTGCACCTCCCTGTTGTTCAGGATCTTATCCAGCCGTGCTCGCTCGGTGTTGAGGATCTTGCCTCGCAACGGGAGAATGGCCTGAAAGTGACGGTCACGGCCCTGTTTCGCACTACCGCCAGCACTGTCACCTTCCACAATGAAAACCTCTGTCTTGGACGGATCTCGCTCGGAGCAATCGGCCAGTTTTCCGGGCAAGGTCAGGCTCTCCAGCGCACTCTTGCGAATCACCAGGTCGCGCGCCCGGCGGGCAGCCACCCGTGCCCGGGACGACGTGAGACACTTTTGGACGATGCGCCGGGCCGCCTGCGAATCCCGCTCCAGAAACTCCCCCAGCGCCATCGTCACCACCGACTCCACCATCGCCTTGACCTCGGCGTTCATCAACTTCACTTTGGTCTGACTTTCGAACTGGGGGTCGGGGTGCTTGATGCTGACGATGGCGGTCAACCCTTCACGCACGTCTTCGCCGGAGAAGTTGGCATCCTTCTCCTTGAGCAGACCCGCCTTGCGAGCGTAATCGTTGATCGTGCGGGTGAGGCCAGAGCGCAGCCCTGTCAGGTGCGTGCCGCCATCCACGGTGTGGATGGTGTTGGCGAAAGCATACACCGACTCAGCGTAGGCGTCGGTATACTGCAGCGCCACCTCGATACCCACGCCGTTCACCTGGCGCTCGGCGTACACCGCGTCGTGGAGACCCGCCCGGTTGCGGTTGAGATAACGCACGAAGGACTCGATGCCGCCCTCAAAGTAGAACGTCATCTGGTGCGAGAAAGGCTTCGCCCGCTCGTCCACCAGTTTGATGGTGACGCCCCGGGTGATGAAGGCCATCTCCCGCATGCGCTGGGCCAGCGTCTCGAAACGAAAGTCCACCTCCTTGAAGATGGTGGGGTCGAAGCAGAACGTGACCTGAGTGCCCTGTCCCTGGGCTTTGCCAATTTCCTTGACCGGTGCGACCGGCACACCTCGCTCGTACCGCTGGCAATGGCGTCGCCCGTCGCGGGGATCGTCCACCACGATCTCCAGCCACTCAGAGAGAGCATTGACCGCCGACACGCCTACCCCGTGCAGGCCACCGGAGACCTTATAGCCGCTGCCGCCGAACTTGGCCCCGGCGTGGAGGGTGGTCATGACCAATTCCAGGGCCGAGATTTTCTTCTCAGGATGCGGGGCGGTAGGGATGCCCCGCCCGTTGTCCGTCACCGTCACGCTGGAGTCCGGGTGGATGATGATCTCGATCCTGTCACAAGCCCCGGCCAATGCCTCGTCAATCGCGTTATCCACCACCTCGTACACGAGGTGATGCAATGCTTTGACGTCCGTGCCGCCGACGTACATCCCCGGCCGGCGGCGGACTGCCTCCAGCCCCTCCAGCACCTGCACGTCCGCTGCCTCGTAGCGCTCCACTTGATTAACCGTCTGCTCTTTTCTTCCTGCCATCCCTCCTCCACTCAAGCCGTTGGCCACTAACTGCTAACTGCTGACTGCTGACTGCTGACTGCTAACCACTAGCCTCTCCTGGTAGAACACAAAAGTGGCCGCAGTCAACCCCGTGGCGATGCAAGCGTTGCCCAGGATGCCAACTAATAGTGACCACGAGTCACCGGACGGGAGCGACCAGACGAATCCCAGTCCTGCATAGATCACTACCACGAGCATCACCAGCCCCACTACGGAAGGAAATTGCGTATGGATCAGCACAATACTCTCCCAGGTAGCCCGCAGCAGCCCGCGCCCGCCGAGCAACACGCCGTGGACGACAAACAGTAAATGCAGCGCCAAGTAACTCCCCATCCCTACGCCGAGTGCCCATACCAGGAAGCCCAGTGACGGTATAATCGCCGCAGCCGTCCCAACCAACAGCAACCACAGCAGGCCAAGCACCATCCCGACCGCCAACACGCCGGCGGCAAACAGGAAGACACGGATGATCTTCCCTACCTCATTGCCCACTCCGCTGGCCTGTTCTATCTCTTGCTCGTCAGGGGAGCGCATGGCACGGACCTGGTGAGCCAGGCTACTCAAGTACAGGGCTCCTGACGCCAGGCTGATGGGAACCAGCACTACCACCCAGGCCATCAGCGCCAGCACGCTCGTGACCACAAGCACGCGGGCCTCGCCCAGCGGCGAGACTATCCCCGGCGCGTGCCGGGCCAGCAGGCTGGGCACGTTCAAAAGAGGCAGCCCGCCGAGGAGCGCAAGCAGGTTGAACTGCTCACCAAACTGTTCTAGCAGTTGCATCGCCTGTGCGACCTGACGGGCCATCGTCGGGTCGGGTGCAGGCTGCGCCGTCAAGAGAGCGACGAACTGCTGCAATAGCGTGACCATGGAAAGCCGTGGCCCCAGCCACAGGAGCAAATCGAGCAATACTGGCAATGTCACCAGCCACAGATGCCGGCCCAGCATATCGAACCCGGCTGCCAGGCAACCAATCACCCCCAGCGGGCCAGTCGCTTCCTCTTTCGTTCTGGTGCTCATCAATAGCAATTGTACCACAAGATGGGCAAGCGGGAAACTCGCCGTGCATTTGCCACCCCGCCCAAAACATAGTATAAAAGCGCTACGCCAGTAAAAGCGACCAGCACCGTCTGTTTTACGGCGGTGCCCCTTCACCACTTTGCGTTAAGGAGACAGTCAATGCCAGTGCGGTTTTCCAGACTCATCAGCCTGGGTGTGACACTCACGATACTGATTGCATCTTTCACGACGAGCGTGGGCGCGGTCCTGGCCGAGAGACCACCCCTCCCCACCCTCAATGCCCCCGTGCTGGACGTGTTGCCACCCTGGGCACAGCCGCCCTCGCCGGTCTCCCCCGGAACTGCTCCGTCGGCCCAACGGACCGAATCCTTTACAACAAACTCGGCCCCCTCTCGCAACGTGGAGGTCAATAGCATCGCTGGCTCAACAGTCACGGGAAGCGACTGTTATCAACCCGGCGATACGGCGACCCTCTGCTTCACTGCGCATAATGCCTCACCCGATCTCGAGTGGCTGGACGCAGTAACCCTCACGTTCCCCGCCGCGTGGACGGTAGCCTGCAACTCGCAGGATGCGACCGACTCCGGCGGACACACTGTTGCCTTTACTTGCACCGCCGCCGGGAACAAGGTATCCTACACAGATAACGACGGCGGCTTTGGCGAGATTTACGATGGAGAGCAATGGGGCTTCTGCGCGGATGTGACAGTGCCCGCCAGCGCCTCTGGCGTGCAATCAGTAGACTGGGCGCTGTCGGGGGACGACAATGAGGATCCTCCCCACGACGTCAACGGAACACTAGACATCGCCCAGTGTCTGCCGCTGGACCTGACCCCCGACACCCTCGAAGTGCAGGGCTGCGTCGCCGTCACCCAGACCCACACCCTCAACCTCTTTAACAACACCGGCGCCGGCGGCACCTTCAACCTGACCTACGACACGCCCGGTGGCCACGGCTCCATCAGCGGCCCGGCCAGCCACGTCCTCAACGCCAGCGATACTGTAACCTTCACCGTCACCCTGACCCCCGACCTCTGCATAATGCCCGGTGTCCAGGTGATTGCCACAATTGAGGCGTCAGGCAACGGCTACAGCGACACCTCTGTCATCACCGAGACCGTGTCTACCGTCACCTCTCCCGAATGGCAGCCAGCGACGCCGACGCCCCAGGGCACGCGCTATCACGCCGTGGCCTACCACGATGGCTACCTGTACCAGATCGGTGGTGAGACGGGCTGGTGGACGATTACCGACGCAGTCAACCGGTACGACGTCGTCAACGATACCTGGACTCCTGCCACCGCGATGATCGCCGCTGCCTATGGCATAGACGCCGTGGCTATCGGCGGCAATATCTATGTCCCCGGCGGGAGCGATGATACTGATGACACCGGGGATGGCGGTACTTTCTTGGACGCCCTGCAGGTCTACTCGACCACGGCCGGTGGCTGGTCACTGGCAGCGCCGATGCCAGTCGCGTTGGCCTATGCCTCGGCAGTGGCCTACGAGGGCAGGCTGTACGTCATCGGCGGCGAACTGAACGACGGCTCCTACACCAACACGCTCCACATCTATGACCCGGCCACCGATACCTGGTCCCACGGCGCGTCAATGAGTGAGACGCGCGGCTACGCCGCCGCTGCCGCCACCGGCGGCAAGATCTACGTGGCCGGCGGCTTCGCCGGCGAGACCACGGTGCACAACAGCCTGGAGATCTACGACCCGGTGGCCGACTCGTGGAGTTTTGGCCCTGACCTGCCCAGAGACTGGGCGCCGTTTGGCGATGGGGTTCTGAACGATCGCTACTTCGTCGTCTTTAACGGTGACGCGATCTCGTACGATGCCGGCGGCGGCACCGCCTACACCTGCGATCAGGACGCCTGCTACTTCGACACGGTGACCAACAAATGGGGCACTCTGCCGGACCTCAACCGCCGTCTCTACGGCTCTCAGGGCGACGGCGATGGGACGAACTTCTACCTGGTCAGCGGCCGCACCGACGAGGGCAGCTGGCACATGGCCACCGAGGTCGAGCATCTGGAGGCATGCCCCGTCTGCGAGGAGCAAGGCTGGCTGGATGGCCACGTTATGGACTCCGAGTTGGGCGATACGGAGCCCACCTGCACCAGCGCGATCGTGCACATCGAGCCCGGCGGTCTGAACGTCCCGGCGGATCCAGCCACGGGCTACTACGGCCCTGTGCAGTTAATCTCCGGCACCTACACCTTGCAAGCCTCGGCTTCCTGCTTCTCCGTGGAAACCGCCGACGTGACCATCACGACCGATGTGACCACCACCCAAGACTTCAACCTGTGGCGGCCGATGATCGAGGTGACGCCGACGGACCTCATCTCAATCACCGCCGCTATCAGCGAATCAGTGACCTACACCCTGATTATCAGCAGTAACGGTCACCTGCCGCTGGACTTCGATGTCCGCGATATGCCCTCGCCCCTTCCCCCCAAAGTCCTTTCTGAACCCCAGTCCAACCCTGGCATTGAGGTCGAGCCCGGACTCCTGGCACAACTGGACGCCGGCAAGACGACCGGCTACATGATCTACTTCCGCGAGCGGGCCGACCTGTCGCCGGCCCTCCAGATGGACTGGCACGAACGGGGCTGGTTCGTGATGAACGCACTGCAGGCCGCGGCGGAGCACTCGCAGGCCAAGGTGCGTGCCTACCTGGACACCCAGGGGGCCGACTACCAGGTCTTCTGGATTGACAATGTGATCGTGGTGAACTCGTCGGGCCGCAACACCTTCAACGGCCTGATGAACTTCCCCGAGATCGCCGCCCTCCGCACGCATCACATCATGCACGTGATCGAGCCGGTGCAGGAAGACAGTCCAGGGGACTCTGTTCCAATGGCTATTGAGCCCAACATCTCGCACGTCGGGGCGGATCAGGTGTGGGGGAGGGGCTTCACGGGCGAGGGCATGGTCGTGGCCAACATTGACACCGGCGTCCGCTACACCCACGATGCGCTGGTCAACCAGTACCGGGGCAATCAGGGCGGCGGCTCGTACAACCACGACTATAACTGGCTCGACGCGGACACCGGTCACACCACCCCGTTCGACGACCGCGGCCACGGCACTCACACGATGGGCACCATGATCGGCAACGACGGCGGGACCAACCAGATCGGCATGGCGCCTGGTGCCCAGTGGATCGCCTGCGATGCATGCGATGCTAACGGCGACTGCCCCGGCGCGGCGCTGCTGACCTGCGCGCAGTGGGTCGCCGCGCCGTACCCCATCGGCGATCCCGCTTCGCACGACCCCGACATGCGCCCGCACGCCGTCAACAACTCCTGGGGTGATTGCGAGCAATTCTACGACGACTGGTACCAGGGCGTGGTGGATTCCTGGCACGCGGCGGGCATCTACCCGGTCTTCTCCAACGGCAACAGCACCAATTGCGGGTACTCCACACCGCCGGGATGCAACACGGTGGGCAACCCGGCCCGCTACGGCAACGTAACCGGCGTCGGCTCCACCGGCCAGTCCAACGGCCAGTACGCTACCTACTCCAACTGGGGCCCCACCGACAACTTGGACGCAGTGAATCCGCGCGGATACCCTAACCTCAAGCCGCAGGTTATGGCACCGGGAGTCAACATCCGCTCCAGTCTCAATGGGAGCGACTCCGATTACGCTAGTTGGGGCGGGACCTCAATGTCGGCGCCGCATGTCGCAGCCATGATCGCCTTGATGTGGCAGGCCGCACCCTGCCTGGTGGGCGACTACACCACCACCGAGACCCTCATTGAGCAGACAGCCACGCCGATCTCCTATACCACCAGTTGCGGCAGCGAGGGGCCGGGCGACGTGCCCAACCACGCCACCGGTTGGGGCGAGATCAACGCCTCCGCTGCAGTGCAGGCGGCGATAAATCGGTGCGACCTGCCGTGGGTCTGGGAGGACCCCATCACCGGAACGATCCCCGGGCCGGGTATGATCGAAATTGACGTCACCTTCCACTGCACCGAGACGAGGGACTACACCGGCACGCTGCGCATCTTCCACAACGCCCCCTGCACAAACTCCGTTGACGTGCCCATCATGCTTCAGTGCCAGGAGCCCCCTCCCATCTACCTGCCCGTGGTGATGCGTAACCGCTAGAGCAGGCTAGCGCTTATCTGCGTCCAAGATCTTGCGCCGCCTTCAGCATTCGCCCTACCAGTTGGCTGCCTAGAATAGCCAGTCCGTCGGTGGGCATGTAGTGCGCTGCGGTGTCCTCGAACAGCACCCGCGCCTGCGAGGGGAACTCCTCATCCCCCTCCCAGTACACCAGGCCTAAGTGCACTCGCGGCAACACCCTGAAGACGTAGCCAGCATCGCCGATTTCCAGCGGCCCGCCGCCCAGCCTCTCGCCAGCGCGACGGAACGCCTCAATGCCGCCCCCCAGTTCGCGCACCAGCCGATCCCCGGTGTAGCCCTGGAACGCCTGGACGTAAAACAGCCCATCGGGAAGTTCGCGGAAGCCGACCCAACGGCTCGAAGGAGTCGTGCCGTCGGCCGTGACCAGGTAGGTGAGGATGATGCTCTGGATGAAGGAGGAGGGCTCCTCGCCGGTATCGGCCCGCCGGACGGTGAAGTCCCTGCCTGCGATGACGTACTCCTGCCAGAAGAAGGCCAGGCGGAAGTCGCCGTCCTCGTCCTGCTCGCAGCCGCTATGTAGCGCCAATTTGCCCGGCTTGAGGCGGCGCAGCGCCGCCCGCGCCTCCTTGACCACCGGAGCCAGCCGGTCAAACCACTGCTGGAGTTGTGGAGTAGGCTCACCTCGCTGCAACATGCTCCCCCACTTCTCCCACCAACTTCAGAAACTCCTCCCACTCCTCGCGGAA
Organism: Anaerolineae bacterium; assembly: GCA_034430655.1. Taxonomy (GTDB): domain Bacteria; phylum Chloroflexota; class Anaerolineae; order B4-G1; family B4-G1; genus JAUWNP01. The sequence continues at coordinate 8,912 of DAOUEC010000135.1, forward strand.
GAAGTGCACGGTGATGCTACCCAGTTCCAGGTGGTAAGTCGTTTCGCCGTCGGGCTCCTCGGCTCGCCACAGACTGAAGTTCTCGCTTTCGGCCAGGATTTCGATGGTGGGTTCTTCCATTTATCCTCCCGTATCATCCTGTTCCACCTTCTGTTCTACTTTCTCCTGCACTTTCTCCTGCAGCCGCTCCAGGGCCGCTTCGCCCGCCCGTTTGAGCAGGCCCTGTTTAGGCGGCACCACTTCCTCCTCCGGTTCGGCGAAGGGGTCGCGGTCGTAGAGGCGACAAAAGACGTAGCGCCCGAAGATGCGCAGCGTTGCCAAAACCGGGGCAGCGAGCAACATCCCCAGGATACCGGCCAGACTGCCGCCGACAATGATGGCAATCAGTACCAGCAGCGGGTGCAGGTTGAGGCTGCGGCCCAGGATACGAGGCAAGAGCAAGTTTCCCTCGATCTGCTGGATCACGATGTATAGCCCGGCGACCAGCACTGCGAACCAGAAGTTGCCCAGCGGTAAGAAACTGGAGCCCTGGAACAGAGCCACCAGTACCGCTGGTATCATCGCGATGACGGGGCCGAGGGTGGGCACCAACTCCATCACCCCTGCAATCAGTCCCAGCACCCCGGCATAGGGGACACCGACGGCCAGGCATACCACGGTCGTGATGACCGCCAATGCCAGCCCCAGCAGCAACTGGCCGCGCAAGAAGGCATTCCACACCTCCGTGATCTGCTGGCGCAGACGCACGAAGTCGTCGCGATAGCCGGGAGGAGCCAGGTCATCCAACTGATCAACAATACGCCCGGCATCCTTGACCAGGTAAAAAGAGGCCATCAGAACGAAAATCAACCAGAAGGCTCCCGAGGCGATGCTGAACACGACGTCGAGGGTGCCCTGCGCTACCGAGCCCACAAAGCGGCTCAACATTGCGCTCAGTTCCTCGTACACGCTGCTCAGGTCCAGAGAATAACCCCCGATCTCCACAGGCCGCTCGAAGAAAGCGCCGATGTCAGCGATGATGCGAGTGAAGTCAATCTGCACGGAGAGCACGGCTCGCTGGATGCTGGGCACCGCCGTCACTGGCGCGGCCAGTATCCCCAGGCCGATCACGATCAGGAGCAGGAAGACGAGCATCGTGGCCGCTCCGCGCGAGAAGTGCAGGCGATCAGTGACAAAACCAACGATGGGGTCGAGGATGAAGGCCAACAGAAACGCGACCACCAGCGGCGGAATGACAGCGCGAAAGCGATAGATCACCAGCGCCAGCAGGACGAGGATGATGACGACAACGGTGCGCTTGGTGGAAGTACTCCAATGTGATGCCGATTCGTTCATCGCCTGTACCCCCCGTTTATTCCCGGATGCGGATCGCCCACGGGGCCAGCGCCCACATCCGCTCACGGGCCAGGCTCTGCAGTGCGTCGAGCAGCATCCCCAGACCAACCACCGGCGACTCCCTTCCCCCTGCGAGGAGGAAGGACCGGGGATGGGGGTCGGGGAAGGGAGAGGGTAGCAGTTCGTGGTGGGGCGGGCGCACCTGCACCACTGTATACTCCCGCTCTGGCTTGAGGCCGGCCAGTTCCTTGGCCGTCGCCAGCGCCGTCTCGAAGTCGCCCAATTCATCCACCAGCCCGATCTCGCGCGCTTGAGCACCGGTCCACACCCGCCCGCGTGCAACCTCTTCCACCTGTTCCTCCGTCATCTCGCGCCCTTCGGCCACCCGTGCCTTGAAACGGGCGTAAGCCTCGCCCAGGTCACGGCGCACGCGGGCGCGCTCCCCGTCGCTGAAGGACGCCAGTTCGGAATAGAGGCCGGCCATCGCGCCCCGCTGCACCGCATCGCGACCGATCCCCAGTTTCTCATACAGGCCCGCCGTGACAAACTTGCCACCCCAGATGCCGATGGAGCCGGTCAGCGTGGTCGGGCGGGCAACGATGCGGTTGGCCAGCGCTGAGACGTAATAGCCGCCCGAGGTGGCCTGTTCTCCCATCAGCACGATCACCGGTTTGCGCTCCCGCAGCCGGCGCACCTCGCGGCAGATCAGGTCGGAGGCCAGTGCCGAGCCGCCGGGCGTCTCGACGTAGAGGATGACCGCTGCGATGCGCTTGTCAGCCTCGGCGTGGCGCAACGCCTGCACGATCGTCTCCGCCCCGGCTTGCGCTTCAACGAAGGGGAGCGGCACAGGGACGGGGACGCGGCGGCTGCGGCCCGGCACGATGAGCCCCTCCAGCGAGATCACGCCGATGGCCTGGCGCGTGGTCCACCTGACCGGCTGCCAGAGCCAGCGGGCAGCCTCCCGCCAGGGGAGCAACGTGGCGGTGGTCCCGTGGGGCAGGCTTTCGAACCTGCCACCAGCCTGGAAAGGCTGCTCCACGTCCCCTTGTGCCACCGCAGAGCGGTGTCCTGAGCCTGTCGAAGGAAAATGCGCCGCCAACTCGTCCTCGTAGAGCACCGCGTCAACCAGCCCCGCCTCGACCGCCTCGGCGGGTGTGAACGGCATCGCGTCAATCAGTTCACGCACCCGTGCTGGGGTGAGCCCGCGCCCCTCGGCGATGGCGGCGATGATCTCGTCGAAGTGGGAGTCGAGGATACCATTCAGCATCTCCCGGTGCGGCTCGCTCATCGTCGAGCGGCGGAAGGTATCGGGCGAAACCTTGTACTCGGCGATGGCCTCGAGGTCGGCCTCCAGCCCAACCAGCGCCAGTGCATCCTTGAGGAACACCGGTTCGGCCCGCAGGCCCAGCGCGAAAAGGCGGCCGGACTGGGGAAGAATGATCTCATCGCAGGCCGAGGCCAGGTAATAGTCCCAGGTGCCAGCACTGGGCAGCCAGGCAACCAGCCGCCTTCCTTTGGCGCGCAGGTCGAGCAGGCAGTGGCGCAGGCTGTAGAGCATAGGCGGCCCGGCCCGGAGTGTGTCAAAGCGCAACATCACGCCCCGCACGCGGCGGTCGCCACTGATCCTCTCCACTACCATTCGCATGTCCTCCAGGCTAACCTCCTGGGGAAAGAGCGGCAGACGGCTGAAGGGGAAGGGCAGTGGGTAACGGCGGGCCGCCCACTCCGGGTAGGAGCCGCGGATGGGCAGGACGATGTAGTCGAATCCCTTGCGGCGCAGCGAGCGCAAGAGGTTGCCTGCCACCAGAGCGGGATTGCGCAGGAGATCGCGTGGCCTCATCGTGTCGCACCCCCACCCGTCAGCAGTTCCAAAAGTCCATCAGGATACAACGGAAGCCCATCCGCCTGAAACTTGCGCAGCGGCATCCAGGCTTCATTGTTCATTGGTTCATTGTTCATTGCTTCATTGTTCATTGTTCATTGCTTTCACACCAGCCGCAGCCCCGGCACGACGTCCAGGTCCCAGCCGGCCCGCTCACCTGAGATGAAGCGCCGATGCGCGCAGGCGCCCACCATCGCCGCGTTGTCGGTGCAGAGGATTGGCGGCGGATAATAGACCGGCACGCTGGCCCGCCCGGCGGTCGTGGCCCGCAGCGCCTGGTTGGCCGAGACGCCCCCGCAAAGCAGCACCGCTGTTACGTCGAACTCCTCCGCCGCCCGCACCACCTTGGCCGACAGCACGTCTACCACCGCTGCCTGGAAACTGGCCGACAGGTCGGCCAACAAGCGGCCCTGGGGCGGATCGCTGTACTTCTGAACCACACGCAGCATAGCCGTCTTCAGTCCGCTGAAACTGAAGTCATAACTATCGTCCAGCCAGGCGCGGGGGAACCGGAAAGCCGCCGGGTTGCCATCCTGGGCCGCCTCCTGGATCGCCGGCCCGCCGGGGTAAGGAAGCCCCAGTAACCGGCCCACTTTGTCGAATGCCTCACCCGCGGCATCGTCGAGCGTGCCGCCCAGGTACTCGTAGTCGCCGTGGTCACGCATCAGGATCAGTTCGCTGTGGCCGCCGGAGACGATGAGCGCCAGCAGCGGGAACATTAACCCCCCCCCGCCCCCCCCCTGCGAGGGGGGAGAGACTGTACCCCCCCCAGCCCCTCCCGCAAGCGGAGGGGGAGTCGCTGCACCCTCGCTTTCCACCTCCAGCCAGTGGGCATAGATGTGCGCCTCCAGGTGATTGACCGCCACAAGTGGCAGGTTGCACCCTAACGCGAGCCCCTTGGCCGCGTTGACCCCCACCAGGAGCGAGCCCGCTAGCCCCGGCCCGTAGGTCACGGCCACACCGTCCAGGTCGTCGAAGCCGAGGTGGGCGTCCCTCATCGCCTGTTCGATCACAGGCACGATGGCCTCGACGTGAGCGCGGGAGGCGACCTCAGGGAAGACACCGCCATAGCGGGCGTGCAGTTCGACCTGCGAGGCGATGACGTTGGAGAGAATGTGCCGTCCGTCCTCGACCACGGCTGCGGCAGTCTCGTCGCAGGAGGTTTCGATAGCGAGGATGCGGGTCATAGATGCACTCACTCCATTAGGCCCAAGTACAATCTCAGAGCCACTTCAACGTCGGGCATTCGTTTGCTTCGCAGAACCGACAGCTTCCGTAGCAGGCGTTCTTTGGCCACCGTCCGTATTTGACCACCCAGCAGGAGTGAGTCGCGCTTCAGATCGGTGTCTTCCTGCGTCAGCGACATTGATGGGGAATCTACGGCCCGCCAGATTGCTGATGAGCGGCACCACACAGACGGTCGGCGCGTGCTCATTCGTGACATCGTTGCTGATCACCAAACAGGGACGAACGCCACGCTGTTCGCTGCCGCGCACCGGGTTCAGGTGCACAAGCCAGATGTCACCTCGTTTTATTCCCACCACGGCCACTCAGCCTCCTCTGGAAAGGCTTTGGTCAGGTCAGGTTGCGCCCGCAGTCCCTCTTCAGCCAGGGCAGCCTCAGTCTGGCGCTCCCGCTCAGACATCGTCAGATATGCTGTCCTCAACTCATGCAGGAGATGATCTGGCTCAGGAGACACAGGAGTGATACGGACGAACAGCCGCTGCCCCCAACTCTCCGGTAGGGAGCGCCTGAGCACCAGGTGAGTGCTATCCAGAATCGTCGCTTCCGTCACTATCTCTTTCATCTCTTCATCTCCACCACTAGCTCTCTGGGAAACTCGGTCAAGTTATGAACGGTGCCTTCGGAGTCAATCCAGATCACATCCTCAATGCGCATGCCGAAGCCCCGGTCGGGGTAATACAGCCCCGGCTCGCAGGTGAAGACGTGACCAGGCTGGAGCACGTCAGTGTTGCTGGGCACGTCGCCGAAGCGCGGCTCCTCGTGAATCGCCAGCCCCAGCCCGTGGCCTACGGTGTGCACGTAGCCGGCCTCGGCCTTGCTATCGCTGGCGATGGTGGGATGACCACGGCTCTCGAAAAACTCGCAGGTCATCTGTTGGTAGCGCCGTGCCTCGGTCCCCACTGCGTAGGCCTCAACAAGCATCTTCACACATTCGTAAACCTCTCGATAAGCCTTCTCGACCTCCGGCGGCGCGTAGCCCAGGCAAAAGGTGCGGGTCATGTCGAAGAAGTAGCCGCCGCCGGCCTCGCGGGGGAAGATGTCGAAGACGATGGTCTTGCCCAACGCGACCACGTCCTCGGGACGGCCCTTGCTGTGGGGGATGCCCGCGTCACGCCCGATAGAGAAGATGAAACCCTCGGGATCCTCCAAACGCTGCTCGGCGATGAAGCGGTTGATTTCCTCGTGCACCCGCCCGATGGTCAGCGGCGTAGAATCGGCTTGCACCAGCACCTCGTCCTTCACCCGGTGTGACTTCAGGAACTCGATGGTACGGGCCACGACCGTACAGGTGCGCCGGCCCATCTCGCGGATGCGCTCGGCTTCGGTGGTATCCTTGGTAGCGCGAGCGGCGTCAATCAGGGTCACGTCGAAGTCTCCGTAGACCTCGATGCCCTCCAGATGTGTATCCAGCGCGTTGAGCAGCACCCAGGCGCGGCCCTGATCCGCCAACCCGTAGAAGCCCACCCGGCCGCTCACACCCAGGTCGGCAAACACCCGGCGGTGCAGTTCGACGGCCGCGGCCAGTTGGTCGCCCGTCTCGCGGAGGATACTCACGTAGTCGTACTTACCCATGTTCACGATGGAGAGACCGCTGGCAGTGGCCTCCTCCCGTTCCATCGGCCAGCACAGAAGCACAGGCTCCTCGCCCCGTTTCTTGAGCACCCACCCCCGCGTGAGCCCTGCGCCGTTGGTCATATAGTACATCGCCGGGTTGCCGTGCACGGCCCCTGCGACGAGGACTGCGTCCAGCCCACGTTCCTCCATCAGATGATCCAGATCTTGTTTCATGTCTTCTCCTTAGCCAATTTCGTTCACTTCCCTTGCCGCTTCCATGTCAGCCTAGTGATTATCCCGGTGAACCATTCCCTCCATCCCTGGCGCGCGGGGCATCAGGAAAGCAAGCAGCCATCATCCCCATCAGCGCAATGATGAGTATAAACAGCAATCTCTGCGCTTGCTTCCAAGCAGGACATACTGACTATTTTGCCCGCTCCCACAAGCGGGCGAATGGCCACTCCTTCAATCGACGGGAGGTTCAGCCCGCGCTGCAAACGCACAACGATCCAGCCCTCAAGCACTTCCTCTAGGTTCTGGCGACATTCCTCCAGCGTCTTACCCGTTGCCCACACTCCCTGACATTCGGGTATCTCGCCATAGTACGGCTCCTCGTCGTCAATAATCTCGTAATGGGCCTTCTCCATTGCCTTCTGAATGTACTGGACGATCATCTCGCCACCTCCGAAACTATTCTTAGTAATTCCCGCTCCTCCTCCACCAGCACCGTGCGCGGATCCAGCACCAGCCGGTCATCCTCGATGCGGGCTACCACCGGCGGGTCGGCAGCCCGCAATTTGGCCGCCAGCCGGTCGGGGTGTGCCACCAACAACGCGACCAATTTCGTGGGCAACGTCTCGCCGGGCAGGCTGCCCCCGCCCACCGTGGAGCGCCCGTCCACGACCTCGGCCAGAACACCAGCGCGCCGCAGACTGCGCCGCCACCGCCGCGCCCGTCGTTCGACTTCCGCCTGGGACGTGGCGATCATCCGCCAGACCGGGACGTGCTTGGCGGCCTCCTCTTTCAGATAATGCAGCAGCGTCGCCTGCAATCCGGCCAGGCAGAGCTTGTCGACCCGCAGCGCGCGGGCCAGCGGGTGGCTCCTCAGCAGATCCACGTACTTTGCCTGCCCGACGATGACGCCCGCCTGCGGGCCGCCCAGCAGTTTGTCGCCGCTGAAACAGACCACTGTCGCACCAGCCGCAACGCTCTCCTGCACCATCGGCTCGTGCATCAGCCCGAACCGGGCCGTGTCGAGCAGCGCGCCGCTCCCCAGATCGTCCATCACTGGCAGGCCGTGCTCTGCGCCCAGCGCGACCAGTTCAGACAAGGATGGCTCGGTGGCAAAGCCCACGATGCGGAAGTTAGAATGGTGCGCTCGCAGGATCAACGCCACGTCCTCGTGCGGTCCCAGCGCCGCCGCGTAGTCGCGCAGATGGGTGCGGTTGGTCGTGCCGACCTCGATCAGCCGCGCCCCGCTCTGCACCATCACCTCGGGCACGCGGAAGCCGCCGCCGATCTCCACCAGTTGTCCCCGCGAGATGACCACGCCCCGGCCCCGTGCCAGCCCGGTCAGCGCCAGGAGCACCGCCCCGGCGTTGTTGTTGACCACCAGCGCAGCCTCTGCCCCGGTCAATTCGCACAGATACCGCTCGGCGTGCATCGTGCGGTGGCCACGCCGCCCCGCCTGCAGATCGTACTCCAGCGTGGAGTAGCCCCGGCTGACCGCCTCCATCGCCACCCGTGCAGCAGCCGATAGGGGGGCTCGTCCCAGGTTGGTGTGGATGATGACGCCGGTAGCGTTGATGACCGGACGCAACGTAGGAGCCAACCGCTCCCGCAGGCAGACGCTCGCCCGTGCCACCAGCAGTGCGATGTCCGGCACGTCCGCCCCGGCCCGCACCTCATCGCGCACCACATTGAGTGTCTCGCGCAGCGCGGACACCGTCTGGCGGTGGCCGCAGGTGGCGACCAGTTCCTGCACAGTCTCCTCGCCGAGCAACCGGTCCACGCTGGGGAGTTGACGCAATTTCTCGCCGCTCATTCGCTCTCCTATTGCCGCTCTACTCGCTGGCTAACTTCTGTGCCAGTTCCGCAGGCGTCGCGGCTGTGATGGACCTATACTCGATGCCGGGGTAGTGCTGCGCGTAAAACTCCTCCAGCGATAGCGGGCCGGGCCATTCTTGCGGATTAACTGCGATCACACGTCGTATATCCAGGTCGCCGATGCCCGCGTCATCAGCACTACCGCCGATGGTATAGTGATACCGATCCCACGCGCCCTCCACCACTGCTCGCACCCAGGCAGCGTCTACATTGGGGGGCAGCAACACATAGGCGCGCTCATACTGCACGCGAGGCTGCCCACGCGGTTCCTTCTCCTTGGGATACACGAAAGCCTCTGCGGGGTCTTGCCGCGTGTAGGCAATCAATTTCTTGGCTACATCCGTCCCGGCCACGTCGAAATGAGACCAGGGCGAGCCAAAACTGCCCCAGGTGAAGACAGTCGCGCCGACGACGTAATCATCCTTTTGCAGTTCCTTGTCGTACCAGACCAACTGCTGGCAGTAATAGCCAGCCTTGTCCGGCTTGCCGTCGTGCCTGGCCCAAAAGTCGCCCAACTCCTTCCACGCCCCACCTTTAGCGCCCTGTGGCTTGGGACTCACCAGTGGATCAATGCCACATTCGGTGATCGCTAACGGCACGTTCCCCAGCCCGTTCGGGATCAGGTGCTGGCGGTAGACCTTGCGATAACGCAGCGTCGTCCAGCCCTCATCCCCCTCATCCGCGTTGGGGTCCAGTTGGTACTTCCCCGTCATCCACCACATCCAGGGGCAACTGTACTCGTGTAGGCCGAGGATGGCCTGATACTGCCTGGCAACCTCAAGCGCCGGGAAGAACGCAGGCCATAAGCCTAAGTCCGGCGAGCCGGTGGCGAAGTTCCCAATCACACACTTCAGCCCCAGGTCAGCCATCAACCGCATACGCTCCACCTCGAAGTGGGCATACCACTCCATGCCCTCCTCATCGTTCCAAACCGGCTCGTTGTGCCCCTCCCAGTACTTGATGTGAGGATTGGACTGATACGTGGGCAGTTGATCCTGTACAAACCGCCGAGCCGCTTCGAGAGGCGTCTTCCCAGTGGCCTTCTGATGCTGGGCATCGTAGCTCCCCTGGTGCTTGCGGCCGATCACCAGAACACCGGCTGGGACATCCTTGGCTATTCCCCAATCGCCCACAAACTTGGCTACCGCCACACCAGCCTGGATGTACTCACTCAAGTTTGCAGCGGATCGCAGAACGTGGGGACCTAATTTAGTAGGCATCCTGACCTCCTTTCCCCCAGGTAGACCTGCACAGGTTTCGCCGTCGGCTTTGACGCTGAGCCAAAGCCACTATGAGTGTACTATAAAACGACTTTAGTGGCAAGGTTGGCACACCCCAGGCTCATGGTATAATTACCTACCGTTCGCACTAGGTACGCAACATGCACCACGCAACACATTCCCTATGTCCATCCTGACCGCCAGCAACCTGGCCAAGTCTTATGGCCCCCAGGACGTCTTCAAGGACGTGTCCTTTGAGATACCCCACGGGGCCAAAATCGCGCTCGTCGGCCCCAATGGCTCAGGCAAGACGACACTGCTGCACCTGGTTGCCGGGCTGGAGGAGCCCACGGCCGGCACCATCCATCGGGCCAAGGACCTGCGCATCGCCTATCTTCCCCAACAGGCCGACTTCTCCGGATCCGATACGCTGTGGGGGACAATGCTAGAGGTCTTCGCCGACCTGCAGGCCCGATCCGCTGCACTGCATCGCCTGGAGATTGCTATGGCGGATCCTGCCACCAGCGAGGAGGCATTGCAGCGGTATGGCCCAGCCCTGGAAGCGTTTGAATTGGCTGGCGGCTACACATACGAACAGCGCATTGATCAGGTGCTCTCCGGCCTGGGTTTCGACGAGGATGATTGCCAGCGCCCCGTGGCGCAACTCAGCGGAGGACAGAAAACGCGCGCCCTGCTGGCCCACCTCCTGCTGGAGGAGCCCGACCTGTTGCTGCTGGACGAGCCAACCAACTACCTCGACCTGGCAGGCATCGAGTGGCTGGAGGACTGCCTCAAAGCGTGGAAGGGCGCTGTGCTCGTCGTAGCCCACGACCGAGCCTTCCTCAACGCTGTCGTCGAGCGAGTGTGGGAACTGGAGTGGGGCCGGCTGAAGCGATATCGCGGCAACTACAGCGCCTACGTCGCCCAGAAGGCCGAGCACGCGGCTCTCCAGCAGGCCGGGTACAAGCGGCAGCAACAATTCATCGCCCGCACTGAGGAGTTCATCCGCCGCAACATCGCCGGCCAGCGCAGCCGCGAGGCGAAGGGACGGCGCAAGCGGCTGGCGCGGATGGAGCGGGTCGAGCGACCGCATAGGGGCGCGGTAACCGCGCCCCTACTCGACCTGGGCAACGTGGCTCGCAGTGGCGACCTGGTGCTGGGCCTCCATAACCTCACCGTGGGCTACGACTCGGCCAATCCCCTCTTCACAGCCGAGGAGTTCGAACTGAGACGGGGACAGCGGGTGGCGCTGCTGGGACCCAATGGCTCTGGCAAGACCACGCTCGTGCGCACCATACTGGGCCAGGTCCCGCCACTGGCCGGGCGCGTGCGTGTCGGAGCGAGTGTGCACCTGGGCTACTTCGCCCAGGGACACGTGGGCCTTGTCCCCGAGAAAACCGTGCTCGAGACCGTCTTAAACACCGGCGAACTGACGATCAGCCAGGCGCGGAACCTGCTGGGCCGCTACCGCTTCTCCGGCGACGACGTCTTTAAGCACATCGGCGACCTTTCCGGCGGCGAGCAGGCCCGCGTCGCGCTGGCAGTCCTGGCCCTGCAGGGCGCTAACGTCCTGCTCCTCGACGAGCCGACCAATCACCTCGACATTCCATCCCAGGAGGCGCTGCAAGAGGTGCTCTCCGGCTTTGGCGGCACGCTGCTGATCGTGACCCACGACCGCTACCTGATCCGCAGGCTGGCCACTCACGTCTGGGCGATTGCGGGTGGGCTGTTATGGGAATTCAAGGAGGGATACGAGGAATACCACACCTGGGAGATGCAGCGACGACAGCAAAGACAGGCACACCGGGAGACCCGGGGCCAGACAGAAAGGGAACGCGCACAGAAGACCCGCAAGGCCGCAGAGCGAGAAGCGGCGCAGCAGGCCCTCCGCCAGACCGAACTTGAACAGACCATCCATCGCCTGGAGACGCACCGGGCGCAGTTGGAGGCCCAACTGACCGCCGCCAGCGAGCAACAGGCGGTCGAGCGAGTGCGTCAACTGGGTGCCGAGTACGCCTGGGTCGAAGCGGAACTGGACGCGCTGCTCGCTGCCTGGACGGATGTGGTGGGATGAACAACCATCGTCCGTTCCTCATCGGACTCACAGGCAACATCGGCACAGGCAAATCCACCGTCGCCAGGATGCTGGCCGAACTGGGCGCTGAGGTGGTAGATGCAGACAAAACAGCCCACGAGGCGATGCGTGCCGGCACCCCCATCCACGCGCAGATCGTCGAAACGTTCGGGGCACAGGTACTGGCCCCCAATGGCGAGATTGACCGGGCGCGGCTGGGCGCGCTGGTCTTTGCTGACCCTGCGGCATTGGCGCGGCTGGAAGATATCGTCCATCCCGCTACCCTGGAAGCAATCCGCCGCCGTATTGCCGCCTCTCAGGCCGCCGTCGTGGCAATCGAGGCCATCAAACTCATCGAGGCCGGCTTGGCTGACGATTGCGACAGCGTATGGGTGACGACCTGCCGGCCAGAGCAGCAGGTCTACCGCATCATGGGTGGGCGAGGCTTGAGCCGGGCCGAGGCCGAGCAGCGCGTGCAAGCACAGCCACCCCAGGAGGAGAAAATCGCCCGCGCCGATGTGGTGATTGACACCTCGGGGAAACTCCCACGGACGTGGGCACAGGTACAGGCAGCGTGGCAGAGATTGATGGGGCAGTAGCCTGTTTTCGCATTTTGCGGTATACTTGGGGTCAAGAGGAGCGGTATGGCGCGACGGCAGAAAATCACAGTGCGACGGGCCATGGTGAGCGATGCGGGCAAGATCGCCGCGTTCGTCAATCGTGCTCGACAGGGACAACCAGAGATTGACGAGCAGGCCGTCATCGCCCGCTTCCGCAACGTGGGGTTTCTGCTGGCCGAGCAGGATGGGAACCTGGTCGGGATACTGGGCTGGCAAATAGAGAACCTCGTCGTCCGGGTGAGTGACTTCCTGGTCTGGCCGGCTCGGGAACGTGTCGTAGTTGGCCGGGCATTGCTCTCCGAGATGGAGCGGGCCGCGACTGAGTTACAGTGTGAGGTAGCGCTGCTGTTCCTGCCACGCCCGAGCCCCCCTGATCTGGTCGAGTTTTGCAAAGCGTTCGGATACGCACCCAGGACAGTCGCCAGTTTGCCCCAGGCGTGGCAGGAGGCCGCTCATGAGGCTCGGATAGGAAATAATGAGACAATACTGATGAGGCAGTCACGCCCCAATCGCGTGCTCCGCCCGCTGTGACCATTTCACCGGAGGTGAGCAGATGTCTTCCTTGAAGCAATTCGCCAGTCAGCACCCACGCCTGACAGCCTGGCTGGTACTGGCCATCGGTATGGTAGCCATCCTTATCTGGTCCGCTCGTGACGTGGGCCTGCTGCCGGGGCAGTGGACTGCCCTGATTGTCGCCACCATCGGCCTGGCCGGCCTGTGTATCTGGATCATCGGATGGGAGGAGGAATAGCCGACGGCAGCAGAGACCTCCTGGAGGTTGGAACCGGGGCGTCGAAACCATCCCACAAAAAAAGCCCGCTCGCAAGCGGGCTTTTTCGTCTCTAATGACCCTACCACCACGGCAGGAAAAAAGTCTGCGTCGTGGCTGTCAGGCCGCCATGCGTCACCGTCACATCAACCACCACCTTCTGACCCGGCAGTGACGGAGAAAGGTCAAAACCGCACCGCGTGAAGCCGCTGGCGTTGGTGGGCTTGAACTCGTATGGTTGATCGCCTGACTGATAATGGACCAACATCTTGACGGCTGCACCTTGAACCGGCTGCTGCTGCTGGTCATTCACGTAGACGAAGACTGTCTGGATACCCTCTCGCCCAGTGATAGCATACCGCACCGAAGCGCTGATGTTTAGTTCCGTCACCGAGTAAAGATCGTTGATCCTGGAAGGTTTACACATGTCCTCAGGAACGCCGACACGCTCAAGATAGATTTCTCCCAGGTTAGTCAAGCGCATCTGCGGGCCGGAGACGATCTCAGGATACCACTCCATGCGTGCCCGTTGGAAGTACTGTACGATGTGTCCATCCTCATACAGAAACTCAGAGCGAGGATGGCCGAAGATGTCCACCCCCCCCTTCTCGCGGAAACACTTGAGAAACGCATAGGAGACGACGTGCTCCGTTTCACTAAAATAGTGGCGAATGTTACTGTTGGAGGAAGGAATCTGCTCCTGGCGGATCTGAGGAAAGTGATAACCCAGTTCGTCAACCAGCAGCCCTAGCTGCACTTTGTAAGGGCCCGGGTTGTCCGGGTGCCACTCCATCCGGGCACGCTGGAAGTACTGCACTCGCAGCCCAAGCCCGGGATCGTAAAACTCTATCGTGAGAGGATAGCCGAAAATTTCGCTCTCACCCCGTGTCTCGTAGAACTCGAGGAACTCGCCACATACGTAGTAGCCTGTCTCGACGAAATAGCGACAGTTCTCGGCCGCGGTTTGCGCGTATGTGACAGACGCGCCGCCGAGAGATATAACAACCATCATTATCACTATCAGAAGAGACCGTAGACTCCTCATCGCAGCACTCCTCGCCCCAGGCAGATTGATACCTAGGCAAAAACAAACCCTATCCTATTATACACCACGTTCACTAGGCAAGCAATAGTGCAATAGTACTAAAGTACTATATGTCTGCTCACCCCTTGGCTCGCAATTGTGGGAAGAGAATGACCTCACGGATAGTCGGCTTATCTGTGAGGAGCATCACCAGCCGATCCACGCCCAACCCGAAGCCGCCGTTGGGCGGCATACCATATTTCATCGCCCGCAGGTAGTCCTCGTCCATCGGATGAGCCTCTTCGTCGTCAGGCGCATAGAGCCGCCCCATCTCCAAGAATCTCTGTTCCTGGTCAAAGGGATCGTTCAATTCAGTGAAGGCGTTGCCCATCTCCAGCCCTCCGATGAAGTACTCAAAGCGCTCGACGTGCGTCGGGTCGTCGGGCTTGGTCTTGGCCAGCGGAGAGATGTCGCGGGGGTAATCCATCACGAAGGTCGGCTGGATCAGCGTCGGCTCGACCGTTCCCAGCAACCCCTTGTCAATCAAGTAGCCCCAGGTCGCACCCGGCTTGGTAGGCAACCCTTTGGCCTGCATTGCGGCAGACAACTCTTCGGCGGTAGGGTACTGGCGGTAGTCCACGCCCGTCACCTCGAGAACGACGTCGTGCAGCGTGACCCGCCGCCAGGGGGGACGGAGATCAATCTCGTGACCCTGGTAGTGGATCACCGGGCAGCCCAGCACCCCCTCGGCGACGTAAGCAATCATCTGCTCACAGAATGCCATCACGTCGTGATAGTCCCAGTAGGCGGCGTAGAACTCCAGTTGGGTGAACTCTGGATTGTGCTTGTGGGAGACGCCCTCGTTGCGGAAGTCCCGTCCGATTTCGTAGACCCTGTCATACATCCCCACCAGTAGCCGCTTGAGGTAGAGTTCGTCCGAGATGCGCAGGAATAGATCCCGGTGCAGTTGCTGGTGATAGGTGGCAAAGGGGCGGGCCGCCGCGCCTCCGTAGACCGGCTGAAGGATGGGGGTTTCGACCTCCAGGAAACCGCGCTCATCGAGAAAACTCCGCAGGGCTTTGATCGCACAGGCGCGCACGCGGAAAACATCACGCACATCGGGGTTGCAGGCCAGGTCGGCGTACCGCTGGCGATACCGCTCCTCGACGTCGGAGAAGGCAGCATAGCGCACCTGCCTGCCGTCCACCTCCTTCTCCTTGATCACCGGCAGCGGGCTGATCGCCTTGGCCAGCATGCGCACCTGCTCCACGCGGACACTGATCTCGCCGGTACGAGTGCGCATCAACACACCCTCCGCGCCGACGAAGTCACCCAGATCGAAGTCCCGCTTGAACACATCGTAGGCTTCCTCACCTACGTCGTTGATGCGCAGGAAGAGTTGAATGGAGCCGCTCCCGTCCTCAATGTGTGCAAAAGTGACTTTCCCCATCACGCGCATACTGCGCAGCCGTCCAGCCACAGCGACCTGGGAACCTGCTTCACCAACAGCCTCGGCCGCTTCAAGAGCGGCAATTGCCTCGGCTATAGTGTGAGTGCGCTCGACGCGGTGTGGATAAGGTTCGACCCCTCGGGCTCGTAGTCGTTCCAGTTTCTCCACACGCTGTCGCTCCAGTTCTGTAAATTCCATTTACTGAAGCCCCACGATTTTGAACACCAGCACACCATCAGGGGCACTGACCACGGTTTCTTCCCCCACCTTGTGCCCCATCAGCACCCGTCCCAGAGGAGATACGTTGGAAATCAGGCCCTTGGCCGGGTCAGCCTCGGCTGAGCCCACGATGTGGTAAGTCTCCGGCGGCCCGTCCCCTTCCACAACAGTGACGCGACTGCCCAGCCCGACTACCTCGTGGGGTCCTTCTTCCTCGATGATGACCACATTGCCCAGCATGCCCTCCAGCGTTAGAATACGCCCCTCCACGAAGGCCTGTTCATTGCGCGCATCCTCCAACTCCGCATTCTCCAGAATATCGCCCTCCGTCAGCGCCTGGTGGAGACGCCGTGCGACCTCTTGACGCCGGACTGTGCGCAGGTGGTCCAATTCTTGCTCTAGTTTCTGGCGCCCTCCGCGGGTTAGGAACGTCGGCTGTTCATTCATCCATCATATTCCTGATGTAAGCAAGCGTTCAGTCTCCTCCGCCAGGCTATACCTGTCACATCACCCGGCAAAAGCAACTGAACGCTTGAGTGCAAGATGTGGTTACAAATACACAAGTTGTCTCTTCCACAAAGACCTGCTGAAAAGAAACGCCCCCACGACATAGCGGGGTTCCCTGTAGATAAGCAAGAACTGAGAGGAGGCGACTCTCAGTTCTGGAAATAACAGTGCACAGATTATAACGCAAAGTGGTCAATTTGTAAAGTTAAATGGCCCGTGTTATAATTTCTATATTGCAAGCAGCCCTCTGGCCTCCCCGACGAGCGGCTGCGCCAGGCCATCCGCCAAGCCATTGAGAGGTGGAAGCAGACATAGGAGAGATAATGTGCTCGATATAGCGCTCATTCGTGAACAGCCAGAACGGGTCAAGGCCACGCTGCTGAGCCGGAACGAAGACCCATCCCAGGTAGATACCATCCTGGCGCTGAATGCACAGCGGCGTGAACTACTTCAGAAAGTCGAGGCGCTCAGGGCCGAACGTAACCGCGTCTCCAAGGAGATCAGCCGGCTTCGGGACCAGGTCAAGCGGGAGCGGCTCATCGCCGAGATGCGCCAGGTGGGAGATCGCATCGGGGGGCTTGAGGAGCAGCTGCACCAGGTCGAGTCTGACCTCAGAAAAGCGATGCTGGCGATGCCCAATCCGCCGCACGCGAGTGTGCCCGTTGGCCCTGATGAGACACACAACGTCGTCGTGCGCGAGTGGGGAGAGCCGCAGGAGTTTGACTTCGAACCGGTGCCTCATTGGGACCTGGGGCCAGAATTGGGGATTCTCGACTTCGAGCGAGGGGTGAAACTCGCCGGCAGCCGTTTCTACGTCTTGCGCGGGGCCGGGGCGCGGCTGCAGCGTGCGCTCATCGCCTGGATGCTGGACGTGCACGTCAGGGAGCATGGCTACACTGAGATCTACCCGCCTTTTGTCGTCAAGGAAGAATGTATGTGGGGTGCGGGGGAACTCCCCAAGTTTGCCGACAACATTTATCACGACGTCGAGGATGACCTCTGGCTCATCCCTACGGCTGAGGTCCCGCTGACCAACCTGCACCGGGACGAGATTCTCACCGGCGGCGACCTGCCCTTGCGCTACGTGGCCTATAGCGCTTGTTTTCGCCGTGAGAAAATGAGCGCCGGACGAGACGTGCGCGGCATCAAGCGTGGTCACCAGTTCGACAAGGTGGAGATGTATAAACTCACCAGCCCGGAAACCAGTTACGACGAACTGGAAGCAATGCTTGAGGATGCGCTGGACATTTGCCGCCGTCTGGGTATTCCTCTCCGTTTGCTAGAACTATGTACGGGTGACCTGGGCTTTCATTCGAGTAAGACCTATGATATCGAGATGTGGGCACCGGGCTGCAGTGAGTGGCTGGAGGTGAGCAGCCTGAGCAACTGCGAGGCATTCCAGGCGCGACGGGCAAACATCCGCTACCGGCCAGAGAGGGGGGCCAAGCCCCGCTTCGTTCACACACTCAACGGCTCCGGGTTGGCATTGCCCCGGGTGATGGTCTCGATTATGGAGAATTACCAGCAGGCGAACGGCAGCATCGTGGTGCCCGAGGTGCTGCGGCCGTGGATGGGGGGCATAGAGGTTATTGGCGGGATGGAAGATTGACAGTTCCTCGCTGGCGTGGTAGAATTCAATGCGCCAGGGAGGATCACCCTCGGAACCGGAGGGATGGCCGAGTGGACTACGGCGACGGTCTTGAAAACCGTTGTGGCCGCAAGGCCACCGGGGGTTCGAATCCCTCTCCCTCCGCCACGACAACAGAATAGCGATACCGGGGAGGTGCCAGAGTGGCTGATTGGGACCGCCTGCTAAGCGGTTGTGGGGCTAGTAACTCCACCCAGGGTTCGAATCCCTGCCTCCCCGCCTGTTCTGGATGCTGGATACCAGACGGTGATCGGGTAGCCGGCATCCAGTACCAAATCTTGCCCTCGTGGCTCAGTGGATAGAGCGTCTGGTTGCGGACCAGAAGGTCGCAGGTTCGAATCCTGTCGAGGGTACTGAACACACCGTCTCCTCGTTGACACCGATACAAAACGCGGTATGATTTTAACTACGATGAATGTATACCTGGGTCACCTGAGTAACTGTATACAAGGCCCGCTGGCCCCCATCGCCGTCCGCTCCATCCTGGACGATGCGCGGACGGCCGGCAGGCGTGCACCTCGCTACCTGTCGGAGCGGGCGTTGGCGGTGTATCTGCCGGCCGGGGCAGTCTCGGAGTTGATAGCACTTTATCAGCAGCATACCACAAGCCCCGCCGAGTTTTCGGCGGCGCTGTGGCCGGTCATGGGGTACGAGCCCGGGTCCTCGCCAGGGGAGGAGGTACGTGGAAGCACGTGACTTCCTCAGTTGGCGAGGAGCGCGGGGTCTTACCCAAGACCCCGCGCTTTTTTGTTGCATCGCACCCCCGTCCGCTCGCATCCCCCCACCGCCCGGGGCGATCGGGGCCCCGGGGCCGAGGCTCCCCGGCGGTGTCCCCGGTGCAGGACACCGCCGCGAACGATAGGGCGTAACCCCGCGAGGGGCTATCGTCGAAGGGGACAGGGAGCCGGTGCCGCCCGTAGCGTGCCAGGGCGCCGAAGCATACCTGTGAATGAGGCCGTCGTTGGGACGCGGTGGGGGGATCAGGTGGAGGAAGGAAGCATGACGACGAACGTTCTGCTACTCAACGTTACATACGAGCCCCTGAGGGTTATCCCCATCCGTCGGGCGATCAGCCTGCTGATGCGGGGTGTTGCCGAGGGCGTGGAAGGAATCGCGGCAAGGCTGCACACTCCCAGCACGGTTTTCGAGGTGCCTTCCGTGCTGCGGCTGCGTTACTACCTCAACGTCCCCCGGCGCGGGGCTGTGTGGAACCGCCACGGCGTCCTGGCCCGCGACGGCTACACCTGCGTGTACTGCGGCGCTCGCGTCGGGGAACAGCGCCACGGCCGTATCCTCACCCACGCCGATTTCACCGTGGATCACCTGATCCCCCGCAGCCGGGGCGGGGGCAACACCTGGGGCAACACGGCCTGCGCCTGCTGCTGGTGCAACGGGCGCAAGGGGGGACGCACACCCCACGAGGCGGGGATGCGTCTCCGGTGGGAGCCCAAAACACCCCGCGTCAACTACCTCATCGTCTCCGGGAAGATGCCGGCCGAGTGGAAGGTCTACCTGCAAGTGTAGCAGGCCAGCCGTCACCACTTCCCCCGCCGCAGGTTTTCCTGGCAGGAGTGGGGGCGGCCAGGTCGGGCGTGAATATTCGCTGTCCTCCCGACCTGGCCGCTCCTCGCCAGAATGGACTTCTGAGCGGATTTCTGGTATTATTGGTGAAAGATGACCATTACGAATAACATCCCGGAGGTGATTATGCCCACGCGCGACGACTTTCTCTTTCGCGGCGACCTGTCCGCACTTGACCCGGCCGTGGCCCAACTGATTGACCTGGAGAGGGAACGACAGGCCCGCAAGTTGATCATGATTCCCTCGGAGAGCAGTTCACCATGGGCCGTGCGAGAGGCGCTTGGCTCGGCGTTGATGAACATCTACGCCGAGGGGTATCCTAACCCGGAGACTCGCTGGCTGGCCGAGGACGAGATTCTGGACTACGAGCACCACCTGGCCCACTACCGCCGCTACGGTGACCGGCGCTACTACCGGGGCGTGGAGTACGCCGACGTGATCGAATCCCTGGCCCGGCGGCGGTGTGCCGAGGCCTTCGCTACCGACGACATCCCCGCCGGCCAGATCTACGTCAACGTCCAGCCCCTCTCCGGCGCGCCAGCCAACATCGCCGTCCAGCAGGCGCTGCTGAAGCCCGGCGACACCATCATGGGGCTGGCGCTACCCCACGGCGGCCACCTGACCCACGGCAGCCCGGTCAACCTGTCGGGCAAACTATATAACGTCGTCTCCTACCACGTCAATGAGCAGACGGAGTTGTTGGACTACGACGAAATCGAGGCGCTGGCACTGGAGCACCGGCCCAAACTGATCATCGCCGGCTACACCTCCTACCCGCGCCTGCCCAACTGGGCCATGTTCCGCCAGATCGCCGACCGGGTGGGAGCCTACCTCCTGGCCGACGTCGCCCACGTGGCCGGTATGATCATCGCCGGCGCGTTCCCCACCCCACTGGGGTACGCCGACGT
The DNA here is from genome assembly GCA_034430655.1 of Anaerolineae bacterium. Taxonomy (GTDB): domain Bacteria; phylum Chloroflexota; class Anaerolineae; order B4-G1; family B4-G1; genus JAUWNP01. Next base: position 29,054 of record DAOUEC010000135.1, read on the forward strand.
CGTCACCTTCACCACCCACAAAACGCTCTGCGGCCCACGGGGGGCCTGCATCCTCACCACCGACCCCGGCCTGGCGTGGAGAATTGACCGCGCCGTCTTCCCTGGCCTCCAGGGCGGCCCCCACGTCAACAAATTCGCCGCCATGGCCGTCGCTTTCCGCCTGGCACAGACAGAGCAGTTCCACGATCTCCAGCACCAGATCGTGGCCAACGCCGCGGCATTGGCCCGCGCGCTCACCGCGCACGGCCTGCGCGTCCCCTGCGGCGGCACCGAGACCCACCTGCTGCTCCTCGATTGCAAGACAATACAAGGACGGGACACCACTCCACTGATGGGCGGTGTCACAGCGGCGGTGCTCGACCTGGTAGGCATCGTCGTCAACAAGAACACCATCCCCGGCGACAAAACGGCCGCCTACCCCAGCGGCATTCGTCTGGGCACTCCCTGGGTCACCCAGCGCGGGCTGCGGGAGCCGGAGATGGAGCAGATCGCCAGCATCATCGCCCGCGCGATGAAGGCTACCGAGCCGTTCACCTATACCGGCGTGCGCGGGCCGGCCTACCGGGGCAAGGTGGACTTCGACGTGCTGGAGGAACTGCGCGTCGAAGTGGCCGCACTGGCCGAACAGGCCGGGATTGACTTCGAACTTCCCTGTAGCGGCTATCCCCACCATTGCCTGGTGCCGCAACTGCGCCAGCGGGAGGAGCGATACAGGCTGGTCGAAATCGAAGGGAACTCGGCCGCCGCCTTCGTCGAGCAGATCACGCCGGTGGACATCGCCGACCTCAAACAAGGGGACTGGCGCTTGGTACCGCTGCTGGAGCGGGACGGGCGGGTGATGAGCCCTGGCTTAGTCCAGCGGCCTGGCTTCGGCCACAACCACTACCGGCTGACCGTGCCGGCCGGCCAGGCCCGGCGGGTCATCGCCTGGCTACGCGACCTCTCCGACGGCTACGTGCG
>DAOUEC010000136.1:0-4505 GCA_034430655.1 Anaerolineae bacterium
CTGGTACCACGAAGTGCGTTGAAAACGCACTGGCGGAACCTGTTTCCAACAGGTTTTGAGTATCAGCGGGGCGTTTCAACGCTCCGCGTGGTGGCGGTAGGCCGCTCTGTCCCCAGCGTGATACGCTCACACGCGACGCCCTCCTCGGCCCTTCCTCCTATAAGAGAGAAGGGAGACCGTGGTGTGACAGGCAAGACTTCACTGGGTTCGACCAGGATGCGCTCGCGGGAGTCGCCTTGACCACCTTACTGGAGTTGCGCACCGATTCCAGGTAGCCGTAGACGTGAGTCGCGCGAATTCGGCACGCCGTCAATCTGCGGCATAATAGCGCCCGAGTGCAGCAAGCGGTAGTTGGGCAAGGCATCCGCCAGTTTGACCAGGTGACCGACGTCCTCCAGTCAGACAAACTACATTGTCACAACGACACGATACGTGTCGGGACGGAGCGCCGCCTGCAATCCCTCCTCCAGCCTCTCAAAGGGCAGTACCAGCGAGATGAACGGTTTGAGGTCAATCAGCCTCCCGGAGATCATACGCACGGTCTGGAGTACGTCCTCCTTGTCCTGGCTCATCGTGCCGGTCAGCACAATCTCCTTGCTATGGAACAAGTTGGGATCAACGGATATCTTCGTGCCACGCGGATAGATACTGGCGTAGACGTGGACGCGCCCACCCTTGGCGACTGCCTCCACAGCATCTTCCACCGCCGAGGCGACGCTCATCGCGCAGAAGATCACATCTGCGCCACGACCGCCGGTCAACGCCTTCACCTGGTCGGCGAAGGGGTCCTGAGTTGGGTCAATGACGGCGTCGGCGCCCGCCTCCCTGGCGAAGGCCGCCCGTTCGGGGTTGGGCTCGCTGACGATGACCCGTGCGCTGATCTGCTTGGCGAGCAGGAGGTGGAACACTCCCATCACACCCGCTCCCACGACAACCACGTTGTCGGCCCGCTCGACCTGTGCCTTGCGTACGCTGCGCATGACGCAGGCCAGCGGTTCTGTCAGGCAGATCTCCTCAAATGACACGGCGTTGTCGGCCTTGTACAGTTGGTAGTCTTCGAGGAGGATGTACTCTGCCAGGCCAGCGGGGCCAGGGACGTCGGTCTCGCGGAAGGGCTTGCGCATGTTGTCGCAGATGTTGTCCAAGCCGCGCCGGCACGACTCGCAATAGCCGCAGCGGGTCAACGGTGAGGCCATCACCCGGTCGCCGATTTGTGCACCGGTATAGACCTGGCCGCCCAGTTTAACCAGTTCACCCGCGACTTCGTGTCCACCGGCCAGGGGATATAACTGCTCCTCACCGGAATACTCCCGTTGCTCCCATGTACACAGCGCACATGCCCGCACCCTTACCAGCGCCTGGCGGGGACCGGGCTCAGGGATGGGGGTCTCGTCAAAACGGATTTGTCTGGGTCCGACGAAGACCGCTCGTTTGTATGTTTTCGTCACAATGACTCCTTTGTTGGTAGGACCAGAAACCAGGTTTTTCGGAAAAAAACCTGGTTTCTCTCTACTTGAGAATCTCCAGCGCCGCGTCCATGGTTGCACCCTCGTGGATGATGGCTGCGATGGTCGCCGTCATCTTGTCAGGCTCAGAGTAGCGCCAGATATTCCGACCGACCGCGACGCCGCTTGCGCCGGCCTGCATCGCGTCATAGATACTACCCAACAGGTCACGGGGATCCTTGGACTTGCTGCCGCCCAATACGACGATGGGCACGTATACCTGCTCGACAATGGTACGGAAACTCTCTACATCGCCACTGTAGGCGGTCTTGATGAAATCCACGCCCAACTCTGCGCCGATGCGGCAGGCATGACCTATATTCTCCGGCGTCCACATCTTGGCCGGATTCTCGAACCCGCCTGGCAGCATCTCGGCCATCACGGGCACATTCCATTCGGCACACTGGGCGACCAACTCGGACAAATACGGCAACGTTTCCGTTTCGTACATTGAGCCCGGCATACCCATGCTTCCGACAGCATCGGCCCCAACGCGCAGCGCGTCATAGACATTGTATAGCAACTGCATAGGACCGTGCTCCTGGGCCAATGACGAATTGCCGCCGTCAACGCGCAGGACGATACCCATATCTCCAATTTCCTCAGCGAACCGTGTGACGACGCCATAAGTGGTCAAGATGGCGTCCGCGCCCCCGGCGCGAATCTTGCGGATGACCTCACCCGGTTTCTCCAGCCCTTCCATCATACCGAAGGCACCCGGGTGGTCCATCGCGACGACGAGTGTCTTGCCATCCTCACGAAAGATGCGATTCCAACGGTGTGTTTTTAGACCTGGCATTTTTCTCTCCTTACAGAACTTGTCAAGGCATAGCAAGCAATTGGGCCAGAGAACACCGGCCCTGGTCTGCCACCCGACTCACCGAATGAATCAATGAATCCGGGCAGACGACAACCAGTGTTCCCCCTCACATGCAAAAGACAGCGGGTGGGCCGATCATATCGCCAGCAATCGGCCCACCCCCCGCTTGACGTATCAGGTACCCCAAATAGAGCAACAACCCGAGACACCGAAGGTGTGCAATCGCTAACCGAAGAGCCCGACCTTGATGGCCTCGCCCGTCTCAGCATCAATGCCCGGCCAGATGGGGTAGGAACCCAGGACGCCGACCAGCATCACGACAACCATGATTGTCATGGGCGACACATCCTTCTTCGCCAGCAGCCACCAGATGAGCAAGACCAGCAGCAGCGGCAGCAGGTTGGGCATAAAACTGTTCAGGATCGCCTGAACCTCGAACGAGGTGCCGCCAATCATGAAAGCCACCGGGGTTGAGAGGCTGACAAACTGCACGGCCAGCGCACCCATGATGAAGTTGCCCAGCACCCCGGCGCCGACGATGACGCGGTTCAGCATGCCGCTCTTCAGGATGCTGGTAACCGCAGCACGTCCTTGCTGATACCCTTGCCACCACACCAGCCAGCCGACGCCCCAGGTGAAGGCCGCCACGACGATGAGGAAGAAAAAGGGGCCGAGAATATTGCCGGTGGTGGCGATGCCGACGGCTCCGCCCGTCGCGATGCTCATGCCGATGGCCAGCGCGATGGGAATGACGATGCCCTGCTGGATCGTGTCGCCGATACCGGCCATCGGGCCCATCAGGCCAGTCTTGACGCTGTTGATGGCGTCGTCGCTGATGTCGGCCCCGGCCGCGCGCTCCTCCTCCATCGCGATGACCGCTCCGTGGATCACGCCGCCGATGTCCGGCTGGGTGTTGAAGAAGACCAAGTGGCGCTTCAGCGCGGCGCTGATGTCCTCCTTGGTCTTGTACAACTTCTCAATGATGGGAGTCATGCTCTGCGCGAAGCCCATCCCCTGCATGCGCTCCCAGTTATAGCAGGCGTGCGAGAAGAAGAGCCAGCGGAGCCAGGCACTGAAGACGTCCTGGCGCGTGAGCAGCCCAAGGGCTTTGCGCTCCTCGGCGGCTCCGGTAGGCTGTGCGCCAGTGGCCCCTTCGGTGAACAGCACGTGTATGAACGCCACGCAGGCACCGATGATCGCCATCACCAGCAGGTTGACGTTGCCGCCCATCATCGAAGTGATCAGGAAACCGATGAAGAAGTAGGGCCAGACGTTGCCCTGGAAGAGGAACTTCAGGTTGAGCGCAATACCGAGGGCCGCGAGCATGCCACTGGCCGCGAACAGCCCCGACATTACCCAGATAGCGTGCTGCGCGATCCACCCCAGCGCCCCTGCTATTGCCGTTGAGCCCAGCCACGCCGCCAGCGCAACTGGTACAGCGTAGAGCACGAACAGAAACGGCTGGGAGTAGATGTAGTTGCTCCGCGCCACCGCCTTGATGTTCCCCTCCTCAGCAAACTTATCCGCCCAGTGAGGGATGATCGAGCACAAAGACATGCGCAGCGACCAGGTTAGGCCACCCAGCAAACCCAGCGGCGCAGCCAGCGCCAGTGCAGCCGTCACGTCCAACCCACCACCCAGCGCCAGCGCTGTGCCCAGGTAGCCAGCCAGCCCGGGGTCGCCGGGCAGCGAGCCACCCGCTGAGATCCAACCCAGGTATAGCACGTTGATATTGGCACCGATGGCGATGCCCTCGCCAGGCCGCCCCATCACCAGGCCAACCAGCGTGCCGGCGATGAGCGGGCGGTAGAGGACGGTGAAACCGAGGTTGGCGAACCAGGGCGAGAGCGCCAGGTAGTACATGATGCCGACGATAGCGGCCATCAGGAAGTTCATGCGCACGGGCTCTTCCTGCGCCACCGGCGCGGCCTTGACCACAACGAAGCTGAGTACCATCAACACCAGGCTGATGCTCATGGCTATGCCGACTTGTTTCTTATTCACTTTCATTGCAGTTTCTCCTCGATTGGATTGATCACATAATCATGAGGTGATTTAAGAACTCAAAATAGGACACGGATAGTCACGGATCAGACGGACTCTCACTGATTTTTCTGTGTTTATCCGTACAATCCGTGTTGATCCGTGTTCCATTCATCTGCCTGTGTCGTCAAAGAAGG
>DAOUEC010000137.1:0-20921 GCA_034430655.1 Anaerolineae bacterium
GCATTACATCGTGATGGAACACGTGGATGGTCAGGACCTGAAAACGCTGATCCGCCAGAAAGGCCGCTTGAGCGTTGATGAAGCCCTGGACATCGCCATCCAGGTCTGCGCCGGCGTGGGGCACGCGCACACGACAGGCGTCATCCACTGCGACATCAAGCCCCAGAACGTGCTGGTGACGCGAGATGGGCGGGTCAAGGTGACAGACTTCGGCATTGCGAGGGCGCTTTCCGAAGCCAGCCTCACCGAGTCGGAGACGGTGTGGGGTAGTCCCCTCTACTTCTCGCCCGAGCAGGCGGCGGGCGAACCCCCGTCTCCAGCGTCCGACGTCTACAGCATTGGCGTCGTGATGTACGAGATGCTGGCCGGGTTGCCGCCCTTCCAGGCCGAAAAGCCCGCTGCGCTGGCGTTGATGCACATGCGCGAGGAACCGCCGCCCCTGGCGGCCCGCCATCCCCAGGTGCCGCCTCAACTGGAGTGGATCATTCGCAAGGTGTTGGCTAAGGAGCCCTCAGTGCGCTACCGTACCGCTGACCAGTTGGCCTACGTCCTCGAAGAGTACCGTGAGCGCGGGGAGCAGATGACCGGATGGCAGCCCGCGGCTCCGAGTCGCCTGCCATCCGCGCCACCTCCCGTAGGTTATGCAGCCGAGGCCGAACCTCCCCCTGCGTCAGGGGCGGCCCTCGATAGGCTGACTTGGGTGCTGGGAGTGGTCGCCTTTGTCGCCGTGGTGGGACTTATTCCGCTGTGGTGGTCGGTCAATCGCGCCTATTCCGCTCTCCCATCCCTGCCGCCTACCCCCGCATCCACACTATGGGTCACCTCGACGCCGACAGTACAGTCGATCCCGGTGCCGTCCGTGGTGGGGGGGGCAGTGGACGATGCACGACGGGTGGTGGAGCAGGCGGGGTTGCGCTTCGTACTGGAAGAGCGATATGAGCCGGGTGTCGAAAAAGGGATTGTGGTCGAACAGCGCCCGGCTCCCGATGTGCTCGTCCCTCTCGACGCGGAAGTCTCCGTCGTCGTGAGTGGCCCAGGGCGGGAACTGACGATGCCTGGCGTGGTGGATTACCCGGTGGAGACGGTGCAGAACGGTCTCGAGTCGGACGGTTTGCGGGTCAGCGTTGAGGAGGTGTGGAGTACGCAGCCGGAAGGGATGGTGGTGGCGCAGGAGCCTGAGCGTGGAACGACGATCCACGCTGGCGACACGGTGACGTTGACCATGAGTGGAGGTGTGGACATTCCCATCCCACTCCAAGTCAACCTGGCTGATCTGGTTGTGCTGGAGAGCGCCGAGTTGCGGCAGGAGACGTTTCAGCCGGGTGGAGTGATCGCGGTCACGTTGCGCTGGCGGGCATTGCATGTCATCAACACACACTGCGTCGTGTTCGTGCATCTCATTGGCCCTGACGGTCGCCTGGTGGCGCAGCAGGACGTGGAGCCGGTCATCCCCACGACGACGTGGGTGCCCGGCGTGGAGGTCGTGGACCCCCACCAGGTCACCATCCCGGCCGATCAACCGGCGGGTCGGTATCAGTTGCGCACCGGGATGTATCCTCAGGGGCAACCCAATTCCCGACTTCCGGTTGTGGATGCGGGCTTCACAACGGCAGAGTGGGACAGCATTCTAATCGCTGAGATGGAGATACACCCTTGATGTGTTTGGTGCTTTCGAAGGGGCGGTAGTATTCTAGCATGTCTAATTCTAACGTGGCTCTTGCGTCAATCTAATGGAACGGGTATAATATAGTAGTGGGATGACAAATAGTGCAAATGGGGCTCTCCGGTTTTCGGTAGGGCCATCTGGTTGATATGGAGGTTAGACGTGTCTTCTAAGTCAAAAGGAAGTTCATTTATCTATCTGATTATCCTCGTCGCTGCTGTGTTTCTGGTGTACAGTTTCTACTCACAGCGGGCGCAGGATGTACCGCGGAAGAAGTTCTCGGAGGTGGCTGCGCTGGTGCGGGAAGGGGAAGTCGCCAGTATCCGCGTGGAGGGGGACAGTCTGTTTGTTAGACTTGATAATGGCGAGGAGATCGTATCGGACAAGGAATCTGCATCCACGGTCACAGAGCAATTGCTGAACCTGGGGGTGACTCAGGAGGAGTTGAAGAGCGTTGTGATTGATCCCGTGCAACCACCAGATTGGCTGCCTTTGTTGAGCGCTGGCGGTTCGATCTTGCTGCTGGTGGCCATGCTGGTGGGCGGCTACATGATGCTGCGCCAGTTCCAGGGTGCGAATAACCAGGCGCTCTCCTTTGGCAAGAGCCGTGCCCGGCTGTACACCGGTGACCAGCCGTCGGTCACCTTCGACGATGTGGCGGGGGTGGACGAGGCCAAGGAAGAACTGCGCGAGGTGGTCGAGTTCCTCAAGGAACCAGAGAAGTTCGTCCAACTGGGGGCGCGTACCCCCAAGGGCATGCTGCTGGTGGGAGCGCCAGGCACGGGCAAGACCCTCTTGGCCAAGGCAGTCAGCGGAGAAGCAGGGGTATCCTTCTTCTCCATCTCCGGCTCTGAGTTCGTGGAGATGTTCGTCGGTGTGGGAGCCAGCAGGGTCAGAGACCTGTTCGAGCAGGCCAAACGGCACAGCCCTTGCATCATCTTCCTGGATGAGATAGATGCTGTTGGCCGTCATCGGGGCGCCGGGCTGGGTGGTTCCCACGACGAGCGGGAGCAGACGCTGAACCAGATTCTGGTAGAGATGGATGGTTTCGACACCGACACGAATGTGATTGTTATGGCCGCTACTAACCGCCCGGATATTCTGGACCCTGCCCTTCTCCGTCCCGGACGCTTCGATCGCCGCATTGTGCTTGACAGGCCAGACATCAGGGGGCGTGAGGCGATCCTGAAAGTGCACGTGCGCGGTAAGCCGCTGAGTGAGGGCGTGGACCTGAGGACATTAGCCAAGTCTACTCCAGGCTTCGTAGGGGCCGACATCGAGAACATGATCAACGAGGCGGCGATCCTGGCCGCCCGGCGCGGCAAGAAGGTCATCGAGATGCCCGAATTTGAGGAGGCGATTGAGCGCGTGATCGCCGGGCCGGAGCGTAAGAGTCGCCTGATATCCGACGAGGAGAAACATATCACGGCCTACCACGAGGCCGGGCACGCGGTGGTGGCCCACGTGTTGCCCAAGTGTGATCCGGTGCACAAAGTCTCCATCGTGGCGCGTGGGATGACCTCCGGGTATACCATAGCCCTGCCGGAGGAGGATCGGCACATTGTGAGCAAGGCCAAGTTCAAGGATGATCTGGCGTTCGCGCTGGGTGGGCGGGCGGCCGAGGAGTTGGTGTTCGGGGACGTGACGACGGGGGCGGCCAACGACCTGGAACGGGTGACGGAACTGGCGCGTGCCATGGTGACGCGCTACGGGATGAGCGATAAATTGGGGCCGATGACCTTTGGTCAGAAGGAGGAACTGGTCTTCCTGGGCAAGGAAATCGGCGAGCAGCGGGACTACAGCGAGGCCGTTGCGCAGGAGATTGATGAGGAGGTGCGCGGGATTATCCACGAAGCCTACGAGCAGGCTAGTGATGTTTTAACGCGCCATCGGGAACAGTTGGACCGGATAGCGCAGCGGTTGGTGGAGGTCGAGACGCTAGATGCCGATGAGTTCGTCGCTTTGTTCGAAGGCATCTCTGAGAGGGAGCCGGAGGCTCCGCAGAGCCCACTCCCTGTATCTGGCGTCAAGCGACCGGCCGTGCGGCCGACTCCTGAGCGGCGCAAGCCCGCGCTGGACCTGCCCCCCGCGCCAGCCCCGGCGTGAGAGGTGAGATGATAGAAGGGCTGTAGAGACCAAAGGCGGAGCCAACAGGCTCCGCCTTTGATGCATTCGGGGGGTAGGGGCGCGGTCACCACGCCCCTACGGTTACTCAGCCAGTTTCTTCTTTTCCTCTTCGAGCAGCACGCGCCGCAGGACTTTGCCGACCATTGTCATGGGCAATTCATCGCGGAACTCAACGAACTTGGGCACCTTGTAGCGCGTCATGTTCTCGCGGCAGAACTGGAGTATCTCCTCCTCGGTGGCGGTCTCGCCCTCCTTGAGAACGATGAAGGCTTTTACGCGCTCACCCTTCCCCGCAATCGGGATGCCTACCACAGCGCACTCTTTGACCTTGGGATGCTGGTATAGCACATCCTCGATCTCGCGTGGGTAGATGTTGAACCCACCTGCGCCCAGGATCATGTCTTTCTTGCGGTCCACGATCTGGAAGTAGCCGTCCTTGTCCATGCGGGCGACGTCACCCGTGTAGAGCCAGCCTTCGCGCAGGACGTTGGCTGTCTCGGTGGGCATCTGCCAGTAGCCCTTCATCACCTGTGGCCCACGCACAGCCAGTTCGCCGACCTCGCCCGGCGGCAGGTCCTGTTTCCCGGTTTCGGTATCCACAATCTTGGCCTCGGTGCTGGGGAAGGGTAGGCCAATGGTGCCGATGCGGTTCTCGCCGTAGATGGGGTTGGCGTGGGTGACCGGCGTGGCTTCGCTGAGGCCATACCCTTCGACCAGCCGCGCCCCGGTGAGGGCCTGGAACTTCTGTTGCACCTCCATCGGCAGCGGTGCTGCGCCACTGATGCAGGCCTTGATTGAACTGAGGGCAAATTGCTCAACCCCAGGATAGTTGTTGATAGCAACGTACAGGGCCGGCACGCCCGGATAGAGGGTGGGGCGATGCTTGTTGATGGACTTGAGGATGTGAATCAGCACGCGGGGGTTGGGGATCAGGATCATGCTGCCAGCGAGCAGCACGCCCAGGTTCATGCAGGTGATCATGCCGTAACAGTGGAACAGGGGCAGCGAAGTCAGGACAATCTCCTTCCCCTCAACGAGGCTGGGGAACCAGGCGCGGGTTTGCACCGTGTTGGCCTGAACGTTGCGGTGCGTGAGTTGCGCACCTTTGGAGATACCCGTGGTGCCGCCGGTGTACATCAGAATGGCGGTGTCCTGCATATCAATCTCCACCGGTGTGGGCCTGGCGGGCGCACTGGCGAGGATGTCCTGGAACCAGTAGGTGTCCGCGTCGCCGGAGATGTCCTGGTAGTGCCCTTCTTTCTTTTCTGTGGCGACGGTGAAGAGAAACTTGAGCAGGCCGGGGAAGTACTCCTTGATGTTGGTGACGATGACCCGCTTGAGCGTGGTTTCGGCGCGGATCTGCTTGATGATGGGGTACATCAGGCTGAGCGTGACGATGGTCTCGGCACCGGAGTCGTTGAGTTGGTGCTTCATCTCGCGGGCCACGTACTGGGGGTTACAGTGGACAAGGATGCCGCCCACCATAAGAGTGGCGTAGTAGGCGATGAGGAACTGGGGACAGTTGGGCAGGTACAATGCCACGCGGTCGCCTTTCTTGACCCCCAACTGTTGCAGCGCGCCAGCGAAGCGGTAGGTCAGGTCAAGCAACCTCCGGTAGCCCATCTTGGCGTCCATGAGCGTGTCACCCAGGGGCTCGACCACGTTGCCGAAAATCAGCGCTGTGTTGTTGGGGTACTTCTCGGCGGCGTTGATGAGGTTTTGGGTGACCGGGTAATCCGGTATCTCCACCTCCGCTGGGACCCCCTCTTCGTAATGAGACAGCCAGAGCTTTTCCACAGTCACACCTCCTTATTTATGGGCGGGGGAGCACTTCCTCAATGAGGGGCAAGAGGAGTGTACCTCCAAGATCAAGAGCAATCTCCTGAACATAGTATAGCGGAATCGAGGGGCGTTGTCAAGGATTCGATAGTGGTGATCACGCTTCTCTATGCCAGCCCCTTGGTTGTCGCGACCCTCGCACGATTTCGGCGAAGGCGATGGAGTTGTGTCCCTTGCGGCTTGTCCCCGGTCCATTTACCTCCGGCGAGGCCAACAGCCCCTCGGCATACTCCGGCGCTACGCTGCCACCATAGATGGTCCGCCGCTGCCTCACATCTCACCGATTACGTACAGTTCGCCTTGCTCGAACCCCCGTTCCCGGTAGTAGGGGCGCGTGCCGACCGCTGCGATGACTGCCAGACGTTTGAAGTTCTCCTGGCGTGCGATGTGCTGGGCCTCGTCGAGCAGTCGCGTGCCCAGCCCGGCGTGCTGTACTGCTCCCTCCCGCCTCGCCCCCAGCCCCAGTGCCGGGCCGTAGATGTGCAACTCGCGCACAATCGCGCAGCCGGCCAGTTCTGCGATGGTTGGCTCAGCCTGGGGCAGCGAAAGCCGTAAGAACCCCGCCAGCCGACCTTCGGGAGTGACGTAACTCAGGAAGCATTCGCCGGTACCGTCGGTCTCGTAGTCCAGTCGCTCCAGTCTGAGTGTGTCTACGTTTGTCGCCCGGTTGCGCACCTCGCGACAGCGGATACAGCGGCACACGAGGCCCTTCTGCGCCATGTGGTGTTGCACAATCTGGCGCAGGTTTGACTTTTTCACGCCAGCCACGATGTTGGGGGCGGGGATGTCGCGCATCAGCCGGTTGACGCGGCAGTAGGGCGGGATGAGCGTCTTGCAACGGGCCAGCAGCTCCACCAGCGTCTCCTCGTCGTAGGGTTGGTACTCTCCGCGCCGCCAGTACTCGTACAGTTCCGTGTCTGGCAGGAGCGCCGTGGGGTAGATCTTCAGTTCGTCGGGCCGCAGCGCCGGGTCGTCCCACAAGCGGCGGAAGTCCTCCAGGTCACCCTCCGGCGTGGCCCCCAGCAGGTTGGGCATCCAGTGGACGACGATCTTGAAGCCGGCCAGTCGCAGCGAGCGCACCGCGCGCCGTGTCTCGGCAACGGTGTGCCCACGCCGGTTGCGGGCCAGGATGGTGTCATCCAGGCTCTGCACGCCCAGTTGCACCTTCGTCACGCCCAGCCAGCGCAGCCGGTGCACCTCCTCCGGCGTGATGCAGTCGGGCCGCGTCTCCACCACCAGACCGACGTTGCGGTGCAGGGCAGTCTCGTTGAGCCGCTGGGCCTCCTCCAGCGAGCGTGCCTCAGTCTCGTTCAGCGCGTCCAGGCAGCGGCGCACGAACCACTCCTGGTATGTTTCCGGATAGCACGACCACGTCCCTCCCAGGATGAGCAACTCGACCTTGTCCACGCTGTGCCCAATCTCGGCCAGCGCGGCGACGCGGCTGGCGGTCTGGGTGTGAGGGTCGAACTCGTGGACGGCGGCCCGCATCGCGCCGGGTTCATCGGGCAGATAACTCTTGGGCATACGTTCGACCGCCGGGCAAAAGACACATTCGCCGGGGCAAGGGAAGGGCTCGGTCAGCACCGTCACTGGGGCCACGCCGGAGATGGTACGCGTGGGCTTGATCTGCAGGCGCCGCACCAGTCTGGGGTCAGGTTCTCGTCCCTCCCGCGCACACAGTTGGGCGTATCCTTTGAGGAGCTGGCCCTTGGAGAGGATGTTGCCGTCGGACAGCGGGTGCTGGCGCAGGATGCGCGCCAGATGCCCCCCGGTCAATTCTGGCGCGGCCCGCACCTCGTCCAAGATGGCGACGAGCAGGTCACCGTACCGCTCCAGGTCGAACGGTGCCCGGTGCGTTGCCCGCCACGCTGCCTCACGTTGCCGCTTCACGCCTATCCTCCCAAATTCTCACGTTTCACGTCTCACGTCCCACGTCCCAGTTGCCTCTTGTGCCTCACTCGGCTATAATCCATCCCGATGGACGAGGAGACTACCGAGAGACTACTCGTGCTGAACCGCGAGTTCTACGCCGCCTTCGCCCGGCCCTTCGCCGCCAGCCGACCGACGTCTGACCCGGCCCTGGTATGCATTCTACCCTATATCCCGCAGCGTGCAAGAGTGCTCGATGTGGGCTGTGGCAACGGGCGACTGGCCACCTTGCTCGACCGGGAGCGGCCTGGCACGACCTACCTGGGCGTGGATGTGGTGCCGGAACTGATCGAACTCGCCCGTGCCCGGGCCGGCCAACTCGCGACCATCACGGCGAAGTTCCGCGTCGCCGACATCGCCCGGCCCGGCTGGGGCGGGGCGCTCCTCGGCGCGCTTCCTTCGACTTCGCTCAGGACATGCTTCGACTGCGCCGTCGCGCTGGCCGTGTTGCATCACGTCCCCGGCTTCGACCTGCGCGTGGGCGTGCTGCGCGAGATCGCCAGCCTGCTGGAACCCGGCGGCTGCCTGATTCTCTCTGCCTGGCAGTTTCTCGACAGCCGGCGTTGTCGGCGCAAGATCGTGGACTGGGCGGAGGCGGGCATCCCGGAGGAATCGCTGGAGCCAGGCGACTACCTGCTCGACTGGAAGCGGGAGGGGCGGGGCCTGCGCTACTGCCACCTGGTGGATGGGGCCGAAGTGAAGCGCCTGGCCGCCGGGAGCGGCTTCCGCGTGCGCCAGACCTTCCGCGCTGGTGGTCGTGAGGGGAACCTGAGCCTGTTCGCCGTCCTTGACAGAAATGTGGTATAATTCCACGCACTATGTCCAAGTCCAATCATCCGACACGTCCCGACTGCCGCCGGCCCGATGAACTCCGCCCCGTCATAGTGATGACGGATGGTGGTCGTCTGATCGAGGTGCAAGGCACGGCCGAGGGTGCGCCCTTTTCGAGAGAGACCCTCAATTGTATGCTGGACCTGGCCGCAGAGGGCATCGCCGGCCTCATTGAGCAGCAACGCGAGGCGTTGGTGTGAACGCTTCTGACTTCACGCCCGGACAGCGTAGTACCGTCATTCTGATGGTCATAGCGGTCATCGTTGTCTTCGCCCTGCTTGCTGGCGTCGTCGTCACCTCTTTCCGGAGTTGGGAGAGCCCACCACCTGCCGCAACCCTGCCATTCGCGTCCCGGCTCGCCACGCCTCTCCCAACTCCATCGCTTGTCCCATCTCCGACGCCAGCGCCAGAAGAGGGCTTACGGTCTCAGGTGCAGGCGGCCCGTCTCTTCGATCAAATCGCCCATCAAGTGGAGACGTTGCGCGGTCTCTCTCCCTGTGCCGAAGTGCCGCTCAGTTTCCTTGATGAACGCGAGATGACCATGCTCCTTCGTCGCCTCTACGCCGAACGTGGCCCGGAGGCCAAGTTATTGCCATACACTGTCCTGGGGCTGCTGCCTGATGTACCAATCTCCATCCATGCCTACCAGGTAGCAGGCGTCTACGTGCCCGAGCAGGGGCAACTTTACGTTGCCACCGGTCAGCAGGAAAGCAGCGCTGACGATCAGGCGTTGCTGGCGCAGGCCTACACCCATGCCTTGCAGGACCAGCACTTCGACCTGGGAGCGATGGATGCTCGCGCTGCGACCACCGACGCTACACTGGCGGTTCAATCGCTGGTGGCGGGAGATGCAACTCTCCTGACGGCGCTCTACCGCTACGAAGACCTGGCGATGGCCGACTGGGAGCGATTGACAGAACTGGTCCTGCAGGCGGAGCAACCTGGCTACGGGGGGGGACTGGATCGCGTCGAGGCCTGGGTACGACTGCAACGTTTCCCGTACTGGGAGGGCCGCCAGTTCGCCGATGCTCTCTTCCAGGCTGGCGGGTGGGAAGCCGTCAACCGCGCCTACACCGACCCGCCCCGCTCGGCAGAGCAGGTGCTACACCCAGAGCGCTATCTGGAGGAGCGGGACGTGCCCGCCGGCGTCGTCGTGCCTGACCTCAGTGTCGTCCTCGGCGAGGGCTGGACGATGCTCCTTCGGGACACATTGGGCGAGTTCGTCACCGGTTTGTACCTCGACGAGACGCTGCCAGGGGAGACGGCCTGGCAGGCTGCCGACGGATGGGATGGCGACACCTTCGTCGCCTGGGAACACGAGGACGGACGCCGGGTGCTCGTCTGGCGCATCATCTGGGACAGCACCGCCGAGGCTGCTGAATTTGAGCGCGCCCTTATCGCGCTGATCCCCCAGCGCTACTTGCCTGCCCGGCCTGTGGATCCACCGGGGGGCCTGGCGGGCCTGTGGTGGGAGACCAATGCAGGAGCGGTGTATGTCTACCGCGTGGCACGTTACGTTATCTATGTGCAGGCTCGCGACGTCAACACACTGGCGAACGTAGTGGAGGTGTTGCCCTGATCGTGAGGATGGGGCGGGTGCTGAAGCGCGTAGTGTTCACCGCCGTCGGCTGTGGGGTGGCAGCGGTCGTGCTCCTGGGGAGCCTGCGGCTGTGGGTCGAGCAGAAAACCCGCGACCGCATCTATACCCGTGTCGAGGACGTGCCGTCGCGCCCCGTCGCCATCGTCCTGGGCGCTGGCCTGTGGCCCGATGGCTCCCTCACCCCCATCCTGGCCGATCGCATCGCCACTGCCGCTGACCTATATCATGCCGGGGCGGTCCAGAAGTTGCTCTGTAGCGGCGACAACCGCTTCGTGGACTACAACGAGCCCCAGCGCATGCTGGAGTACGCGGTCAGCCTGGGGGTGCCGGAGGAGGCCGTCGTGCTTGACTACGCCGGCCGGCGCACCTACGACACTTGCTACCGTGCGCGGGCCATCTTCGGCGTGGAGCGGGCGGTGGTCGTCACGCAGCACTTCCACGCCGCCCGTGCGCTCTACCTCTGCGACGCGCTGGGGGTGGACGCCGTCGCCATCCTTGCTGATCGTCAGGACTACACCATCCGGCGGGTCACGTGGGAGACGCGGGAGTACCCGGCGCTGGCGCTGGCCTGGTGGGACGTGAACGTGCGGCACCCGGTCCCCGTCCTGGGTGAGCCGTTGCCAATCCGCTGATCCATGTCAGTAGGAGGAATACGATGAACCGTGAAGATGCCTGGGAACTGGTCAACGAGTATACCAAGAAACCAAACTTGATCAAACACATGCTCGCCGTCGAGGCGGCTATGCGGGCCTATGCCCATCGCTTCGGGGAGGATGAGGAGAAATGGGGCAGCGTCGGGCTGTTGCACGACTTTGACTATGAGCGCTATCCCAATATGGGCCCCGATGGTCACCCCAATGCTGGCGCCCGCATCCTGCGCGAGCGCGGTTGGCCGGAGGAAATCGTCCGCGCAGTGCTCTCCCACGCCACCGAGATCACTGGTGTGGAACGGGAGACATTGATGGAGAAGACCCTCTATGCCGTGGATGACCTGACTGGCCTCATCGTCGCTGTCGCGCTGGTGCGGCCCAGCAAGGACATCCGCGACGTCAGGGTCAAGTCGGTGAAGAAGAAGTGGAAGGACAGGCGCTTCGCTGCCGGCGCGCACCGGGAGATGATCGAAGAAGGTGCTCGGATGATCGGCGTCGAATTGTGGGAGCACATCGGCGTCGTGCTGGAAGCGATGAAGGGCATTGCTGAAGACCTGGAGCTGGATGGCCGTCCTTAACCTCAACCTCAACCTCAACCTCAACCTCAACCTCAAATTTGTCATTTCCCGTTTCTATGTTATCATGCGCCCCGCTGCCCGGTAAGTGACAATGGCTAAAGAACCTGGAGTCTCTCCAACTGAGGAGCCTCGCTGCTGCCCGGCCTGCGGCGCTCGGGTGGCTGCCCAGGCAATGACCTGCCTGATGTGCGGGGCTTCACTCGTCGAAGAAGAACCCGCAGTGGAGGAAGAGGCCCGACAGGGGTTACCTGGCTGGGCCAGTGCCCTGATCGTCATCGTGCTGGCGCTGGCGATCCTGGCGGCAGGTGGCTTCGGGCTTTATACGCTGCTGACCGCCGAGCCCGAACCCGTACCCCCCACACTCACTCCCACCAACACGCCTACCGCCACGCCGTCCCCCACACCCACCCGCACTCCTACTGTCACGCCTATCCCGACCCCTATCCCTCCGCTTGTCCATCAGGTGCAGGAGTTGGAGACGCTCATTGACATCGCCGTCGCACACGACACCACGGTCGAGGCGATCCTGGCTTTGAACCCAGACGTGGAGCCGGACCTGCTCCAGGTGGGGCAACTCCTGCTTATCCCTGCTGCCACTCCTACTCCTGGGCCCACCAGCACACTTGAACCGGGCACTCCTACGCCCACCCCGGGTGACTTCACCGTTCACGTCGTCTCGTCGGGGGAGACGCTTATTACGATCGCTGAGCAATATCCTGGGGTCTCGGTGGAGGCCATCCGTGTTGCCAATGACCTCCCACCTGACGACGACACCATCCGCGTCAGCCAATCGCTCGTCATTCCGATGGGCACGCCGGTGCCCAGCCCCACGCCGACCATAGACCTCAACGCCACGCCCACCCCTATTCCGCCCTACCAGCCCCCTTCGCTCCTCAGCCCGCCCGACGGTGTGGTCTTCGTGGGAAGTGACGAGTCCATTCTCCTGCAATGGACCTCAGTGAGCGTGCTGGGCGATGATGAGTGGTATGTGCTGACTCTCCTTCAACCGCCCGGCGGTGTGGTGTCGGCCACAACCTACACCCGTGCCACTGCCTGGCGCGTCCCCCTCGATTTGCTGCCACCCGAGGATGCCGCTGTGCGCGAGTTTCGCTGGCAGGTGCAAGCCGTGCGGGAGACGCGGAACAGGGGTGGTGAATTGATCTACGAGGAGGCTGGCGGTTCCAGCGAGGTGCGGACCTTCACCTGGTTGGTGCCGACGCCTACGCCCAGCCCTTCTCCCACTCCAATTCCCTGAACGAAACTCAGCGCCGCTCTCTTGAGCGGCGCTGAGTTTTTCCGCTTTGGGGTGCTTACCAGGGATTGATCTCCCCCCGCAGAAAGCGGTCTATATCAGCGGCGGCCCGCTTGCCGGCCCCCATCGCGCTGATGACCGTCGCCGCGCCGGTGACCACGTCCCCGCCGGCCCACACCCGTGCCTTCGTCGCCCGGCCCGTCTCCTCGTCGGCGACCACGGTGCCCCATTTCGTCCGCTCCAGCCCGCCGGCCTCGTTGAAGACCAGTGGATTGGGCCGCGTCCCCAGCGCCATAATCACCATGTCCACGTCCATGTCGAACTCGGAGCCCTCAATGGGGATGGGCCTCCGCCGGCCGCTCTCGTCGGGCTCGCCCAGTTCCATGCGGATGCAGCGCATGCCGCACACGTTGTCGCTCTCGTCCCCGTAGATTTCAACCGGGTTGGTCAGGAAGTCGAAGATGACCCCCTCCTCCTCGGCGTGGTGCACCTCCTCGGCGCGGGCCGGCACCTCGACCGGTGAGCGCCGGTAGACGATGTGCACCTCGCCGGTCTCTTGGGCGTGTAGTGCCTGCAGGCGCAGGCTGCAGCGGGCGGAGTCCATCGCCACGTTCCCCGCGCCAATCACTGCCACTCGCTGGCCCACTTTGACCGGCGTATCGTACTCTGGGAAGAGATAGCCCTTCATCAGATTGACCCGCGTCAGGAACTCGTTGGCCGAAAGGACGGCGTTGTAGTTGATGCCGGGGATGCGCAGGAACGACGGTAGCCCCGCGCCCGTCCCCAGGAAGACGGCGTCGAACTCTTGCTCGTTGAGTAGTTCGTCAATCGTGTACAGCCGGCCGATCACCGCATCTGGGTGCATCTTGATGCCCAGGCACTCGGCGGCGTAGTCAATCTCGCCGTTCACCACGCGCTTGGGCAGACGGAACTCCGGGATGCCGTAGACGAGCACGCCACCGGGCTTGTGCAGCGACTCGAAAATCATCACCTCGTGCCCCAGCCGCCCCAGGTCCACGGCACAGGTGAGCCCGGCTGGGCCGGAGCCGACGACGGCCACCTGCTTGCCCGTCGGCGTGGTACGCTCGAGCGGGCAGACGTGGCGTTCCAGTTCGTAGTCACCCACGAACCGCTCCAGCCGGCCAATCGCCACAGGCTCGCCTTTCTTGGCCAGCACGCACTTGGCCTCGCACTGCGTCTCCTGCGGGCAGACCCGGCCGCAGATGGCGGGTAGGTTATTCTTCTCCTTCATCGCCCGCACCGCGCCCTCTATGTCCCCCTGGCGCAGTGCCAGGATGAACTCAGGGATGAGGACGCCCACCGGACAGCCTTCCACGCAGTGTGGTTTCGCGCATTGCAGGCAGCGCTCCGCTTCTTGCTGCGCCAGTTCCAGCGTGAAGCCGAGCGCCACCTCGTCAAAATTGGTCCGCCGGGCAAGCGGCTCCTGAGTTGGCATCGTCTGGCGGGGGATCTGCAACCGTTCTCTGTTGCTCAGTTCAGCCATCACTAATCTACCCCCAGTTGGCACTTGTGTTGCCACCGCTCGACCGCCTGCTTTTCCTCCTCCAGGTAGAACCGCTGCCGTGCCAGCAACAGGTCCCAGTCCACCTGGTGAGCGTCGAACTCAGGCCCGTCCACGCACACAAACTTCGCACCGTCGGTCAACTGCACCCGGCAGCCGCCGCACATACCCGTCCCGTCAATCATAATCGTGTTCAGGCTGACGATGGTTTTCACACCGAAGGGTCTCGTCGTCTTGGCGCAGAACTTCATCATAATCGCCGGCCCGATGGCCCACACGCGGGAGATCTCTCCGTCGTGCTGCTCGAGCAGTTCCTTGAGCGGCTCGGTGACTAACGCTTTGCGCCCGTAGGAGCCGTCGTCGGTGCAGACGATCAGTTCGTCGCTGACGGTCTGCATCTTGTCTTCCCAGAAGAGCAGTTCCTTGTTGCGCGCTCCGATGATCGAGATGATGGTGTTGCCCGCCTCCTTGAGCGCTCGGGCGATGGGGAAGATAATCGCGATACTCGTCCCGCCGCCAACGCAGATTACGGTCCCGTAGTCCTCGATCTCCGTCGGGTGGCCCAGTGGCCCGGTGAAAGTGGCCAATTCGTCGCCCTGCTCGAGTGTCCCCAGGTGCATCGTCGTCTTACCGACCTCCTGGAATACGATCGTCACCGTGCCGGCCTCACGGTCGTGATCGGCCACGGTGAGTGGTATGCGTTCGCCGCGCTCGTCAACGCGCACGATGATGAACTGACCCGCCTGCGCCTTCCTGGCCGCTTCTGGTGCGGCGATGACCATCAACTTGGTGACATCACTGAGCGTTTCCTTGTGCAGGATTTTGTACATAGACAGCCTCCCGAATATAGCCGGTAGTTGTTATACCGAACGCAGATCAAATCAGTGCTTTCGGAATCGAGGCTTTAGCCGGATTTGACGCCTGATTCCGGCTAAAGCCTACACTCCGAATTCACCAAACCAAAGTGCGCTCAGTATAGCCGATAGCAGTTAGCCGATAGTCACTAACTACTGCTGCTAACTGCTAACCACTGGTAGCAAGGATACTTCCATTTCGCCTGGTAGTCAAGTGACGCTCATCGCGCCTGCACCGTGACATTTCTCCCCTCTCCCCTCTGGCTTCTCTCCCCTGGTCTTGTCCATTTGACCTCCTGCCGTTCTGATGCTACAATTATGGCGGGAGTAAGGCTGGAACAGTACATGGCCCGCGTGGCAACCGATTGCACGGTTGATGAAATGGTCTCCGTACGTATCGCCCGCTGGTGGCCGATGGCGACGTTCTTGCACAGGGAATCGCCGCGCCGTCGGTTATGGCGGGTTATTTGTTGCGCGAAGTGATTGACCCACTATCACAGGGCTTTGCCCAACCACAAATCTCAAGTCAGGAGGTGAACAATGGAACTGAATTTCGATCTGACCCGCGACATACCGGTGCTGGATTGGGCCCCGCATCTGGCCTCTCGTACGGAAAGCATGAAGAGTTCCGCCATCCGCGAACTGCTCAAACTGACCCAACAGCCGGACATTATCTCCTTCGCAGGTGGCCTGCCGGCCCCCGATCTCTTCCCTCTGCGCGAGGTCGAGGAAGCCTGCCGCTACATCATCCGCGAGGACGGCGCTAAGGCATTGCAATATGGTGCCACCGAGGGATATGGGCCGCTCAAGGAGTACCTGGCTACCACGATGCACAAGTATGGCGTCCCAGCCGTGCCCGGCAACGTGCTGCTGACTAACGGTTCTCAGCAGGCCCTGGACCTGATCGGCAAACTCTTCATTGACCCCGGCGATTACGTGCTCACCGGTCGCCCCACCTACCTGGGGGCAATCCAGGCCTGGAACGCTTATCAGGCACGCTTTCACACCGTGCGCCTCGACGACGGCGGCATGGTTGTGGACGAGATGGAGCACGCCTACGAAAAGGTGCTCGCCGACTCTGGCAAGCCGCCTAAGTTTATCTACGTCCTGCCCAACTTCCACAACCCCGCCGGTACGACGATGTCCCTGGAGCGCCGCCAACAACTGGCCGAGATCGCCACGAAACTGAATCTCCCCGTCATTGAGGACGACCCCTACGGCCAGTTGCGGTACGAGGACGAGGACATCCCTCCTATCTGCACCTTTATCCCCGAGCGCACTATCTATCTGGGGACATTCTCCAAGATACTGTCTCCGGGCCTGCGGTTGGGATGGGTTGTCTGTTCGGAGGTGCTAATGAGGCGCTTTGTGCAGGCTAAACAGGGCGCCGATCTCCACACGAGCACCTTCATCCAATACGTCGCCAACGACATCTGCCAGCGGGGACTGCTCAAGCCGCACGTCAGGCGGTTGCGCCAGGTCTACGGAGAGCGTCGAGATACGATGCTCGACGCACTGGCCGAGTTCTGGCCCGAGGGCAGCAGTTGGACCCGTCCGCAGGGCGGCCTCTTCCTCTGGGCCCGCGTGCCGGAGCCTATTGACACGCTTGAGTTTGCGAAGAAGGCCATTGCTGAAAAAGTCGCTTACGTGTCTGGCGTCCACTTCTACCCCAACCAGGATGGGGGATACAATGCCATGCGACTCAACTTCTCCTACTGCCCGCCGGATGTCATTGTCGAAGGTGTCCGCAGGTTGGGCATGGCGCTGAAGAAGGCGCTAGGGTATTAGCACCGATAGCCTTGCGAAGGTTCCCGACCTTCGCAGGGCTGAAGTCGTGGAGTTTCGGAAGGGTGGATCTGGGGCGTGAGCCTGTAGTAGTGGGGGGGGGGCGGAATGGAACAGCGGACCTATCGTGGGGACATTGACCCGGAGGGGCTGGCCGACGCGCTGATGGTGCGCTTTAATCACGGCGACCTGAAGGCGCAGAGGGTGATGGGGCAAGAGGGGCACCTGATGGTGCAGATCGCCACCCGCGAGTGGGGGTGGGGTGCGGCGCGTACTGCCCTCAGCGTCGGCATCGCCCCGGTTGAGGAGGGTGTGCGGGTGACGTTGGGGCAGCAGCGCTGGCTGGATGCAGCGGCCAGCCTGGCCATCACCGGGCTGGGGGCGCTGGTCAACCCGCTCTCACTCCTGGGGCGCATTGATGACATCGCCCGCGACGTGGGGAAACTAACGTTGCCCGACCAGGTGTGGGACGCCGTCGAGCATTACTGCGAGAGCGTCGGGGCGCGGCTGGGGCTGGCCGAGAAGCAGTTGATGGTGACCTGCCCGTACTGCGGGGTGGGCAACCCCGTCGGGGCGGGGACGTGCTCGGCCTGCGGAGGGAGCCTGGTGGACGTGCAGCCTGTGACATGCCCGAAATGTGGGTTCGTTATGCCCCCCGATGCCCGGTTCTGCAGTCGGTGCGGGGCGAGATTGGCGGACGGAGCGTAGTACCACTCCGGGGTATCTTCTCAATATCGTGGGGCGGTGGGGCGGTTTTGCTAACCGTCGTAGGTCGGATTGCCAATCCGACTTACTCTCGCCCCAACTTTTTGAGAAGATACAAATCCGGCCTGTGCAGGAATCGCTCCAGGATGGGCCTGAGTTCCTCCACGCTGTCGTAGGTCTCGCACCACAACGCGGGATTGCCGGCCAGCATGGCCGAAAGCCACCGCCCGGCGGTGCGGCGGTGAAGACACAGCACCGGCTTGCCCAGCACTTCGGCCCGGGCGACCTCGTACCCTACGCCGTGGCTGGGGGTGGTGACCTCGGCGATCACGGCGTCGGCCTCCGCCAACCATGCCATATCCCGCTCGTAGATTGTCTCGTCCGACGGTCCATCCTCCCCAGTGCGAGTCAGGCTGGCGTCACCGACGTGTTCGGTGAGCACGTCCCCGTATTCCATCAGCAGCGCGATGATCTGGCGGTATAGCACCGCGTCATCTCGCCCCCCGCGGATGGAGCCGGCGAAGTAGATTTTCATCTTTCCCTACCAGCTACGTTAACGTGATGAGGCAGCCCCCGTCGAGCCGCAGCAGCAGGTCGCGCAAGTCCACCGGCTTTCCGGGAGGTCTATAGTACAATGGCTGGGGCAAACGCGCAAGTGTAACAGGCGACGTGGTGGGATGTTGGCATGGCCGTTTGCTTCTTTGGAATTATGGGGGTATACTTTACGAAATTGTGGTTCTATGCAAATTAGTGAATAGCGAATCAGCGGTCGCAGGAGCCCCAAGGCATTGGTCGTCCCTGAATTTACTCTCATCCGTTCCAAACTGCTGGTGCCCAGCCCTGCTGGACTCTTGCACCGGCCGCGGGTGTGCCAGGCTATCGAGCGAGGGATCGAGTGCAAGTTGACACTCGTCTCTGCCCCGGCTGGCTACGGCAAGACCTCGGCGCTGGTGGACTTCGCGCAGCACAGCCCCATACCAGTATGTTGGTATACCGCCGACGAGCGCGACCGTGATTTGGGTGCGTTCGTCGAGTACCTGGTGGGCGCTATCGGCGAGCGCTTCCCAGGCTTCGGCAAGCGCACCCGGGCGGCGTTGGCTTCCCCGGCTGGCGACTTCTTCCACGATCCGACCGCGGTTGTGGGAGAGTTGGTCAACAAGATGCTCGAGATTGACACGCCCTTCGTCGTCGTGGTGGATAACTACGAGGCGTTGGACGGTGCCTTTGGCATCCGGACGTTTGTCCACCGTCTGCTTGAGGTCCTTCCCTTCAACTGCCACTTGATGTTGGGCAGCCGCGTGCTGCCTGACGTCCCTGTCACACGCCTGGTTGCCAAGCGCCAACTTGTTGGTCTGAAGGACCGGGACCTGCGCTTCGATCCCCAGGAGATCCGGGATCTTCTGCAACTATCGCAGATTGAGGTATCTGGAGCGCAGGCGGAAGCGATAGCCGCTAACTCCGAAGGCTGGATCACCGGCGTCTTGCTGCTGGCCGATATGCTGCGCGACGAGGCCAGGGCTACTCTGCTCGGTGTGGGGAAGGCTACGGCCGAGACGTATGACTACCTGGCCAAGGAGGTGTTGAGCCGGCAGCCACCCGACGTTCAGTATTTCCTGCGCACCGCGGCTGTGCTGCGCGAGATGTCGTCGCGGCTGTGTAGCGAGGTCCTGCAGATTGGGGGGGCGCGTGCTCTGCTGGCGGAGGTGGAGCGGCGTAACCTCTTCGTCACCCGTTTTGGGAGAGGGGCTGCGGCGACCTATCGCTACCACAATCTGTTCCGCGATTTCCTGCACGAGCAGTTGCGCCAGCGCGACCCGGCCCGCTGCGCTGAACTGCACCTGCGCGCCGCGAAACGGTTCGAGCGGGGCAATGACGTTGAAGAAGCGGCGTACCATTACCTGGCCGCCGAGGACTATCCAGACGCGACGGCGCTGATGGAGCGGGTGGCGATGGAATGGTTCACGCGGGGGCGGGTCGAGACACTCCTGCGCTGGGCGGAGGCGCTGCCCGAGGAGACCAGAGCCCGGGCCCCATGGCTGTCGTTCTATCAGAGTAGGGTGCTTACCGACCGCTACGACTACGAGGGGGCGCGGCAGGCGCTAGCCCACGCCGAGGCTGGGTTCATCGCCCGGGGAGATATGACCCGCCTGGCTAAGGTGCACATCCAGCGTGCGACGCTGGGGCTGTTTGAGGGCCGTTACGAGGACGCAACTGCAGAGGCACAGACGGCACTGAATATGCTGGGCCAGGACGAGGTGATGGAGCGGGCGGATGCACAGCGGCATATTGGGAGGGCCTACGTCGGGCTTGGTCGTTTTGCTGAGGGGGTAGTCCAACTGCGAGGTGCGTTGGCGCTGTTCCGGCAGGTCGGCAGCCCCTACGACGTGGTCAACTTACTGCAGGATTTGACGCTCGCGTTTACTTCTCAAGGGCGCTTTGACGAGGCGGCCGTCTGTTTGAACGAAGCGCTGGCCATCGGGCGGCGGTTGGGATCGCCGACGCAACTGGCCGGGGTGCTGAATAACTTGGGCTGGCTCCATTACGCGCGTGGGAAGTATCGTGAGGCGCTGGCGTTGTACGAGGAGGGGCTGGCGGCTGCGCGTCGTGGGGGTGACTTGCGCGGCCAGGCCAACATCTCGGATGGGATGGCCAGCATCTACCGGGACGTTGGAGCCTACCAACGTGCCGAATCCTTTTACAACGCCGCCTGGCAGATCACGCGGGAGAGCAGGCCAGGCCTGGCAATTCTCGTCTTGGCAGCGCGGGCGGACATGTACCGCTGGCAGGGGGAGCACGCGCGGGCGCTCGCTTTGTTAGGACAGGCCCACCAGTTGGCTGAGGAGAAGGGGTTGGATTTCGAGGAGCGCGGGCTGCTGCCTGTGGCCGAGGGGATCGCGTTGGCCGAGAGTGGTGAGGTCGAGGCCGGTCTCCGTCTCCTCGCCGATGCTGCGCATTTTCTGGAGGAGCGGGGGGCGAAGCGTGAGTTGGCCCGGGCCCGGTTCCTGCTGGCCAAGGCTTGTCTGCTGGCTGGGGGTAAGCCGCTGGCCGCTGCGGAGTTGCGCCAAGCGATGTGCCTGGCGGACGAGATTGGCACACACCAGTTCGCGGTCGTGGAGGGGCAGCACGCCGAGGGTCTTTTGAGACTCGGCCTTGCCGAAGACGTGGCCGCTTGCCGTGCCCTCACTGAGAAGATCGGGCTTTTGAGGGCCTTCGGGGAAGAGTTGGTGCAAGGGGATGCAGCAGCGGAAGAAGGAGCGGTGAACCGCCTGGAGATCTACGCCTTCGGTGAGGGGCGGGTCGTCCACGACGGGCGCCCGGTCTCCTCATCCGAGTGGCAGGCGGCAATGGCCAGGGAGTTGTTCTTTTACATCCTCCTGCACGGGCCCCTGGAGCGGGGTGCTATTGGTCTAGTGTTCTGGCCTGAACTGTCCGCGAAAAAGATGACGGATAGTTTTCACACCACGCTCTACCGGATGCGCCGTGCCCTGGGTGCCGACGCTGTAGTGATGGAAGGAGGTCAGTACCGCCTGGGCGACGTAGACTACTGGTTCGACGTCGATGAGTTCGAGGCCCTGGTCGGGCGGGC
>DAOUEC010000138.1:0-7155 GCA_034430655.1 Anaerolineae bacterium
TCGTAGCAGGCGGCGAAGAAGTCCAGGTATTCCCAGACCTTCATATCGCCATAGACCCCGAAGAAGTCGGGCATGTAGCCAATGGCTCGCCGCACGTCCCGTCGTTCTTTGAGCACCGAGTGGCCCACCACCCACGCCTCCCCCGCCGTCGGGCGTAAGAGCGTCGCCAGGATGCGCATCGTCGTCGTCTTTCCCGCCCCGTTCGGCCCGACGAAGCCGTAGACCACCCCTTCCTCGACCGTCAGGTCCAGTTCCTCCAGCGCCGTCAGCCGGCCGTACCGCTTGGTCAGCCCTCGCGTCTCAATAATCGCCGCCATCACCGCTGCCCCTCGATCGTGATCGTCAGGCTCTCCACGTCAGCCGCCCATTCGGCATCCGTCTCCAACCGCAGGAGTACATCACCCGACGGAAGGACGTAAGCCTCGGCGTCCGGAATCGCATGTCGCCCCCAGCCAACGTCCAATACGTCCCACCCGTCGCTCTCCTGGTTCCACAGCGAGACCGTTGGCAGATGAGAAGCACTCCCGCTACCACTGCCTCGCAAGTCCAGCACCAGTTCGCCCACCTGGCTCACCATCACCCCTGGCCAGATGGTGAAGCGGAACGTAATCTCCGCTCCGGGCTCCATGTGAAAACCCTCAGGCCACACGTCCACGTAGCCCGTCGTCTCCACCACTTCGCGCGTGATCAGGCCCGGCGGGATGGCGACCGTCGTGCCGGTTTCCAACCCCGCCACCGGCAGGTCGTAGACGTAGAGTGCGGTTTCGACAGTTGACGAGGAACGATCCACCACTTCGACCGGCAGCGGCACTTCTTCTGCCCAGCCCACCAGGTGCACGCCCGGCCCCAGGCCCATCCCACTGGAGGTGACGCGCGGCCCTTCGGGAAAGAAAATCGCTTGCAGAAACTGGTAGCGCCGGTACAGGCTGCGGTCGTCCCAGTAATTCCCTGGCCCCAGGATTTGCTCCAGCAAGCCAGGCCCACCAGGGTAATAAGGGATGGGCACCTGCGTAGGCGCGATCACGCTACCCCCACTCCCTGCCGGCGCGATCACGCTACCCCCACTCCCTGCCACCCCGCCGCCGCGTAGAGGGAGATGAACGCTGGCTTCCTTACCGGCCTCCAGGTCTCCCAGCCGCTGCTCGTCATCACCTACGATGAGAACCGCCTCCTCCAGAGGCACCTCGCCATTACGTACTGTCCCCTCCAGTTGCAGCCCGCCCGTCGTGTCCCCAACCAGCCCCAGGTCGGCTTCCACACCCGGCACGTCCACGTATCCCTCGGCGACGAAGGGCCGGATGCCCCCTACATCCACACGCAATCCGGTCACGGTCGAGCCCCCCGCCTCCTCAGCGACGTGCAACGGCTGTGCGGCCGGCCCGCCGTAGTACTCATCTCCGGGCATCTGGCGCACCTGTGCATCTTGCACACGCACGTCGTAAGTTGTGCGCCGGGGCGAGAAAAGCCCCACCACCTGGCTCACGCGCCCCGTCACCCCCCCCGTCCCCCCCGGAGCGGAGGGGAGTCCCTCCGGCACGTGCACCAACGCCAGGCGGTGTACGATGGCCACGCCGCCCCGAATCTGGAAACCTGTCACGTAAGCGCACACCGTAAATCCCACGATCAACGCCGGGATGGTCAGCCAGGCCAGTTCTCGCCGGTCGAATTTGCGCAGGATGAGGTAATTGACCGGCCCGATCAGCAGCGTGTAGGCGAGCATAAAAGCCAGGATCTGCAACGTGGATGGGAGTTCCAGGCCGGGAATAGCGTTGATGGCCTCGCGGGCACTGTACCCATTGCGCACGGCGTAGGGGCCCGGCTTGCCCGTGCCCTCGGTCCCAACGATGAATTCCCACATCTGGGCGTTATCGTCCCAACGGGTGAAAGGGTTCAGCCCGGCATCGAAGGCCAGGAAGTCCACCTTGCCTGCCCCATAGGTGCGGCGGGCCAGCAAGACGAGGTCTCCCTGCTCATCTCTCTGCTCGATGAGTGCTTCCCCATCCCGCAACGTTACCTCAGTCACGGCGTAGGGGCCCGGAGCGACATGCTCGCCCAGCGCCCACAGGTCATCCACCGGCCGCGCGCCGCCTGCCGTGACCGGTAGCAGGTCGGCCACGCCGGCGACCGTGCGGGCCGCCCCCGCGCCGCCACCCACGATCAGATGTCCTCCGTGGGCCACCCACGTCTCCAGCGCCTGCCGCTGCCCGGCGCTGAGCGCGGTCGAGTCCACGTCGTTCAGGATCAGCACGTCGAGCCCCTCCCAGCCCAGCGGGTCGGGGGGCAGTGCATCTAGCGCCAGGTGAGCCACCGCTGCCTGCCCACCAGCCGGCGCGACGCCGCTCAGGAAATTGAGCGCCGAGGGACTGCTGCTGGCGACGCCGTAGAGCCGGTCGGCCTCGTCCAGGCGCTTCACCCTGGCCGGCTGCGAAGCGAGGGTCTCTCCACCGGAGACCAGCCGCACCACCAACTGGGAGCTCCAGCCAGCAGACGGCAGATACAGGAAAAAGGCCTTGCGCGAGTGAGCAGGCAACAGAACCGGTTTGGCGTACACGTCGCGCTCGGCGCCACCACTCGCACTGCGCACGGCGACGCTTAATTCCCCTTCGACGTCCGCACCCTCGTTCGAGAGGAGGACGTGCACCGGGCACCAGCCGTCCTGGCGGCAGTAACCGTCGAGGCCGGCCATGGCCTGCATCGTCGGACCGGTGTCCTGGGCGACCACCGGCCCGCACGTCCAGGCCAACAGGACCGCGGCTGCCAGGATGCTCCAGATTATGCGTCTCATATTCTGACCATTATAGCACATCCTCTATCAGACTCAACTTCGATTGCCCGGCGAATGTCCAGAGTTGACAATTCACCAGTGCGAGTGCGACATATGTAAAGCTGGAACCGATCCCCAAACTGCTCAACATCACCGTCAGATGAACTTATTCTTGAGCCGTCTGTAAGTCAACCGGTGATTAGTCGGCTCCCGGACACCACTCGTTCGATTTGGCAAATAATACCAGATGTGGTAGACTTTCTTCGTAACCGAAATTTTCGAAACCGAAACTAGGAGCGAACCCATGAGCAGTCAAGACAAGACCCTATACGTGGAAACAATCCACGCATTTCTCGCCTTATATCGCTATATGCGCCGGTATGGGCGCCAGATGCAAGAGAGGGATCTTAGCGGCGGTAAGCTCTCGGTGCTGCGGTATTTGCTCGAAGTCGGTCCACTGACCATCGGGCAACTTCGCAAATATCTCTGCCTCAGTTGTAGTAGCACTTCGGAAAAGGTCTCCACCTTGGAACGAGCAGGCTACGTCACACGCACCCGGTCCGAACTGGACCAGCGCGTCGTCATTGTCGATCTGACGTCGGCAGGGCAGGACATTGCCCAGACGACACCGTTGGGTGGCATCCCCCTCCTGCGCGAAAGACTTAAGGCACTACCTCAAGAGCGGCTGCGTGTGATCAACGAGGCCATGACCGAGATGCTGCAACTTTTGGGTATTGCCAATGGGAATTGATACACCCGCACGGATTAAGCTGCGTCGGCCGGGAAGCATGCGCATCCTGCTGCGAAGCATGAGTTACCTCCGCCCGTACTGGGCTTTTGCTGCGGGTTCCTACCTGCTCCTGCTGATCAACAATGGAGTCACGCTGAGCCAGCCCTTGATCATCGGGTCTATCGTTGACCAGGGCATCCGTGGAGGCAACGTCAGCGCGATCGGGCGGGGCGCGATAGCTCTTATGGCGCTAACCGTCATCCGGGGCGTGTTTACCTTTCTCTCAGGCCGGTGGGTAACGATCGCCTCGCAAAGCGTGGCCTATGACCTGCGCAACGCCATCCATGACAAGCTGCAATCGCTTTCTTTCAGTTACCACGACCGGGCCGAAACAGGCAAGCTGCTGACCCGCGCGACCAGTGACGTGGACCGCGTCCGGTTTCTCACGGGACGTAGTCTCGTGATGCTGAGCCAAGTGATCCTCCTGATCATCGGCATTGCCATCTCGATGAGTGTGATGAACCTCCGGCTCGCTCTATTGACGTTGAGCATCGTTCCTTTCCTGGCCTACATAGCCCTGAACTTTGGAACGCACTTCCGCCCTTTGCACAAGGCAATCCAACAACAACTGTCCAAACTTACCGTCCGCCTGGAACAGAATCTACGCGGAATCCGGATCGTGGGGGCGTTTGCCCAGGAACGGGCCGAAATCCGCCGCTTTGATGACGAGATTGCCAGTTTGTTCGCTTTCAATATGAAGGCCTCTCGTATGCGTGCGCTCAACTTGCCCTTGCTGCAGCTCATCGCTAGCATAGGTACTATCTTGATCCTTCTCTACGGAGGCCAGTTGGTGATCCGCGACCAGTTGACAATTGGCGAATTGGTCGCCTTTACGAGCTACATTAGCCAACTGTCGATCCCAGTCCGCCGACTGGGAATGATCATTGCCGCGATCGCACAGGCAATCGCCTCTGGCGAACGTGTCTTTGAGATCCTGGACACCAAATCTGAGGTAGAAAACCTGCCACATGCTCAGCCCCTTGATGTAGTACAGGGCCACGTTCGCTTTGAGCACGTGTCTTTTGCTTACTTTGGACGGCACCAGGTACTGAAGAATATTGACTTTGAGGTGCGTCCGGGTGAGGTCGTTGCCTTGTTGGGCGCAACCGGTTCTGGAAAAAGCTCGGTGATCAACCTCACCCCACGTTTCTACGACCCTACCGAGGGGAGGATTCTGATTGACGAACGCGACATCCGTCACGTGACGATCAATTCTCTGCGGGCTCAGATCGGTAGCGTGCTGCAAGATACTACGCTCTTTGCGGCCACGATTCGGGAGAACATCAGCTTTGGCCGTCCCGACGCGACCGAGGAGCAGATCATAGCGGCTACCAAGGCCGCCTCGGCACACGACTTTATTATGGAAATGCCCCAACAATACGACACCCTGGTCGGTGAGCGCGGTGCGACCCTTTCCGGCGGGCAGAAACAGCGCATCGCCATTGCCCGCGCCATCCTCAAAGACCCGCGCATCTTGATCCTGGACGACGCTACCTCCAGCGTGGATACGGAGACGGAAGCGTTGATCCAGGCTGCGCTTTCCGAGCTGATGAAGGGACGTACTTCGTTCATCATCGCTCAGCGCCTGAGCACCATCCGCCAGGCCGACCAGGTCTTGGTTCTGGACAAGGGAAAGATCGTGGCGCGCGGGCATCGCACCGCGGAACACACCGCACACGACGAGTTACTCAGAAGTAGCGGACTGTATGCCGAGATTTATCACCGCCAGTTGCGTCCGCAGGAGCTATGAAACATTCCGAAGAAAGGACCTTCTATTATCTGCTGGTTTTCACCTGGTAGCATAAAAAGAAATCCGCAGATAGAGTAGGATGTGATCTCTATGGGTATCAATATAGGTGGTACTGCAGCCCCTCGTGGTGGTCCGAGGCACATGCTGTATAGCCTTGGCTCTAAAGACGAACGGGGCAGGATCAGCGGGCGAGTCCTGCTCCGGCTGATGGGCTTTCTCAAGCCGCACTGGTTGCAGATGTGTCTCGCCGCCTTGCTGATGCTGATCTCTTCGGGAGCAGGCCTGGTGGCCCCCTACCTGACCAAGATTGCCATTGACGATAACATCGCGTTGGGGGACACACGCGGGTTGGTCACCACCAGTCTGTGGCTGGCTTGTGCACTCACCGCCGTGTACCTGACAACGGCTGCTCAGAGATATATCCTGTCCTGGGTGGGCCAGAATGTGTTAGCCACGCTGCGGAGACATCTTTTTCGCCATCTGCAGGATCTCTCGGTCAGCTACCACGACAAGCACACCGTCGGGGTGACGATTTCGCGGGTGATCAACGACGTCGCAGTGATCAACGAGTTGCTCTCCGAAGGACTGATCGGCATACTTAGCGATAGCATCTTGCTGATCGGGACCATTGTGGTTATGGTGGCTATGGAAGCGCACCTGGCTTTGCTCACCTTCAGCCTTCTCCCTGTGATGGTCCTGGCCACAGTCATATTCAGCCGGCGAGCACGCGTGGCCTTTCGGGAAACGCGGGAGAAGGTCGGCGCTGTGGTCGGTGACATGGCGGAGAATATTGACGGGATGCGTGTCATCCAGGCGTTTGCTCAGGAAGGGAGCACCCAGGATCGCTTTGAAGCGATCAACCGGGCCAGCCGTGACGCCAATATCAACGCTATGTCTCTCTCGTTCACATTTATGCCCACTGTGGACGTGTTGAGCGTGGCAGCAACGTGCATTGTCCTATGGGGCGGTGGGGTGATGGTCGCGCAAGGGGCGTTGACAATCGGCGTGGTGGTTGCCTTCTTGAGCTATGCCAACCGCTTCTTTCATCCGATTCGAGACCTGAGCCAGATTTACACGACCTTGCAAGCCGCGACGGCAGGTGGCGAGCGCGTTCTGGAACTGCTCGACACACAGCCCAACGTACAGGACAGGTCTGGTGCTATCGAGATGCCTGCCATCGAAGGCAGGATCGAGTTGCGCGACGTATCATTTAGCTATACCCCGGACAAGGGAGTGTTACACCGCGTTGATATGGCCATTGAGCCCGGGGAGACCATCGCCCTGGTCGGCCCAACCGGCGCAGGGAAAACCTCCATCGTCAACCTGGTGACCCGTTTCTACGAGCTGGCCGAAGGTGCTGTGTTGATTGATGGGTATGACGTGCGCGACGTGACGAGGGAGAGCCTACACCGACAGATGGGGCTAGTGCCTCAAGACCCCTTTCTCTTTTCCGGGACTATTGCCGATAACATGCGCTTTGGCCAGCCCGATGCCAGCGAGGAAGAGATGGTCGCCGCCGCCAAACTGGCCAACGCCGACAATTTCATCCGCAGCCTGCCCGATGGCTACGAGACACGAATCCTGGAGGGAGGGGTGAACCTGTCGGTAGGGCAGCGGCAACTAATCTGCATCGCCCGTGCCCTCCTCGTAGATCCGCGTATCTTGATCTTGGACGAGGCCACGTCGAGTGTAGACACGATTACAGAGGCACTGATCCAGGAGGCGCTGGAACGTCTGCTGAGCGGCCGCACGGCCATTATCATCGCCCATCGCCTGAGCACCGTTCGCAACGCCGACCGCATCTATGTCATGGATGAGGGCCAGATTGTTCAACAGGGCAGCCACGAGGCA